>JBNLBB010000347.1:0-501 GCA_050302415.1 Gammaproteobacteria bacterium | reverse complement strand
ACCACCGGATCGTGGACGGCCGCGAGGCGGTCACTTTCCTGAAACGGGTCAAGGAATTGATCGAGAACCCCGAACGGCTGCTCCTGGAGGTGTAAGATGGCAGACTACGACGTGATCATCATCGGCTCCGGCCCCGGCGGCTATGTCGCCGCCGTTCGCGCGGCCCAACTCGGGCTCAGGACCGCCTGCATCGAAAAAGAAGAACGGCTGGGCGGGGTCTGCCTCAACGTGGGCTGCATTCCCAGCAAAGCCCTGCTGGACTCCAGCGAATACTTCCACCTGACCCGCCATGCCCTGGCCGGGCACGGCGTCAAGACCGGCAAGGTGACCCTCGACCTGGCCGCCATGATGGCTCGCAAGGATAAAGTGGTGGCCGAGCTGACCCACAACGTGCGCCGGCTGCTGGAAAATCACAAGGTGGATATCCTCCAGGGCACCGGCCGGCTGACTGCTCCGGGCAAGGTGTCGGTACGATCCAACGGACAGGATCGCGTGCTTGAA
>JBNLBB010000346.1:0-502 GCA_050302415.1 Gammaproteobacteria bacterium | reverse complement strand
GCGCGCGTCCCGCAGCACCTGCTCGACACGGTATTCACGGCAATATCCGTAGCCGCCATGGATCTGGATGGCGAGATCGGCGGCCCGCACCGCCGCTTCGGAACAAAACGCCTTGCAGACCGGGGTCAGAAACTCCACCAGGGCGGGATCCCGGCCCAGTTCCAGGTCCACCAGGGTGCGCAGGACCAGGGTCCGGCATCCCTCCACCAGGGCGCGCTGGGTGAGCAGCATGCGCTGCACGTCGCCGTGGCGGCAGATGAGGTCGAGTTTCTCCTGCGAGCCCGGCGCGCGCCCCTGACGCCGCTCAGCGGCGTAGCGCCAGGCACGCTGGGCGGCCACCTCGGCCAGGCCCACGCCTTCGGCGCCCACGTCCAGGCGCGTGGTGTTCATCATGGTGAACATGCGCGCCAGTCCCTCGCCCGGCGCTCCGAGCAGCTCCGCCTGCGCGCCCTCGAAGGCCAGCTGGCAGGTGGGCGACGCGTGCATGCCCATCTTCTCCTCC
>JBNLBB010000345.1:0-502 GCA_050302415.1 Gammaproteobacteria bacterium | reverse complement strand
GACCCGGAACAGAAGCAGATGAGCGATATTGTCACCCTGCGGCGCATTCTCAAGGAGAACACCAACATCGCGGTGGTCGGCCTCTCCGCCAACTGGTACCGCCCCAGCTATTTCGCAGCGAAGTACATGCAGGAGCACGGATACCGGGTCTTCCCCGTCAATCCCGCCTACGATGAGGTGCTGGGCGAACGCTGTTACCCATCGCTGGCCGATATTCCGGAGCCGGTGCACATCGTGGATATCTTCCGCCGCAGCGAGGATGTGCCGCCCGTTGTCGAGGACGCCATCGCCATCGGCGCGCGCGTGGTATGGATGCAGATCGGAGTCATCCACGAAGCCGCGGCGGAACGGGCCCGCAAGGCGGGGCTGGAGGTGGTGATGGACCGCTGCGTCAAGATCGAGCATGGTCGCCTGTTCGGTGGCCTCAACTACTGCGGGGTCAACACGGGCATCATCTCCGCCCAAAAGCCCCAATACCTACCCTGACCAACCCGCACAAGGC
>JBNLBB010000344.1:0-505 GCA_050302415.1 Gammaproteobacteria bacterium | reverse complement strand
GGCACCTGGATCGACTGCTCCGGCACCCGCCGCGCACCTACGGCATTCGGCGCCCAGGCCATGCCGTAAACCACCTCATAGGTGGCGGGCAGGCGGCCATCGGGTTGGCGGAAGCGCTCGTAGGCGTCGCGCAGGGCCGTCAGGCGTCCCTTGCCGGTGAGCCCGCGCGGCCGTCCGGCGGTCACGTTGTGCGCGCCGATCGCCTTCAGGTCGCGCATCAGATCGAGCGCCTCGGGATAGGTGACCGTCAGGTGCTCCACGTCGGTGACCGGGTCACGGAAACCGCTATGCAACAGGGCGTCACCCACATCGTGCAGATCGGTGAAGCGGTTGGTGTGGATGTAGCCGTCCACCGCCTGCCAGCTGGCGGTCAGTTCCCGCAGGGTGTCCGGACCGAAGGTGGAGAAGAGCACCAGCCCGTCGGGCCGCAGCACCCGGCGCCACTCATCGAACACCCCGGGCAGATCCTCGCACCATTGCAGACAGAGGCTGGAAAAGAGCAGAT
>JBNLBB010000343.1:0-506 GCA_050302415.1 Gammaproteobacteria bacterium | reverse complement strand
GTCATTCCGTTTCTGTTTGTTGCCTCCCCGGAGCTGATACTCAGCGGCACGCCACTCGGCATCAGCCTCGCCATCGCAACCGCGCTGGCCGGAGTGTGGCTGGTCTCGATTGGAATAGCGGGATACTTCAGCCGCCCATTGAGCATGGGGTATCGGCTGGCTTTCGCCGGTGCCGGCCTAGCCGCGCTGGTCCCGTCATCGGCGTTTCCGGGAGCGATCTATACCGACCTGCTCGGTGCCTGCATTGGGGCCATTCTGCTGGCGCGCGAATGGTTTGCCACCCACCCGGTTGCCACATCGACCGATACCGTCACATCAGGCGACTAGTCAAGCCGCCCCAATCGCTGGACAAAAAACCGGTCCACGGTGTGGACGTAGATCCAGAACGGAACACAGACCAGAATGGGAAAAATTCCGTACCGGAACAGGCCGGTGACCAGGACGTGCGGTAATCGAACAATCTGACGGACCCGTTTCATCAGTCTGCCGCTCCCCTTGATCACCAT
>JBNLBB010000342.1:0-508 GCA_050302415.1 Gammaproteobacteria bacterium | reverse complement strand
AACAGGTCAACGGTCATCTGACAGGCGATCAGTTTCACTTCGGCCTCCTGGCACAGCTCTCGCAGCTCTGCAAGATCGGCTACACCCTTGGATGCCATCTTCTTCTTCATCATGCTGGTCATCATGCCCTGCATGCCCGGCAGTGCAAGACCGAGCACGGGGAACCATTTGTCCATGCCCATGGGCATCGGCATACCGGGGTTACCCAGGGGGGTCACTTCGAGGTCCAGATCCTTCTTCAGCAGCTGCAGGCCGTAGAAGGTAAAAAAGATCTCGGTCTCATAGCCCAATGCAGCGGCGGTTGAAGCGAGAATGAAAGGAGGATAGGCCCAATCAAGCGAGCCTTTGGTGGCAATGATGGCCAGCTTTTTTTCGTCCGACATCGTATTCGTCTCCTAATAATAGGGTCTGATCCCGGGCTGTTAGGCCTTTTTGATCAGAAATTCGAACTTGCCGCCCACTTCCTTGGATTCCATCAGCTCGTTGCCGGTCTGGTTGGCGAAGGCCT
>JBNLBB010000341.1:0-508 GCA_050302415.1 Gammaproteobacteria bacterium | reverse complement strand
GCTGCAGGGTCACCACCAGGAACAGCAGCAGCAACAGCAGATGACCCACCGGGTGAAAGCCCACCCGCCAGTAACCGGCAACGGCCACCCCGATCCACGCCGTCAGCAGGCCGCCGGCGGCGCCGAAACAGACATCCACCGGCCAGTGAACGCCCACCATGATGCGGCTGATACCCACTCCGGTGGCCACTGCCAGTACGCCCAAGCGCCAGCCGGCATGGGGCAGGAACAGCAGCAGGCAGCCGGCCAGCCCGAAGATGGCGGCGGTGTGGCCCGAGGGGAAGCTGCGTGACCTGATAACGGGGCCGATCACCTGGAAGAGGTCGGCCGCCAGCTGCGCGGGCGGACGTCCGATATCGAAAAAGGATTTCAGCCCCTGGATATAGAGCGTTCCGATCAGCGCGCTGATCAGCGCGGGCCAGAGCAGCTGGGGATAGCGCCAGGCGAGGAGCAGGGCGATCCCCGCCACACCCAGGCCGTCACCCAGAAAGGTGAGCGAGGCCCAGAA
>JBNLBB010000340.1:0-508 GCA_050302415.1 Gammaproteobacteria bacterium | reverse complement strand
CTCAGCCAAAACCACCCTGGAAAACTGCCTGCGCAAGGGCGATGAAATTTTTGGCGGCGCTGATCTCGATCTCGCCTCCGTCGAGACCTATCACGAAATGAACCGTGCCTTCCACACTACCGTGGTGGAGGCGTGTGGAAGTCCAGCCATCCAGGAGGCGCTGAGCCGCATCGACCACCTCCCCTTCGCTTCCCCCAATTCCATTGCCATTGATCTGGACAACGCACACGCCGAAACCCTGCGCTTCCATTTCGCCCATCGCGAACACCACATCATCTTCGACGCCATCTGCCATGGCCAGGGGGGCAGAGCGGAAGCGGCGATGCGCGAACATGCCAAATCGGCCCTGCGTGCCGACCGGCTGTTTGATGAGCGGGAGCTGCGCGGGAGTTCGATTCAAGTGGTGCAAAACTCCCGCGACTGATACACCACCGACACCCGGCGATACCGGAAAATCCTGCTAATCTTGGAATACCGGTATATCCCGAGGGATCGTGTCTATACCCGG
>JBNLBB010000339.1:0-509 GCA_050302415.1 Gammaproteobacteria bacterium | reverse complement strand
GGAAACCGGAAATATCGTGGAATTTTTCATTGACCAAGGCGTACAAACAAGTCAACAAAGTCAACAAATGGTCGATGTGATTCGCGATGTCCGCGAGCATATGGGGCAGGTGGAACACTTGTTAAACGATGTGCAGAAGATTTCCGAGCAAACCAACTTATTGGCATTGAATGCGGCCATCGAGGCGGCCAGGGCCGGCGAAGCCGGCCGCGGCTTTGCAGTGGTTGCCGATGAGGTGCGAAATTTATCGAAAAATTCCGATAGATTCAGCGAGGAGATCAAAAACGTCGTGAACGCGTCTAGAAAGAATATCGATGCGGCGCAGGAGATGGTTGAGAAATTGGCTTCCAAGGATCTGCAGGCGGCAATGAGCTCGAAAACTCAAATCGACTACCTGTTGAATCAGATCGGCGAGACGAACGATTCCCTCTCGGACAAGTTGACCGAGGTGTCGAATTTGACCGGGAAGATCGACGATACGATCAACCGCGTCTTCGAAGGGTTGCAAT
>JBNLBB010000338.1:0-510 GCA_050302415.1 Gammaproteobacteria bacterium | reverse complement strand
GCATGGGGACCTCGGACGTCGTGCGCTGCCGGTTCGTCCAGCGTAGCAGTGATCCGGCCACCCGTGGTTCGCGGGCAGCCGGGCGACTAGTCGTCGTCGTACCCCTCGGGCAGCTCGTGGGCGATGCCCTTGTGGCACTCGATGCAGGTGGTGCCCTTCTCCTTCGCCGGCTCCATCTTCTCGGCGGCGCGGCGCGACTGCTTGTGGAAATCCATGCGCCCGACGTCGTGACAGGCGCGGCACTCGCGCGAGTCGTTGGCCTCCATCTCGGCCCAGACCCGCTCGGCGAGTTCGAGGCGGTGCTCCGCGAACTTCTCCTTGGTGTCGATGGTGCCTAGGAACGCGTGGTAGAGCTCGCCGGTGGCGCGCACCTTGCGCACGATCTTGGCCGGCCAGGCCCGCGGCACGTGGCAAGCGGCGCAGCCGGCCCCGGCACCCGAGGCGTTCTTGTAGTGCGGTGAGGCGAGGTACTCCTGGTAGACCGTCTGCTCCATCTCGTGGCAGGAGATG
>JBNLBB010000337.1:0-510 GCA_050302415.1 Gammaproteobacteria bacterium | reverse complement strand
GGCGCGGGTGCTTGCACGTGATTGGCGCAGGCACCAAACTCTGGCGCATGGAAACGCAGCGGGAGTGGCCATCGGGACTTGTGGGGGGATGCTATCTGCCCGACTTCTGCGCATTTGGCATGGTGTTCCGGGTGGTGCTTGCCGCCGAACTGCTGGCCTTTCTGCTGGTGCTTGGGCCGGGCGATCTCTCCGGTGACCGCTGGACCGATCTGGGACTCATCTCCATGCTGGTGCAGTGGGTGGCGCTGGGCAGCAGCGCACTTCTCTGCGTCGCCCGCCGGCGGCTCGATGCCAGCCCCGTGTCCCTGGTGACCGGGATCGCTTTCGGCATCATGCTCTTTGCCACCTGGATGGTGGTCGGGGGGTTGGTGCTGCTCTCACGACTGCTGTCTTTCGATATGGTTTTTGTCCAGGGTTGGGAGCGTGATCTCTTGTTCCAGGCGACCGGCGTGGTGGTGATCGTCGGGGTGGTGACGCTGCGATATTTCTATGTGCTGGACCAGTGGCGGC
>JBNLBB010000336.1:0-513 GCA_050302415.1 Gammaproteobacteria bacterium | reverse complement strand
GGCGAGTCCGATCGCCTGCGGTGCGAACTCGGCGCCCTGAAACCAGGCTGAATGCGTCTCGCGCCAGCGCCGGCCGCTGGCTTCCAGGTAGGGTGGCCGTTGCTCCTGGTTCCAGCCGGGCATTCCACCGCGCCAAAGATATTCGGCGAGCATGAGCACGGTATGGTTGTCGAATGCCAGTTCGCACAGATCCAGCACCCCGGTGGCCGGGTCGGAACTGGCCACGATCTCGGATCGCTCGGTAAACCGGTCGACGATGGATTCCGCTTCGGAGCGCGGAATTGCTGGTACGACCTTTTGGCGGAACGCTTCTGCGGATTCCGGAAATGGAATCCGGTTGTAAAACCCGCTCAGGATATCGGTCTCGCCACCGGTCCCTTCACCATGGATCGCCGCCTGCAGGTCGCCGATCTGTTCCGGGGTATCCGCAGACCAACCGGGAACCGTCAGATTGATGGAGAGGCTGTCGTCCGTCTCCGCCAGTGCATCCAGAATCCGGCAGAAATCCTGGGC
>JBNLBB010000335.1:0-514 GCA_050302415.1 Gammaproteobacteria bacterium | reverse complement strand
ATCCAGACATGCTGGTGAAATTCCGCCACTATTTCGAGCGCGGCGCTACCGGACCACAGGTATTTGCCTACTACCGCGGCATGCCCGTGGATTTCCCGGGCAAAGTCACCCGCGTCAATGAGCGGGGAATCGAACTCGCGCTGCACCGATTCCATCTTGCCGCCCTCACCAAGTGGCCCTGGGCACTGATGGACAGTCCGATCCACGGCCGGGTGCTGGCGGGTCGGGCGGAGGAGATCGACATCCAGCAGGGCACCGCCTGGTTTTCCGAGATATTCAACTACGGCCCCCAGATCGAACGCCGCAACATCGTGCGGGTGGAGCCCGAGGCCCCGCTGAGTGCCAATCTCCTGCTCAACAACGAGGTGTTCCAGGGCAGGCTCTACGACATTTCGATCATGGCAGCGGCCATCTACCTGCGTAACGTACCGGTCGACCAGGGCTGGATCGGACGGCGGACACGCATGGTGTGTGAACTGCCGATTGACGAACGGGAGTCGGTCCACTTTGAGTG
>JBNLBB010000334.1:0-515 GCA_050302415.1 Gammaproteobacteria bacterium | reverse complement strand
GGGGCATTCATGCGCGAGCGCGTGCGGCCGATGATCGGACCCGCCGCCCGCGCGCTGGTGGAG
Organism: Gammaproteobacteria bacterium; assembly: GCA_050302415.1. Taxonomy (GTDB): domain Bacteria; phylum Pseudomonadota; class Gammaproteobacteria; order JBNLBB01; family JBNLBB01; genus JBNLBB01. The sequence continues at coordinate 452 of JBNLBB010000334.1, read as the reverse complement.
CGGCACCGGGCCGACGGTGCGCTGCTGGCGGTCGTCACGGCCACCAACAGCTTCGTCACCGGACCGATCGCGCACGAATTCGGCATCCCGCACCTGGTCGCGACGGTTCCGGCCCAGCAGGACGGCCGCTTCACCGGCAAGCCGCGCGGCGTACCGGCCTTCAAGGCCGGCAAGATCCAGCGCGTCGACAGCTGGCTCGAATCCCTCGGCCTGTACATGGGCGGTTTCGAGCACAGCTGGTTCTACAGCGACTCGCACAACGACCTGCCGCTGCTGGAGCGCGTCAGCAACCCGGTGGCGGTGGACCCCGACGCCACTCTGCAAGCCCACGCAGGCCGCGCGGGCTGGCCGGTGATCTCGCTGCGGCAAGCGGTATGAGGCTCGAATCCGCCTGTTTGCGATGTCGATACCGCAGCCAAGCGCCATCGATCGCCCTCAATCGGCTAGAATCG
>JBNLBB010000333.1:0-517 GCA_050302415.1 Gammaproteobacteria bacterium | reverse complement strand
TGGCCAGCGTCTTTGAGAATGAAAAGGCGCAGATCCTGGCCGATACGCTCAACGCCGCCAATGCCAGATTCCTCGAAACCAACAAGTCGCCGGGCCGCAAGGTGCACGAGCTCGACAACCGTGGCAGCCATTTCTATCTGGCACTCTATTGGGCGCAGGCACTGGCTGCACAGGATGCCGATGCCGACCTTAAGACGCGCTTTGCCGCGCTGGCCGAAGCGCTGGCTGCCAATGAAGAAAAGATCGTTGACGAGCTGAATGCTGTTCAGGGTCGGCCGGCTGACATCGGCGGCTACTATCGCCCTGTCGACGAGCTCGTTGACCAAGCCATGCGCCCGAGCAACACCTTCAATGCGGCGCTCTCCGCGCTGTAAATTGCGGCGTGATGCTTGGAGCGCTCTGTAGGGCGGGGTCCGCGACCCCGCCTTTCTTTTGTCGAGGTCGCGGTCCTCGATGACATGCATGCCGGATAGGTTCTTGATTCGGTTTCTGGCTGACGCTACAAAGGTGGCATCAA
>JBNLBB010000332.1:0-517 GCA_050302415.1 Gammaproteobacteria bacterium | reverse complement strand
TCATGATCACCATCCCCTTCTTCATTCCCCTGGCGACCGCGCAGGGCATCGATCTGCTGTGGCTGGGGGTGCTGATGCTGATTGCCATGGAGGTGAGTTTCACCACCCCGCCGTTCGGCCTGCTGCTCTATGTGATGAAGGCGGTGGCCCCGGCCCACATCTCCATGCGCCATGTGTGGCTGGCCGCGCTGCCGTTCATCGGGTTGGAGCTGCTGGTGCTGATTGCGCTGGTGCTCTTTCCGGCGCTGGCGCTCTGGCTGCCGTCACGGCTCGGCTAGACCGACGCGCGAGGCATGCGTGCGCGATCAGCGAGGGCGGGAGAAGCTAGGCTCCGTGGCCCAGCAGGGACTCCTCGAGCAGCGCCTCAAATTCCCGGGCCGGCAGGGCGGGCGCAAAGAGGTAGCCCTGGGCATAGTCACACCCCATACGTAGCAGGAGCTCACGCTGATTCTCCGTCTCGACTCCTTCGGCGATGACGCGAAATCCCAGTTTGTGCGCCATCACCACCATCGCCTCG
>JBNLBB010000331.1:0-518 GCA_050302415.1 Gammaproteobacteria bacterium | reverse complement strand
CACCAGGACGGGCTGGTGCACATTTCGCAACTGGCGGACCGCTTCATCAAGGATCCGCACCAGGTGGTCAAAGCGGGGGACATTGTCCGGGTGCGGGTGCTGGAGGTGGATCTGCAGCGCAAGCGCATCGCGCTGACCATGCGCAGTGGCGACACCCGGCAGGCGCAGCCCGAACAGCGGGCACCCGCAACCCGCCAACCGCGCCCCCCCAAACCACAGCGCCAGCCACCGGGTGGCACCATGGCGGACGCACTGCGTCAGGCGCTGAAACGCTGAGTCACGGCCGGCCGATGATGCCTACCGCATCCCCGAGTTCGGAAAAGGAGAAGGGCTTTTTCAGCACCCCGGCGAGATCTTCACCGCGAAACCGCTCGGCGATCTCAAACTCGCTGTAACCGCTGGAGATCACCACCCTGAGGTTCGGCTGGATGGCGCGCAGCGCGTGGAAGGTCTCCTCCCCGTCCATGTGCGGCATGGTCATGTCGACAATCGCCAGGGCGACCCGGTCCCGGATGGCC
>JBNLBB010000330.1:0-519 GCA_050302415.1 Gammaproteobacteria bacterium | reverse complement strand
GCTGGTCACCACGTCTCCCGGTTTGTTGGCGGTGCCGCTGGGCAGGTTTTCACAGGCCGGGACCAGGCCTACCACGTTGATCGGCAGTTCCAGTTCGGTGACCGCCTTGAAAGTGCCCAACACGCTCGCCGCACCGCACATGTCGAACTTCATCTCGTCCATGGCCGCGGCGGGTTTGATGGAAATACCCCCGGAATCGAAGGTGATGCCCTTGCCCACCAGCACGTGAGGCTTGGCGTCCTTCCCGCCGCCCGTGTATTGCAGGACGATGAATCGGGGTGGCTGCTGACTCCCCTTGGCGACCGAGAGCAGCGAGCCCATTCCCAGCTTCTCCATCTGTTTCTGATCGAGCACGGTCACCTTGAGTTTGGGCTTTCCATGCGCCAGCTTGCGCGCCTGTTCCGCAAGGTAGACGGGCGTGCAGATATTGGCCGGCAGGTTGCCGAGATCCCTGGCCAGTGCGCTGCCGGCGGCGACGGCCTGGCCATGGCGCAGCGCCTTTTCGCCCGCCCTCGCCCC
>JBNLBB010000329.1:0-522 GCA_050302415.1 Gammaproteobacteria bacterium | reverse complement strand
GCGAGATGTTACGAAGGACATTGAGAGGCGAAGAGCCTCCAAAGCTGAGACGTGTGAAATGAAAGACCTACTCACACCCGAACTGATCCGGCTGCATGCCTATGTAGACGGACAACTCGACGCCAGGAACCGGTTGGATATGGAGAAGCATCTGGCCGAAAACGAAGAGGCTCGTGAACGTGCGAAGGACTACCAGTTGATGAACGATCTGTTGCGTCAGCTCTACGATCCCATACTGGATGAACCGGTTCCTCCAACGCTGCAGATAACGCAGCCGGAACGCCGCGAACGGAGTCCGCTTTTCACCCGGTTAGCCGCAGCCGCCGTGTTGCTGGCGATAGGGCTATTCAGCGGCTACTACCTGGGCGCAAATCTGGCCACACCACCCATGATCGCCGAAAGCGAAACCGAACATGTCGTGGGAGAAGCGGTAATGGCCTATACCGTGTATGCACCCGAGGTACGTCACCCCGTCGAAGTCGGCGGTGATCAGCGGGATCACCTGGTCTCCTGGTTGAGCAA
>JBNLBB010000328.1:0-522 GCA_050302415.1 Gammaproteobacteria bacterium | reverse complement strand
AAGATGCATGTGTCATGGGGGCCATCCCGTACCGGTTCACGCACCCCTCCACGCCGGCCGCGTCCACCGCCGTCTCCGTCGCCACCGCCAAGAGGCCGCCGCCCGCCAGAGCGGCGAGTCGTCGTCGAGCGGGTCGTAAAGGAGGCGACGGCGAGTGTGCAGTATCCCACACTGACGAGGACCAACTACAATGAGTGGTCCTTGCTGATGAAGGTGAACTTGCAAGCTCAAGGGCTCTGGCACGCCGTCGAGCCGGAGGAGGAGGACGTCATCGAGTACAAAGAGGATAGGTTGGCGCTGGCGGCCATACTTCGCGCCGTGCCACCTGAGATGCTAGCGTCTCTTGCCACCAAGCGCACCGCCCAGTCGGCCTGGGAGGCGATCAAGTCTCGCCGGATCGGTGCGCAGAGGGTGCGGGAGGCGAACGCCGAACAGCTCCGCAAGGAGTTTGAGGAGATCCGCTTCAAGGAAGGAGAAGGTGTAGATGATTTCTCAATGCGCATCACTGGATTAGCTAACAGT
>JBNLBB010000327.1:0-524 GCA_050302415.1 Gammaproteobacteria bacterium | reverse complement strand
AGGGCGGCTGCATCGGCGATATGGACCCATAAACGGCCGTTTTCCCAACTGAGGGCATCGTCCGGGTCTGTGCTGCCCTCATCGTCGATGGCGTAGGCGGGCAGGTGGGTTAAGTCTCGCCTGGGTTCTGTGGGGAACTCATCCAGTGGAAACTCAGGTAACCGGGTGCTGACCCCAATGCGGGCAGGATATGGGTTATTGTACTCGTCCCATTGACCGATTTTGAGCAGCAGGGCGTGGGCGTTTTCCGGTGTTTCTGCCTGATTTAATGCTTTGAGCACTTTGCTTTGTTTGCTTTGTCCGTTGGCTAAGGGGATGAGGTCTGAAAGATAACGGCCGTCTTCGGGCAGCAGTGCATTTTCTTGAAGACGGTTGACAAAGGCGGTCCAGGCTGTTTCTTCGGCTTCCTTTTCTGCTCTGCTCGTTTTGATTTCTTTGACGTCTGCTTCCGTTCTTACCTGGACAGCGTCTGGTGTGCCGTAAAAATAAAGTCCATCTTCGACAAACTGCCAGACTGCCCAGGC
>JBNLBB010000326.1:0-524 GCA_050302415.1 Gammaproteobacteria bacterium | reverse complement strand
TTGCGTTCTCGAGTTCGCGAACGTTCCCGGGCCAGGTCTGCTGCTGAAGCACCCGCACCACGTCGGGCGCGAGCCGCCGCACCTCCTTGCCCGACCGCGCCGCGTACTTGCCGAGGAAATGGTAAGCGAGGAGCGGGATATCCTCGCGGCGATCCCTCAGGGGGGGCAGCGTGATCGCCACCACATTGAGCCGATAGTAGAGGTCCTCGCGAAACTTCCCGGTCTCCACTTGTCGCTTGAGCTCGACGTTGGTGGCAGCGACGACGCGAACGTCCACCAGTCGAACCTCATCGGAACCCACGCGCTTGATCTCGCCCTCCTGAAGCGCTCGCAACAACTTCACCTGAGCCATCGGCGGAAGATCGCCCACCTCGTCGAGGAAGAGCGTGCCCTTGTTCGCCGCCTCGAAGAGGCCCTCACGAGTGTTCGTAGCCCCGGTGAAGGCCCCGCGAACGTGGCCAAACAGCTCGCTCTCGATCAACTCGACCGGAATCGCGGAGCAGTTCACTGCCACGAATGGACCA
>JBNLBB010000325.1:0-524 GCA_050302415.1 Gammaproteobacteria bacterium | reverse complement strand
CGCTGGGTGGCGGCCAGGGGCTCGTTGGTCATGTGTGTTGCTGGTTGTGACATTTCACTCACCTCCGATCACAACAGGCCACGGGCAGAGAGCCAATACATGCGGTTGTACGCCAGCTTGAACCAATGGAGCATCTGCGACGGCGGAGTGGGGTTCGGCGGGGTGGTATAGTTGAACCACACGTAGGTGCCGGAACTCATCCCGGTCTCCACAAAACAGAACACCTTGCCGTCGTAATCCCGGGCCCAGCGTCCCTCCGTGATCAGCGACGAGATGTTGTCGATGACGGTATCGGCTTCAAAGTGGGCCGTGGAGCCAGCCTTGGAAATGGGGATGTTGGTGGTATCTCCCACAATGAAGACATTGTCCGAACCCTCTCGATGCAGGGTCTTGGGATTGGTGGGCACCCATCCGGACTTTCCGAGGCCGGAGTCGTCAATCACCTGTGCGCCCTGATGGGGCGGTATGGTGATCAGCAGATCGTATTCCAGGGTGGAGCCCTCTTCGGAGCTGATGGTCTTTTT
>JBNLBB010000324.1:0-530 GCA_050302415.1 Gammaproteobacteria bacterium | reverse complement strand
CGATGCGCGCACCCACGACGAGTTCGTGATCATGGCGCGCACCGACGCGCTGGCCGTGGAAGGCGAAGACGCGACCATCGAACGGGCCGTGGCCTGCGTCGAGGCCGGCGCCGACATGATCTTCCCGGAGGCCATGCAGGACCTGGCCCAGTACAAGCGCTTCCGCGAGGCCGTCGGCGTGCCGATCCTGGCCAACATCACCGAGTTCGGCTCGACCCCGCTGTTCAGCGTCGATGAACTGGAGAGTGCCGGGGTGAGCATCGCGCTCTACCCCCTGAGCGCCTTCCGTGCCGCCAATGCAGCCGCGCTGAACGTCTACCAGACCCTGCGCACCGAAGGCACGCAGAAGAGTGTCATCGACACCATGCAGAGCCGGGCCGAGCTCTACGACTATCTCGGCTACCACGATTTCGAACAGAAGCTGGATCAGTTGTTTGCTTCGGAGGAAAACGCTTAGAAGTGTTGAGTTGTGAGTTTTTAGTTTTGAGTGGAGGTGTTCGCTGCGCTCACGGTTTTTATCCCCCTCTCCC
>JBNLBB010000323.1:0-534 GCA_050302415.1 Gammaproteobacteria bacterium | reverse complement strand
CGGACCCGTCTGGCACGGCAGTCAACCGAGCCCCCGACCGTAGCAAACCCCGGCACCAACCCCAGCACCCCGCAGTGGGTGGCACACTGCCTCAACGCGGCCAAATCACCGGAAGACCTGGTGGTGACGGAGACCATTCTGCCCATGGAGCTGCTCCGTTTCACGGTTCCCGGCACCCATTTCGGGACCAGTCCCGCGGGCGCATTGGGCTGGGCTCTGGGCGAGAGCATCGGCCTGAAACTGGGGCAACCCGGCAGGCGGGTGATTGCCGTGGTGGGTGACGGCACCTATCTGTTCGGCAACCCCACACCGGCGCACCACCTGTGCGAAGCACTCAAGCTGCCGGTACTCACCCTAATCCTGAACAATCACATGTGGGGCGCCGTGCGCCGCGCCACCCTGGCCATGTACCCAAACGGATTCGCTGCCGCGACTCCGGAACAGCCGCTGACCATGCTGCAACCGTCGCCGCGTTTTGAACAGATCGTGGCTGCCTGCGGCGGCTACGGCGAAGCGGTGACTTGTGGGGCGGAT
>JBNLBB010000322.1:0-535 GCA_050302415.1 Gammaproteobacteria bacterium | reverse complement strand
GGCCACGGCGGCGACCGCCGCGTCGTCCGCGTCTCGATCCGGAGGCGCGCTCGCCTTTGTTGAGACCATCGTCTGGGCCCGTCGTGGCCTGGTTCCGGTTGGCCGGTGGCTGGGCGTTTGTCTGGACTTCATTGACAGCCGGTCCGGTCCGCCCGGGCTGCTCGCCGTCACGTGTGGAATTGCCCCGGCGGTTGGGGGTTCTGCGGTTCGACTTGCGCCGACTGTCGTCGCGATCCGCCCGTTCCCTTCCGCGTTGCGTCCGGCTGTCGGATCTGGTTTGGGCACGATTCTTTTTGGCGGCCTGTTCCTCTGTGTCGGATCCACCGAACAGCGCCCGGAAGAACCGGGTGAGCAATCCTGGCTCCTGAGCGACGCGTGCAACCGGGGTGGGGGCCGGTGTCGACGGTACAATAGCCTGTACTGCAGGTCGTTCCGGTGGCCGTTTCTTGTCGCCACCGGCACTGGGTTCTTCCGGCTCGGGGGGGGCCGATGCCAGCTCATAGCTGGTTGGCATACTGCGCTCGCCCTGTACCTC
>JBNLBB010000321.1:0-537 GCA_050302415.1 Gammaproteobacteria bacterium | reverse complement strand
GCGAGGTCATGTTCCTCGCCGGCATCGTAGATGGTGACGATGTTGGGGTGACTGAGGCGTCCGGCGGTCTCGGCCTCGCGGAAGAAGCGCTGTTCCACCTCCTGCAGTTCGTCGCCGTCGAACTCCTGCGCCAGCGCCAGGGTCTTGATGGCGACCACCCGGTTGATCTTGGGGTCGCGTCCCTGGTAGATCACGCCCATGGCGCCGCGGCCTATCACCCGTTCGACCTGATAGCGCCCCAGCATTGGTTTCTCGACCCCGTCCACATCGAGCATGATGGTGTCGGTGCCCTTGGAGGGGCCCGATTGCATCAGGCCGGTTTCCTCCATCTGACGCGCGCGGTCGATACGCTTGTACAGATCCTTGTAGTCGGGGTCGTGTTGCACCATGTACTCGTAAACGGTACTGGCCTTGCCGTACTGGCGCTTGCGTTCGTAGTCGTGGGCCAGGTTGTAGAGCAGATCCATCAGGGAATCGTCGAGCGGGCATTTGCGGAATTTCTCGAAGGCGAGATCCAGCTGACCCTGTCCCTGGAAC
>JBNLBB010000320.1:0-538 GCA_050302415.1 Gammaproteobacteria bacterium | reverse complement strand
CGGATGCGTCGATTTCGGCGATGAGCGCCCAGGTGGTGTTCCATATGTTGATTGGATTATAGGCCGTAAGCACGGTGTCGCCGTTGTAATTGGTGATGATCCTTTCACCGCTATTGCCTGCCAGGGCTTTCCGGACAGCCTCTGTATCCACGCCCCCTTTGGAGGGATTGGCAAAAGACGCTTGGACCGTTCGGTTGGCGGCATCAAGGTATGAATCCGAGCGCATCAGTTTGTCCGGCCCCACCAGGTAGGTTTCGCCGGTTTCGCCCATGCCCGCCCTTTGCAGCATGATGCGGTTAATGGCATCCTGTGATATTTGAAGCGCCACAACAGCTTCAACCTGCCCGTTGTTAACCAGCGGCTGGGCGATAAACGCGGCGGGTTCCCCGTTTCGCGGTGCATACGGCGAGATATCCACGAAACCGAACGATTGGGTCTCCAACACCTTTTGTACCAAACGGCCCAGCCCGGAGTCGGCAAAGGGGCCGTCGACCAGATTGGTTTGATAATCGGCATTCTTTGCGGCCGAGTAGAAGCA
>JBNLBB010000319.1:0-539 GCA_050302415.1 Gammaproteobacteria bacterium | reverse complement strand
GTCTCGGCATAGGCGATGGAGTGCTGCATGGTGTACATCTCACGGATCTCACCGATCTGGATCACGTCAGGTGCCTCGCGCATGGCGTTCTTGAGGGCGTTCTCATAGGAGAGGGTGTCGATGCCCACCTCGCGCTGATCGATCACCGACTTCTTGTGGGTGTAGAGGTACTCGATCGGGTCCTCGATGGTGAGGATATGCCCGGCCTTGTTCTGGTTGCGGTATTCGATCATCGAGGCCAGGGTGGTGGACTTACCGGAGCCTGTCGCGCCGACCACCAGGATCAGGCCGCGGGGCTCCATGATCAGGTCCTTGAGGATCACCGGCAGATTGAGTTTCTCCACCGGCGGGATCACGCCCTTGATGTAGCGGATCACCATCGCCGCGTCGCCGCGCTGCTTGAAGACATTGACACGGAAACGGCCCAGGTTGTTGATGGAGATGGCCAGGTTGCACTCGAAGGTGGCCTCGAATTCCTTGATCTGCTCGTCACTCATGATGCCGTAGGCGAGTTTTCTCACCTGACCCGGTTGCAGTGG
>JBNLBB010000318.1:0-541 GCA_050302415.1 Gammaproteobacteria bacterium | reverse complement strand
GTAAAGGCACCCTTTTCGTGTCCGAAGAGTTCACTTTCCAACACGTTGGGCGCCAGCGCGGAACAGACCACCGGGATGAAGGGCCGATCATGAAACTGGCTGTTGAAGTGAATGGCCCGGGCCACCAGCTCCTTGCCGGTACCGCTCTCTCCGTGCAGCAGCACCGTGGCCCGGGTATCGGCCACCGCGCCGATGGTTTTGTAGACCTCCTTCATGCCCCGGCTGCGGCCCACGATGGTGTTGAGCCGGAAATCACGCATCTCGCCCTCGCCCATGGTGATCCCGCTTGCGGACAGCGCGGTCATCTGTCCGATGCGTTCGATCACGTCGTCGAGCTGCTCCAGGTCCAGGGGCTTGCCCAGATGATCCAGGGCGCCGTATCGGATCGCTTCGATGGCCGTTTCCATATCGTCAAAGGCGGTGATGACCACTACGGGGAGCTGCGGTTTGCTTGCCTTGATCGTCTTCAGGACGTCAAACCCGTCCATCTTCGGCAGCCGCAGGTCGAGCAGCACGAAGTCGACATCCTCCTGCAGCGCCT
>JBNLBB010000317.1:0-543 GCA_050302415.1 Gammaproteobacteria bacterium | reverse complement strand
AGGATGCCGAAGGCCATGCCCAGGGGCACATAGCCAAACATCACCGGCAGGCTGGCGGTGATCGCTTCGCGGAACAGGCTGGGATGCTGGTCGGTTTCGGTCATGGGCGCGGGCAGTCTAACGGAGTGGCCGGGGACTCACCAACACCCTGCGGGATTTCCCCAATTGACCGGCGACCGGCGCCACAGTGCAATGACGTCACAATTCAAATCACCCGGGGGGATCATTTATGAAACAGCTGTTGCTGTCCTTGGCGTTCGGCTTGGCAATCCTCGTCACCGCCCAGGCCAATGACATCACGGTGCGCATCACCGGCGACCTGCCTTCGGTGCAGGTTACCACTGCGGATGGCCCGGTCATCATTCAGCGCATCCAGGATCCGGCCCACGAACTGACCGGCGAGTTTGCCAAGACCAGCCGTCCCTGCCCGCCCTTCTGCATCCAGCCCATGCAGGTGGCGCCCGGGGTCACGACGGTCGGCGAAGTGGAACTGCTCGATCTGCACAGCAACGGCAGGGCACTGCTGATCGATGCACGCACCGA
>JBNLBB010000316.1:0-543 GCA_050302415.1 Gammaproteobacteria bacterium | reverse complement strand
GAGGGTCTGCCCGCCTCAATGGCACGCCGGTCGTGATCACGAAAAAAATCCGCCAATTCGTGATCCACAAAGTCGTAATCGGTTTTGCCCACGATTTCGGCCTCGGTCGCACCGAAGAACTGTTCGAAACGCTTGTTGCAAGAGAGGTAGACGCCCTGGGCATCCTTCAGCCAGACGAGATCCGGAAGGGTCTGGATCAGCGTCTTCAACAGGCTCGCACTGGTCGCCTGTCTGAGGTGGCCGCTGCGCCGGTTGGCACTGATGGCCCAGGCGGCAATAAGCAGGACACCGACCACTGCAGCGAGGAGCAGATCGATGTTCATGGCTGGGGATTCCGGGCGGCGTCGTTAGTGGCGGCAAGGCGCCTCGGCTGACGGGTGGCATGCCACGAACCGGTGGGGTTTCGGTCCGTACCCTGTTGTCGTTGTTGTCTATCCAGCACGCCGTTCTCGTATGATTCGGGTAATCCCGCGCGCGAGAGGATCGTTGCGAGCGACCGGTCTGTCTTAAGCGCGCACTAATCTCATAGTGGCATGGTCAACC
>JBNLBB010000315.1:0-544 GCA_050302415.1 Gammaproteobacteria bacterium | reverse complement strand
GCTTTTGCTGGGTGTTGCTGGTGGTAATCCTGTCGCCGGTGCGCAGTTTTACATCCGGCAGGGGGTTGATGAAAACGCCCTTGCCGCGCTGGATGGTTTCCACCTTGATGGTTTCACCGGTGCGCGCGATGGCGTCTGCAAGGGTCTGGCCGATCACCGGGCTGTTGCTGCTCAACTTGCTCTGCGCTGTATACACCCTCGATACACCGCGATTGATCGGTGGCAGGCGTTTAGGCCGTATGCGCGGCGCGATCAGCCACAGGTAGATGACCGCCACGGTCCCTGCAATGAGCACGGGGCCGGCAAAATCGAACATGCTGAACCGGTTCATGCCCATGTCGGCGGCGACGTTGACCACCAGCAGGTTGGTCGAGGTGCCGATGGTCGTGGCCATGCCGCCGACAATGCTGGCGAAACCCATCGACATCAGCGTGCCTGATGACGGCGAACCGGTTTTGACCGCCACGCCGACCAGGATGGGCAGCATCAGCACCACGATCGGCGTGTTGTTGATGAAGGCGCTGAGAAACGCCGTCATGATGAT
>JBNLBB010000314.1:0-545 GCA_050302415.1 Gammaproteobacteria bacterium | reverse complement strand
GCCAAGACCACGATGGCGAGCGTCGGTGAAACCATTGCCTTGATCGAATCGTTATCGGCGGAGGTCGACAAGGCCGAAGAGGTAATTCAGAATCTGGCCAAACGCAGCAAGGATATCGAAGGCGTACTCGACGTCATTCGGGGCATCGCCGAGCAGACTAATCTATTGGCGCTGAACGCGGCCATCGAGGCGGCAAGAGCCGGAGAACAAGGCCGGGGCTTTGCGGTGGTCGCCGACGAGGTGCGGACTTTGTCGTTGCGTACTCAGAATTCGACCTTAGAAATCGTCAAAATGGTCGAGGCACTGCAGCAGGGTGCTAGCGGAGCGGTCCAGGAAATGGCCAAGGTACGTACCATGGCGGCGGAAGGCGTGGAGCACGGACAAAATTCCACCCGTCAGTTAATCGAGACTGGGCAGTCGGTCACAATCATCAGCGAAATGACGATACAAATTGCCAGCGCGGCCGAGGAGCAACATATCGTCTCCGAGGAAATCGCCCGGAATGTCGAGGCGATCAGCCAACTGTCCAACGAGACGGCCGAATA
>JBNLBB010000313.1:251-546 GCA_050302415.1 Gammaproteobacteria bacterium | reverse complement strand
AGGGCCGCCGGCGCGGTGCGCTTGCCGGTGCGGGTCTGCAGCATGTAGAGCGTGCCGCGCTGCACCGTGAACTCGACGTCCTGCATCTCCTTGTAGTGCTTTTCCAGCGTGTGGCGCACGTCGTCGAGCTGCTTGAAGACCTCCGGCATGACCTCTTCCATGGCCGGCAGCTTGGAGTTGTTCATCTCCTTGCCGCGCAGGGTGAGGTTCTGCGGGGTGCGGATGCCGGCCACCACGTCCTCGCCCTGGGCGTTGACCAGGTACTCGCCGTAGAAGGTGTTGTCACCGGTGGAGG
>JBNLBB010000313.1:0-241 GCA_050302415.1 Gammaproteobacteria bacterium | reverse complement strand
GTTGCCGAAGACCATAGCCTGCAGGTTCACCGCCGTGCCCCACTCCGCCGGGATGTTGTTCAGGCGGCGGTAGGTGATGGCGCGCTGGTTCATCCAGGAGCCGAAAACGGCGCCGATGGCGGCCCAGATCTGGTCCTTGGGATCCTGCGGGAAAGGCTTGCCGGTCTGCTCCAGCACCTTGGCCTTGTAGTCCTCGATGACCTTGGCCCAGTCGTCGGCGGAGAGTTCGGTGTCGAGCATG
>JBNLBB010000312.1:0-549 GCA_050302415.1 Gammaproteobacteria bacterium | reverse complement strand
CGGTCATCGCGGTTTATGCGGAAGGCTTCAAGGACCTGGACGGTCTGGAGTTCTGCCGGGCGGTCCGGGGGGCCGTGCAGTCGGGCAAGGATGTGATCTTTTACAAGGCCGGCCGCACCCCGGAAGGCAAAAGCGCCACCTCAGGCCATACCGCATCATTGGCCGGGGATTACATGGTCTGCGAATCGTGCGTGCGCCAGGCCGGCGGGGTGGTGGCGCGCACCTTTCCCCAATTCGAAGATTTGTTCATGGTGGCCCAGAGGCTGCACAACAAAAAGATCAACGGCAGGCGCCTGGCTGCGGTCAGCGGTGCCGGATTCGAAGCCGTCGGCATGGCCGACAATATTCAGTCGGACGATTTTGCCATGCAAATGGCGGCCTTGACCGCTCCCACTGTCACCAAGCTCAAAATGCTGCTGGCTGCCAAGCGTCTGGATGCCCTGGTGGAAATCAAGAATCCCCTGGACATCAACCCGGGTGCGGACGATGAAACCCATGTGGCCGCGGTTCAATATCTGGCCGAAGACCCCGATATCGATGCCGTGGTAG
>JBNLBB010000311.1:0-550 GCA_050302415.1 Gammaproteobacteria bacterium | reverse complement strand
TCATATCGGCCATTCTGTTTGTAAATCGGCGAGCGGCTGCCAAGAAGGAGGAGGTAAATGATGGACAAGTATATTGGTGCCATTGATTTGGGGACCACCAGCAACCGTTTCATGATTTTCGACCACCGGGGACGCATCAAGGGGATGGCTCAAAAAGAGCACCGGCAGATTTTTCCCCGGCCGGGCTGGGTGGAGCACGATCCCGTGGAGATCTGGACCAATACATGCGACGTGATGGCTGCGGCCCTGGCCAGCAGCGGCATTTCAGGAAGCCAGTTGGAAGCCGTCGGGATCACCAATCAGCGGGAAACCACGGTGGTTTGGGACCGCCGTACCGGAAAACCGCTGCACAACGCCATCGTCTGGCAGTGCACCCGCACCGATGCGATCTGCAAAGAGCTGACCGATGTCTATGGCCAGGAGCGTTTTCGCGCCAAAACCGGTCTGCCGGTGGCCACCTATTTTTCGGGGCCCAAAATGCGCTGGATGCTGGAAAACCTGCCCGAAGTGCGCACCGCCGCCGATAAGGGCGATGCCCTGTTCGGCACGG
>JBNLBB010000310.1:0-551 GCA_050302415.1 Gammaproteobacteria bacterium | reverse complement strand
AGCGGCCGGGAAATTGCCGATCACCGGCTGGAGTACTGTTTGTCCGGTCAGGGGTGTAAGATGTTGTCCATCTGTATTTCACCCCTGGACAATGGCAGGGGGGGCGGGCCGGACGGATGTGTTCTCGTATTCCGTGACATGTCACAAAAAGAGCCTGGAAACAGGCAGCAAAGGGGGCATTTTCATCGACTGATTGGCGCCAGCCCGGCAATGCAGAAGATATACATGATGATCGAGAATATCGGTAAAGTTGATACTTCCGTACTTATTACCGGTCAGAGCGGTACCGGCAAGGAGCTGGTGGCAGAGGCTCTCCACCGGGAAAGTCGGCGGCGTAATTTTCCGCTGGTAATGGTCAACTGCACAGCTATACCGGATAACCTTATGGAGAGTGAGCTCTTCGGGCATAAAAAGGGTGCGTTTACCGGTGCCCGGGAAAACAGGCAGGGGCGCATTCTGCAGGCCGACAAGGGCACGCTGTTTCTTGATGAGATCGGAGATATCTCGATGAATATGCAGTTGCGGCTGCTTCGCTTTTTACAGGAGAAGAC
>JBNLBB010000309.1:0-553 GCA_050302415.1 Gammaproteobacteria bacterium | reverse complement strand
GCGGATGTCACACAGGAATCAACCGCGTGGGCACAGACACCGTGCCCACCCTACGGCAAAGCAACCAAACAACACGGCACAAGAAAATATTAACCGGAGGTACAAATGTCCGAAAAACCGATCAGCCGATTCCCCATCCCCGATATCAACACACTCCCGGAAGACATCAAAAACGTCATCCTCGATGTACAGGAGAAATCCGGCTTTATCCCCAACGTCTTCCTGGCTTTGGCACACCGGCCGGATGAGTTTCGCGCCTTCTTCGCCTATCACGACGCCCTGATGGAGAAAGAGAGCGGCCTCACCAAAGGCGAGCGCGAGATGATTGTCGTCGCCACCTCCAGCGCCAATCAATGCATCTACTGCGTGGTGGCCCACGGCGCCATCCTGCGCATCCGCGAAAAGAACCCGATGATCGCCGACCAGATCGCCGCCAACTACCGTAAGGCCGACATCACCCCGCGCCAAAAGGCGATGCTCGACTTCGCTATAAAGATTTCACAACGCGCCTATGAAGTGGGCGATGCCGACTACGAACGGCTGCGCGGCCACG
>JBNLBB010000308.1:0-553 GCA_050302415.1 Gammaproteobacteria bacterium | reverse complement strand
CCACCAAGTGTCGCAGCGCCGGATAGCGGGCGAGCTTACAGGGCTTGGGACGCCTCGCCCTGCTCCAGGCCGCTTCATCGGCCTGACTCGCGCGATAGCGAGCATAACCGCCATGACGCTGGATTTCACGGCTGATCGTTGAGGGAGAACGCTCAAGCCTGCGCGCTATGGTTCTGAGCGACTCTCCGACAGCCAGTCCACGGGAGATCTCTTCTCTCTCTGAAAGCGTCAGTGCCAGCCTGGAGCGGCGCCTGGTTGGTGGACTGATACCCCCATGGCGTTTGAGGATCGGGGTGATCGAAGGGGGCGGCTTTCCCAGTGCCCTACTGATGCTGGCTACGGTCTCTCCGTTTCGCCAGCGCACCCAAATCTCTGCGCGCTGCGCTGAGCTAAATCCCCGTCTGCGATGATGTGCCATGAACAACGCTCCTTCTCTCTAGCAGATCAGAGTGTTGCATCGACCGGTTGAATCCACCCGCCCAAAGGAAAGTAATCAAAGCAAAGGGCGCCCCGACTTTCCCGCCCCCTTCGGGGGTGCCCTGCGATGCTCGCC
>JBNLBB010000307.1:0-555 GCA_050302415.1 Gammaproteobacteria bacterium | reverse complement strand
CTCGGCAATCTGAAGGTTGCCGCCCCCACCCAATACGCCAACGACCTGGCCTTCGGTGTGCGCCAGGACTGGCCGCAGCTGCTGTCGATCATGGACAAGGCGCTGGCCGCGATCGATGAAAACGAGCGGCGGGCGCTGCGCCAGGAATCGTTGGGCATCCGCTATGACGTGGAGGTCGACTACACCCTGCTGTGGCAGGTACTGGCCGTCGCCGGCGTGCTGTTGCTGATCACTCTGCTCTGGATCGCGCAGATACGACATCAGAAAGCCAGACTCGCCGTGGCCAAGGCCGAAGCCGAGCAGGCCAACCGCTTCAAGAGCCATTTCCTGGCCAACATGAGCCATGAAATCCGCACCCCGATGAATGCGATCATGGGCTTCAGCCACCTGGCCCTGCAGACTGAGCTGACACCGAGACAGCACCACTATGTGGACAAGATCTACAGCTCGGCCCATGCCCTCCTCGGCGTCATCAATGACATCCTCGACTTTTCCAAGATAGAAGCCGGAAAACTGGAGATCGAGAACACCCCCTTCTCCCTCGACGAGGTGTTC
>JBNLBB010000306.1:0-563 GCA_050302415.1 Gammaproteobacteria bacterium | reverse complement strand
CCTACTGGCACCTGGGGAACATCACCGCCGCCGGCATCGGCGCCGCGTGGCTCTTCTCCATAACCCTGCTCCCGGCACTGATCAGCCTGCTGCCCTACCGCCCGCGCATTCGCAGTGAAGCCGCGTGGTCGCAGCGGATGATGGACCGCCTGGCCGACACCGTGATCGGCAACCACCGCAAACTGCTGGTGGGCGTGGGCGCTGGCGTGCTGGCCCTGGTGGCGTTTGTCCCGACACTGCACTTCAATGACCAGTGGGTGGAATACTTCGATGAGCGGATCGAATTCCGCACCGATTCCGATCGGGCGCAGCACCATTTCGGTCTCTACCCCATCGAATTTTCGGTACCCGCCAACGGCCCCGGTGGGGTGAGCGAACCGGAGTACCTGGAAAACCTGGACCGTTTTGCCCGCTTCCTGCGCGCCCAGCCCCAGGTGACCCATGTCTACTCGCTGTCGGACATCATGCAGCGGCTCAACCGCAACCTGCATGCCGATGACGCCGCCTTTCACCGAATTCCGTCGGACCGCGAACTCTCTGCGCAGTACCTGCTGCTCTACGAA
>JBNLBB010000305.1:0-569 GCA_050302415.1 Gammaproteobacteria bacterium | reverse complement strand
CCGCTGAACGCACCCGGCTCGGTTATCCCGACATCATGGGTGGCCGAATAGCCCTCACCCTTCACCCCGGGACCACCATCGCCGGGTTCGGAGACAAAGGTTTCCACGCCGTAGGGGTGGGTGATGGTGTATTCGTTCCCCACCATGGAGGGGGCACCGTCGATAAAGAACCGGATGCGCGAAAAGACGATCTGGTCGCCATCCACCACCCCTTCGTTGAAAAAGGCAGCCTCACGGGCGAGAACCAGAATGGCGCGGGTACCTGTGTCATTGGGTCCGCCGTCGAACGCTGCTTCGGCAGCCCAGTAGAATGCCTCGTCTGGAAAGTTGTCCGGGAAGGAGAGCGGCAGCCCTGGATCCGGCAGTTCAAAGAAACAACTGGTCAGATCGGTACAGAGATCCAGACGCAGCCCGGATTCGTCTTCATACCAGAGCGGGAATCCGGTATCGGGATCCGTGGGTCCAACCCGGATGGCCGCATCGGCCGCGGTGGCGGACAGGGCTCCACCGGCCAGCACCAATGTGCCCAGGGCGAAGCCTTTGAGGGTTTGGGAGAGAGATCGGGTATC
>JBNLBB010000304.1:0-569 GCA_050302415.1 Gammaproteobacteria bacterium | reverse complement strand
ATAAACTCTGCATGGAGGCAACAGTACCGGGCTTGGATGAAACAGAGATGAATAATGGGACTGGATGGAGATTGGGCCGCAGTGAGCGTTTCGGTATCGGGCTTTCGGTCCGGCCGGCGTGGGGCCGGTAATGGGTCCGGGGGACTCAATCCGGCATCCATCCATGGTCGACCGTCCTCAGGACGGGACCTTCGGTTGATATCTGGCTCCAGGGCCCATGAACCAGGGAAGAACTGAACAGCGCCAGCACTTTGAGCGTCTGGTCCGCAAGGCGGAGCACGAGATTGCCGAGCAACCGGTGGCCTACCGACGCAAGGTGATCGCCTTTGCGCTGCTTGGCTATGGTGTCATTTTCGGCCTGCTGTTCCTGCTCCTGTTTCTGCTGGTGGGCACAGTGTGGGCCGCCATTGCCTCGACCGCATTTCTGATTCTGCTGATCAAAAAGAAACTGATCATTCTGATCGCCATGCTGGCCTGGGTGCTGCTGAAGGCACTCTGGGTGCGCATCCATCCACCCACGGGATACGCCCTGGAGCGCCGGAGATTTCCAGATCTGTGGCGCGAAGTGG
>JBNLBB010000303.1:0-570 GCA_050302415.1 Gammaproteobacteria bacterium | reverse complement strand
TGGACCAGGTCAAGGAAGCCGTGGCCGAGCGGGGCGGTGTCTGGGACAAGGACCTTGTCACACCCGGCAACGGCGTTGCGGTGCGCACGCTGAACATCGTCATCGCTGAAACCTCCGACCGCCAGGGCGAGAAGTACGGCTACACGGTGTTCTGCCGCGACGTGACCGAGGCGCGGGAGGCCGAGCGGCAGCTGGTCGACCGCCAGCGAATGGAGTCTGTCGGACTGCTGGCCGGCGGCATCGCCCACGATTTCAACAACATTTTGACAGCTGTGATCGGCAATATCTCCCTGTCCAAACAATGCGCCGAATCGGGCAGCAAAATGCACGGCAGGCTGGTTGAGATCGAAAAGGCGGCTTTTCGCGCAAGAGATCTCACCCAACAATTGCTCACCTTTTCCAAAGGTGGGGTGCCGGTCAAAAAAGTACTTTTTTTGGACCGTCTCTTTTACGATGCAGCCATGTTCGCTCTCGGGGGATCCAACGTGGGCCTGGCGTTCGAAGCGCCTGATGGGCTGTGGCCGGTGGAAGCGGACGAAGGCCAGATCAGCCAGGTGGTCAACAATCTGG
>JBNLBB010000302.1:0-573 GCA_050302415.1 Gammaproteobacteria bacterium | reverse complement strand
AGGTCGGTGTAGAGCCGGCACACCGATATACTCACCTCTGCATGCAGTGCAGCACCTGAACGGCTGGACCGGAGCACTCTTCTCCCCTAATCTTGACCATCCTGGTAGGAGATAGCCTCGGGCGGTGTTCCCCTGCCGTCTGGGTCAAATGCGAGGAGAGATATGAAGCAGATTACTCTGGCGATTGTTGGCGCTGTATTCGTGGCTTCCTGTGCGTCAATGGGCGGTGCTGCGGACAACAGCATGAATTTTTTCATTACCAGCAACGGACCGGGCGATGGTGCCAACCTGGGTGGATTGCGTGGCGCGGATGCCCACTGCCAGCGCCTGGCCAAGGCCGCCGGGGCTGGCGGCAAGACCTGGCGGGCCTACCTGAGTACCGCTACCGTCCACGCCCGCGACCGGATCGGCAACGGCCCCTGGTACAACGCCAAGGGCGAGCTGATTGCCGCGAACCTGAGCGAGTTGCACGGTGCGGGCAACGGCATCAACAAACTGACCGGACTCACCGAGACCGGCGGCCAGGTGAACGGACGCGGTGACACGCCCAATCGCCACGATATTCTGACCGGC
>JBNLBB010000301.1:0-579 GCA_050302415.1 Gammaproteobacteria bacterium | reverse complement strand
CCGAAGGGATCTGCTGGACGATTTCGATGGTCGCAGGCAGTGAAGAGCGCAGCAGTTTAAGTGCCTCCTTGATCAATGGCCCGACCTGCAAGGGTTTGAGTTCGCGTTCGGCCTGGCGACTGAAGGTCAGGATCTGGCGGACCAATTCACTGGCGCGCATGCCGGCCGTGAATATTTGGGTCAGGTTGTAATGCAGGCGGGAATTCTCGTCTGTATCGCTTAAGGACAATTGGGCATAGCCCACCACCGCCGACAGGATGTTGTTGAAGTCGTGGGCGATGCCGCCGGCCAACGTGCCGATGGCTTCCATTTTCTGGGCCTGTATCAAGGCGGCTTCAAGCCGTTTGGCCTCCTGTTCCATCTTTTTGCGGGCCGTAATATCCAAAAACATGGCCCGGGTGCCCACCACCCGGCCATCGGCATCATGCTCCGCCAGCGCATGCAGCAGGGTGTGAACCACCCGGCCGTCGCGGGTCACAAAGTCGCGCTCTTCGGCCATGAACTGCCCGGTCAGCGCCCGCTGATACCCTCCCTGCTCCTTCAGTTGCAGGCAGGATTCCGGGGTATAGTAATCGGCCA
>JBNLBB010000300.1:0-580 GCA_050302415.1 Gammaproteobacteria bacterium | reverse complement strand
CTGGATGGCGTACTGATGATGTTCACCGTGCTGTTCATCACCGTATTCATCGATCTGATCACAGCTGTGGCCATTGGCGTCATCATGGCCAGCCTCTTCTTCGTCAAACAGATGACCGATCTGCAGGTGGCCGGGCTCAAGGTCTACACCGATCCGGATGAACATCCTCCGCTTTCAGAGGCCGAGCGTCAGTTTCTGCGCTCAGCGGCCGGCCGGGTGTTGCTATACCAGTTCGGTGGCCCGATGAGCTTTGGTGCTGCCAAAGAGATGGTGCACCGCCTGGCACACTTCGAGGGATACCAGACGCTGGTTCTGGACCTCAACGAAGTGACCTCATTGGACCCCAGCAGCAGCCGCGCCATGGAGGACATCATTGTGGATGCGCACAACGTCGGCCGGCAGGTTTACCTGGTGGGGTTGCGCCCTGGGGTCAAGAAGATGTTGGTGCGGCAAAAGATCCTGCAGCGGGTGCCTGCCAATCGCCGCTGGCGCACCCGCCTACAGGCCCTGGAACGTGCGGTTGCGGATCTGCAGCCGCTGGGAAATCCGGATGAAACCGTCGTTTCATAATAAGTATTTA
>JBNLBB010000299.1:0-581 GCA_050302415.1 Gammaproteobacteria bacterium | reverse complement strand
GTGAGCATAATGGCGCCGAGCTCCGTGTCGGGCGTGGCCAGCAACAACTCGCGCATGGCCACCACGCCGGTCAGGCGCCCGGACCCATCCACCACATAGCAGTAGGTCACCATGTTGGTCTGCACCAGGCGGCGCAGTACGGCAATCACTTCCGCCACCGTGGCCTGTGCTTGAAAAAGTGCCACCGGTGGATGCATGAGACGCCCGATACTCTCTGCCGGTGCCGCCGCATTGACCTCCATCTGTTGCACCCACGGTAACGGAGCGGCGGTGAGGACGGCAGCCCTGCACCCTGCTTCCAGTGCGTCCAGCAGCGCCAGCGCCCTGTGCGGCGGCACCTGGCGAAGTGCATCGGCAACGGTTTGCGCCGGAACACCGGCCACCACCGAGGTCACCTC
Organism: Gammaproteobacteria bacterium; assembly: GCA_050302415.1. Lineage (GTDB taxonomy): Bacteria > Pseudomonadota > Gammaproteobacteria > JBNLBB01 > JBNLBB01 > JBNLBB01. The sequence continues at coordinate 183 of JBNLBB010000299.1, read as the reverse complement.
GGAGAGCGCGCAACGGTGCAGCTGTACCGCCAGTGTGGGGGGAGTTTCCGGAATCGGCTCTGCCATGCGAACCTCGCAAAAAGATGAGGAGGGTGTAATCCCGGCAGCAGCTCGCGCCTGCCGCGGCAACCCATTCTAGCGCCAGAGCACCGGGGAACGGTCAGCCCGGATGGTTCAGTTGCC
>JBNLBB010000298.1:0-588 GCA_050302415.1 Gammaproteobacteria bacterium | reverse complement strand
AATCCGGTTACGGAAAAAGGCTGAATCGTCAACGATCAAAACTTTCAGTCTGACACCCATCGTCCCTACCAACTACCCTGTCCCCACGTTCGCAGACGGTGGCGACGTTAATACTTCCTGGCATATTTTCGCATCAGACCCGGCACATCGACGATCAGCGCGATCTTGCCGTCACCCGTGATGGTGGCACCGGCCATCCCTTCCAATCCCTGCAACAGGGCACCCAGTGGCTTGATCACCACCTCTTCCTGACCGATCAGGTGGTCGACCACCAAACCCACCTGGATATTGCCCACGTTGACGATCACCACATGGCCCTTGCCGCGATCCTCATCCGTCATCGGTCGCTTCGGCGTCAGCCACTTGCGCAGGTAGAACAGCGGCAGCGCCCGCTCCCGCACCATGATGGTCAGCTGGCCGTCCACCACGTTGGTGCGCTTGAGATCGAGATTGAAGATCTCCACCACGCTGGCCAGCGGCAGGGCGAAGGGTTGTTCACCCAACACCACCATCAGCGTCGGCAGGATAGCCAGCGTCAACGGCAGCTTGATGGTGATGACGCTGCCACGTCCCCACTCTGAATCGATC
>JBNLBB010000297.1:0-597 GCA_050302415.1 Gammaproteobacteria bacterium | reverse complement strand
AGCCATCGACGCCAAGCCGCTGAGCGCCCGGACCTATGAGTAAGCCCCCGGCGTCCCCCGGTGTGCGCGGGAATGCTTGCCGGTTTCAGCCGCAGCAGCCGCCGCCGGTCTGGACCGGCGGGCAGGGAACCGTCCCATAAGAGCAGAAGACGCAGCAGTCTCCCGGCTGCGGCCGCAAGAGGGAGTTGCAGCCCTTGCACTCATAGAACCATTGGCAGGCGTCCGTCGGCATCAGCTCGGTGGCGGCGTGACCGCAGCTCGGGCAGGTGATGGTGGAGTGCAGGACGACGCCGGCGGGTGGTGTTTCCATGATCGGGCTTCCCGCCGTCATCCGGTCAGCTTTCCGGCCGGGCCGGATAACCGGCATTGCTCGAAGCGGCGGCAATCGACGCGGCTGAGGTGACGGCCGGATCGAAGGTGACGAAGGCCGTCTTGGCCTCGAAGTCGATTTCGACTGAACGAACACCCTCCACGCCTTCCATCGCTTTGCGGACGGTAATAGGGCAGAGCGCGCAGAACATGTTCTCGACGGTGAAGGTGGTGCTTTGGAGCGTTGCCTGGCCGCCGGCAGACTGGGCCGCTGCCGGCGGGAGGGAT
>JBNLBB010000296.1:0-606 GCA_050302415.1 Gammaproteobacteria bacterium | reverse complement strand
GGGTGGCCATTCGCGCGGGCGAGCGGTTGCTGGCCGAGGAGGGCGATACGGTCTCCATCAGTCGGGTGGTCCCTGCCGGTGAGCGTATCGATTACCACGTGCGCATCGCCGATCGCCTTTTCCGCGTTCCCGAACCCGCCCTGGCACCGCTGTCATGAAGTGCGCACCCGAACTCGATTTCCTGGTGATGCGCGTGGCGCAGCAGCGGGGCATGGCACCGCCACAGATCGCCGATCTGACCGAGGTAGGCAGACTGCAGAACGAAGCCCGCGCGGCCTACCGCTTGCAGCAGCGGGTGATCGCCAGCGCGGAAGCAGCCGGCGTCAGTGTGGATGACGGGACGCTGGAGGATGCACTGCTGCGAGAAGTGGATGCCTGGGGCTCTCACGAAGCGATGGATGCAGGGCTGGCGGCCTTTCAGTTGGACCGAAACGGATTGCGATTCGGACTGGCCCGCGAGCTCATGTTCGACACCATCATCAACCGGGTGGGTGCCCGGGTGCCTGAGGTGACCGATGCCGAGGCCCGCGCCTATTACGAGCAGCATCCGGAGCAGTTTGCGCGGCCGGAGCGGCGCAGAGCCCGCCATCTGCTGGTGACTATCAA
>JBNLBB010000295.1:0-608 GCA_050302415.1 Gammaproteobacteria bacterium | reverse complement strand
GGCGTCGGCTTCCACTACTGACAGGTCCGGTGCGAGATCTGAAATCAGGGCCACCTTCTTGGAAATGGAGGCCTGCAGCATCTGGCTCATCTCCTGGATGGTCTGATTGAGATCCATCTCCGCCACCACAAACCGGCCACGACCCGAATAGGCAAGCATCTGGTTGGCCAATTGGGCCGCACCGGTCACCGCCACCTCCACCTGATCGAGGTAGTCGCGGGCCGGGGCATCGCCGGACAGCTGGTCTTTCATCAACTCCAGATTGCCGCGAATGGCGGCCAGCAGATTGTTGAAATCGTGGGCGATCCCTCCGGCAAGCACGCCCAGGCTTTCCAGTTTCTGGGCATGCAGCATCTGCTCTTCAAGACGCTGTTTCTCTTCCAGGTTGCGCAGGCGCTCGCTGATATCGGCCACAAAGGCAAAATAGTGATCCCGACCTTCGAAGTTGGCCCGATAACCGGTCACCTCCACCGGCACCAGGGTGCCGTCCTTGCGCCGGTATTCGGATTCAATGCGCACCGATCCGCGGGCCCGCAGCGCATGCTGCATCTCCCGCAGTTTTTCCCGGTCCTGCCAGAGAAGGTCCAAACCCTCCAGCTTCATGGCAC
>JBNLBB010000294.1:0-609 GCA_050302415.1 Gammaproteobacteria bacterium | reverse complement strand
GAAGATGGCATCCATGGGGCCAACAATATGTGACCAAAAGGTCACATGTCAATACCTTTCCCCCACCCTGGCGTGGCCGGGGTTGTGCGGAAATCCGCATGCACCCAGACCGCCCAGCGCGGGATTTCGCACGGACGCGGGTTCGGCACCCAAAACCTCCGCCAAATGCAATCTGGCAACCGTATGTTTTAAATCATTTTTCTCTCTGTGGTCTTGGGGCTCTGAATCCCCGGGAAAGTTGGCACTCCCGTTGCAATATTGGCGCCGCTGCCGAACACCGGACTCCGGGAAGGGGTACCGGCGGTGCGCACCCATTGAACAGGCAACCGGCGCTTGGCGCCCCAGAGAGACACACGCACATGTCAGACGAAAAAACCGAGAAGCTGAAACAGGACGCGCTGGACTATCACCGTTCGTGGCCGCCGGGGAAGCTGTCGGTGATGGCGACCAAGCCGATGGCCACCCAGCAGGACCTGGCGCTGGCCTACTCGCCGGGGGTGGCGTTTGCCTGCGAGGAGATTGTGAGCGATCCGCTGAGTGCTTCGCAGATGACGGCGCGGGGCAACCTGGTGGGGGTGATCAGCAACGGCACGGCGGTGCTGGGCCTGG
>JBNLBB010000293.1:260-615 GCA_050302415.1 Gammaproteobacteria bacterium | reverse complement strand
GCCGGCGCTGGACCTGCTCGGCGACGATGTGGAGCTCTATGTGCTGGAGCTCTCCAGCTTTCAGCTCGAAAGCACCTGGTCCCTTAAGCCGGCCGCCGCGGTGGTGCTCAACGTCACCGCCGACCACATGGACCGCTATCCCGGGCTCGACGACTATGCCACCACCAAGGCCGCCGTCTACCGGCATGCGATGGCTGCCGTGATCAATCGGGACGATCCGCTGGTGGCGACCATGGCGGGGAGTGTGGCGCAGACAGTGGGTTTCACTCTGGGCGAACCCGAAGGGGACGACTACGGATTGATGGCGCATGTGGGCGAGACCTGGCTGGCGCGAGGACGCGAGACCCTGATTTCC
>JBNLBB010000293.1:0-250 GCA_050302415.1 Gammaproteobacteria bacterium | reverse complement strand
GCCTTGCGTATCAAGGGGCATCACAATCTGGCCAATGCCCTTGCGGCCCTGGCCCTGGGCGGCTTGGTCGGCCTGCCCATGAACGCCATGCTGACGGCTCTGCGCACCTTTGCCGGACTGCCGCATCGTACCCAGTGGGTGGCGGAGAAGCGGGGCCTGCAGTGGTACAACGACTCCAAGGGGACCAATCTGGGGGCCACCATCGCGGCGCTCAGGGGCTTCCACTCCGCAGCGGACGCCAGCCGCACGG
>JBNLBB010000292.1:0-622 GCA_050302415.1 Gammaproteobacteria bacterium | reverse complement strand
GGATGATGCGCTGGATATCGAGCACCGAGATCGGATCGACGCCCGCGAACGGTTCGTCGAGCAGCACGAACTGAGGATCGGCCGCCAGTGCGCATGCGATTTCGACGCGGCGCCGTTCGCCGCCGGAAAGGACTTTGACCGGGGTGTCGCTCGGGGGGCAGCGCAGCGCGGACATTGCGACTTCCAGGTGCGAATCCAGGTTCCAGGCGTCATGTTTATCCAGTTCGTCCTGCAGTTTGGCCTGCGCGGCGATCAGGGCGTCGAAGTCGGCGTCGGGTTCGGCGTAGGCGGCGTAGACTTCGTCGAGACGCGCCAGGGCCTGTTTCACCTCGCCCAGGGCCGCCTCCACATTGCCGCGCACGTCGGTGGTCTCGTCCAGCTGTGGCTCCTGGGGCAGATAACCGACGCGGATGCCGGCCTGGGGCCGGGCCTCGCCTTCGATCTCGGTGTCGATGCCGGCCATGATCCGCAACAACGTGCTCTTGCCCGACCCGTTGCGGCCCAGCACGCCGATCTTGGCGCCTGGATAAAAGGCGAGCCAGATGTCCTTGAGCACTTCACGCTGACCAAACTTCTTGGTCAGGCCGCCGATTTCGAAGATGTATTTCCTGCCCATGGCTAG
>JBNLBB010000291.1:0-623 GCA_050302415.1 Gammaproteobacteria bacterium | reverse complement strand
GGAGGGCCTTTAGGCCCGATTTGGAGGGCCTTCAGGCCCGACCCGGAGCGCGCTCAGGCCCCATGCATTCGCCGTCGCTGAAAATCGGCCCTTACGAGTTGTCCAGTCCGTTCGTGCTCGCCCCGATGGCCGGTGTGACCGACGCCCCGTTTCGCCGCCTCTGCCGTCACTTCGGCGCGGGCATGACCACGTCGGAGATGACCACGGCGGACACGAGCCTGTGGCAGACACCGAAGTCGCGACACCGCCTCGATCTCGACCTCGACGCCGAGCCTGTCGCCGTGCAGATCGCAGGCTCGGAGCCCGACCAGCTGGCGCTTGCCGCGCGCGCCTGCGTCGACCGCGGAGCGCAGATCATCGACATCAACATGGGCTGCCCGGCGAAGAAAGTCTGCCGCAAGGCGGCGGGCTCGGCGCTGCTCCGTGACGAAACGCTGGTCGCGGACATTCTCGAAGCCGTCGTTACCTCAGTCGATGTACCGGTCACGCTCAAGTATCGTACCGGCTGGGATCGCGAACACCGCAACGCTGTCCAGATCGGAAAGATCGCGGAAGACACCGGCATCGCATCCCTGGCAATCCACGGGCGGACGCGCGCTGATCGTTACCGCGGCGATGCCGAG
>JBNLBB010000290.1:0-626 GCA_050302415.1 Gammaproteobacteria bacterium | reverse complement strand
GTGATCGTCGACGACATGGTCGACACCGCCGGCACGCTGTGCCAGGCGGCCAAGGCGCTGAAGAAGTTCGGTGCCCGGAGCGTCTACGCCTACTGCACCCACCCGGTGCTGTCGGGCCGGGCGATCGAGAACATCAGCAACTCGGAGCTCGACGAGCTGGTGGTCACCGACACCATCCCGCTCAGCGAGGAGGCGCTCGCGTGCGGGCGCATCCGCGTCCTCAGCGTCGCCGGGATGCTCGCGGAGGCGATGGCGCGCATCCATCGCGAGGAATCGGTCAGCAGCCTGTACATGGACTGACCGCCGCGTCCGGCCGGGTGGCCGGGCGTCACGTGCCGAACCTGGTCGCGGGGGAGGCGTTCGCCGCAAGGCGTTTTTTTGACTGGAGTGAATACGATGAGCCTGAGTTTCGAAATCGTTGCCGAGACTCGCCAGGACGTGGGGAAAGGTGCGAGCCGCCGCCTGCGCAAGGCGAACAAGGTCCCGGCGATCATCTACGGTGCGGACCAGCCGCCGCAGCAGCTGACCCTGGACCACGACATCATGCTGCGCAACCTCGAGCAGGAGGCGTTCTACTCGCACATCCTCGACGTCAAGGTCGACGGCAAGTCGCAGAAGGCGGTCCT
>JBNLBB010000289.1:0-634 GCA_050302415.1 Gammaproteobacteria bacterium | reverse complement strand
CACTACAGGCAGCGACAAAACAGCAATGCCAATGGAACTACCATATAAACCTCGGCTCAAAGCATTAATCAACTGCCCCTGGGTGGCCCCGTCGTTGGCCCGTACTAAATAAACACCCAAAATGGAGAGCGCCACGCCAACGGCGGCAATAACGATAGGGGCCGCAATATAGCGCAGCTGTAAATCCATTTGCTGCAAAACAGTTGGTGCCTGACCATCAAACAGGGCCGCACCACCGACCACGACAGCAGCCACACCCAATGCAGATGTCGCCAGGATGGAACCAGCGTACGATTCATACAGGTCGGCACCCATACCGGCCACGTCACCCACGTTATCACCCACGTTGTCGGCAATAGTTGCTGGGTTACGCGGGTCGTCTTCGGGAATACCAGCTTCCACTTTCCCCACCAGGTCAGCCCCGACATCTGCCGCTTTGGTGTAAATACCACCGCCCACGCGGGCAAACAACGCCTGGGTAGAGGCACCCATGCCAAAGCTCAACATCGTGGCCGTAATTTGAGGTAGTGGGTTAACGGCTTCGCGGATAAATGCAGCCGGTGGAACAAAATAAAGGATCAGGAACCAAACGGTAATGTCTAACAAAGCAAATCCAACAACCACCAACCCCATC
>JBNLBB010000288.1:0-645 GCA_050302415.1 Gammaproteobacteria bacterium | reverse complement strand
CAGTTTGCCCAGCTCTGCTCAGACCTGGATCTGAGCTGCCGGGACGGCTTGCCCGCAGACGTCGACAACCGCCTTGACCAACTGGATACCGCTTTCACCGAAGTGCGGGGAGTGATTCAGGAGTTTTTACGCATGCAGGCCGACCATGTCTGAGCCACCGGTAAATTACGATCGAGTGCCCGAAGAGTTACTGACCCTGCGTGATTTTGTCCGCTGGGGGGCCAGCCGGTTTGCCCTGGAAGGGCTCGCCTTCGGACACGGTACCGACAACGCCTACGACGAATCGCTGGCACTCGTCCTCCACGCTGTCGGCCTGGACCACTCGGTCCCCGAGTCCTGCCTGGATGGACGGCTGACGCAGAGCGAAAAAAACCGGATTCTGGCCCTTTTCCGGAGCCGTATTGTCGAGCGGAAACCGCTAGCCTATCTGACGGGCACCGCCTCCTTTGCCGGTCTTGATTTCACCGTGGACGAACGGGTCCTGATCCCGCGCTCGCCCATCGCCGAACTCATTGAGCACGGTTTCCAGCCGTGGCTTGCCGACCGCGATCCCGCGCGGATTCTGGATCTCTGCACCGGTTCCGGGTGTATTGCCATCGCCTGCGCCTATGCCTTTCCGGAAGCCCGGGTCGATGCCGTCGATCT
>JBNLBB010000287.1:0-659 GCA_050302415.1 Gammaproteobacteria bacterium | reverse complement strand
CAGATCCAGCGGCGCTGCGTCCAGGATCTGGTAGCGGTCGATGTTGCGGGTGCGAGCGAAAATCGCCTCGGTCACCGATTCCGGCGCAGGTCCGCCATTGGGCATATTGAACTTGATGCCGAAGTCCTCATTCGGCCCGCCGGGATTGTGGCTCGCAGAGAGTATGATGCCGCCCTGGGTCTTGTATTTGCGGATGACGCAAGAGGCGGCTGGCGTTGACAGCAGTCCCCCCTGACCAACCAGTACGCGTTTGACGCCGTTGGCCGCCGCCATGCGCAGAATGGTCTGAATCGCATGACGATTGTAAAAGCGTCCATCGCCGCCCACGACAAGGGTTCCACCTGTGAGGTCGCTGCGGCAGTCGAAAATGGCCTGGACGAAGTTTTCCAGATAGTGGGGCGTCTGAAAGACTTTGACCTTTTTACGCAGCCCGGAGGTGCCGGGGCGTTGGTCGGTGAATGGTTGAGTGGCGACGCTGTTCATGGGTACTTCCCTAGACATGGTTTCATCCGCCTATTCAATCACCCTTGGGGGGAATAGAGAAGAGTCTCTGGGCCCTGTTCGACATGTTCCGCCAGATATCCATTGCTTCACCGGAATCGGGAGGAACGGCAGGATATTCCGAGCCCTCTACACCATGGTCCGTGGTCTGTGCAACG
>JBNLBB010000286.1:0-686 GCA_050302415.1 Gammaproteobacteria bacterium | reverse complement strand
CATAGGACAGCAGTTGGTGCTGAACAACATCCGGGTCGATTTCAATCTGGATTGGTCTCTGCCCCACATCCTGTTCAATGCCAATCAGCTCGAGCAGGTGGTGTTCAATCTGGTCAGCAACGCCAGGGACGCCATCGAGCATATGCCGGCCGATGCCCGGATGAAATCGGAGCGCGTCATCTGGATCAGCACCTATGCATCGGGGGATGACGTGGTCTGCGCGGTGGAGGATACCGGGTCCGGTATTCCGGGCGCGATCAAAGACAAGATTTTCGAACCGTTTTACACCACCAAAGAGGTGGGCAAGGGAATGGGCTTGGGTTTGGCCATCACCTATGGCATACTGCGCGATTATGGCGCCCAGATTGAGGCGGAAAACAGGGCAGGCGGCGGCGCCCGTTTCACCCTGACATTTCCAAAATCGGCCAACCGCTGACGACGGTTTTCGGACTTCGAAAACATGGCCGGACGGATCAATACCACCGGCCGCGCGGCTGCAGCCTGCCAAAGAGAGAAGGTATGAACGGGGCTTTTACCATAACGGAGCGGGGACCGGCGGTCTGTGTTCAATTTACACAGGGCACCGAGGTGTCCCCGGATCTGATCATTAAGGCTATGGATTGCGAAAACGAGATGCATACCATCGCCGGGCGTTGCGATCTGTGGGATTTCAGAGGATGTTTCCC
>JBNLBB010000285.1:0-687 GCA_050302415.1 Gammaproteobacteria bacterium | reverse complement strand
AGTTTGCCCTCCTGGTTCTGCGGATTTAGCCGTTCCACCAACTCTTCGATCCATTGTGGCGACATGCCGGGGCCCACCTTCACGCCGACCGGATTCTGGATGCCGCTGAAGTATTCGATGTGAGCATCGGTGGTGGCGGCGGTGCGGAAGCCGATCCAGGGCAGGTGAGTGGTCAGGTTGTAATAGCCGGGGCGGTTGGGTACCTGACGGGTCAGGGATTGCTCATAGTGCAGATGCAAGCCTTCGTGGCTGGTGAAAAACTGCACACGGTTGAGTTCACTGTTGCTGGCGCCGCCCAGGGTCTCCATAAATTTTAGTGAATGGGAGAGTTCGGCCACCACCTGATGGTATTCGTCCGCCAGAGGCGAATGGTGCATGAAGTCCAGGTCCCAGTTTTCCGGGTGGTGCAGGTCGGCAAAACCGCAGTCCGATAGCGCTCGGATAAAGTTCAGCGTCATCGCGGCGCGGCCATAGCCGCGCAGCAGCCGTACCGGGTCGGGAATGCGTGCCTCCGGTGTGAACTCCGGACCGTTGATCAAGTCGCCCCGATAGCTGGGCAGGGTGACGCCGTCGATGGTCTCGGTATCGGCGGAGCGGGGTTTGGCGTACTGGCCGGCGATACGTCCGACCCGAATTACCGGCTTGTTCAATCCGTGGATCAGCAGCAGGCTCATCTGCAGCAGAATC
>JBNLBB010000284.1:0-701 GCA_050302415.1 Gammaproteobacteria bacterium | reverse complement strand
GTCCGATCCGCCCAGGTCGGTGTTCTCGTTGAAGTAGTAATAGAGCATCTGGGCAAAGGCGAGCGTGATCATGATGAAGTAGATCCCGCTGGTGCGTACCGAGAACCACCCGATCACCGCCGCGGCCACCCCGCAGCCCAGCACCACCAGGGGCAGCGCGTACCAGATGGTGATCGGCCCCGAGTCCGGGGTGAGGATCGCGAGCAGGTAGCCCGCCAGGCCGAAGAACGCCGCATGGCCAAAGCTCACCAGCCCGGTGAAGCAGATCAGCAGATCCAGGCTCATGGCAAAGATCCCCAGGATCATGAGCCGCACCACCAGCTCCATGTAGTAGCTCTCGGTGAAACTGGGCACCAAGGCCAGCACGATGGCCCCCAGAATCAGGAAGATCAGAATGGGTCGGGAGGTGCGATGCATCAGCTCTGCCCCCCGAACAGCCCCTGCGGGCGCCACAGCAGAATCGCCGCCATGGTGGCGTAGACCGCCATGGAGGCCAGATCGGGCAGCAGCACCTTGCCGAAGGTGTCCACCAGGCCGATCAGCATCGCCCCGATGAACGCCCCCTTGATCGAGCCGATCCCCCCGATCACCACCACCACGAAGGAGATGATCAGAATCTGGTCGCCCATCCCGGGGTAGACGCTGCTCACCGGCGCGCCCACCATCCCGGCAAAGGCCGCCAGCGCCGCGCCCAGGCTGAA
>JBNLBB010000283.1:0-705 GCA_050302415.1 Gammaproteobacteria bacterium | reverse complement strand
GGTCAGCCACGGATCACCCGCGCCGCACAGCTGCCGCAGGCTGATCCCTTCGAGAATCACCCCTGAAATTCCCACGGACGTCTGTCATCGTCACGTAACAAAGCTTCGGTTTAATGGCGCCGAACCTGAGCTTTGTGGACGCTGATATGACAATTCCGAGAATTCTTGCGGTGGACGACGAGCCGGCTGTCGGCGAGATGCTGCGCTTCATTCTGGAAAACGAGGGCTTTCAGGCCGACTTTGCGGAGGATGCCGCCCAGGCATTGAGTCAGATCCGCAAATCGCGCCCCGACCTGATTCTGCTCGACTGGATGCTGCCCGGCATGAGCGGGATCGAACTGGCGGGACGGCTCAAGAGCGACAGCGAGACCGAGTCGATCCCCATCATCATGCTCACCGCCAAGGGCGAGGAGAACGACAAGGTGCGCGGCCTCGACGTGGGCGCCGAGGACTATGTCACCAAACCCTTCTCCGCCCGCGAACTGCTGGCCCGCATCCGCACCATCCTGCGCCGGGTCTCCCCCCTGCTGGCCGGCAGCTCACTGGAGTGCAACGGCCTGGTGCTGGATCCGGTGAGCCATCGGGTGACCGCCGACCCGCAGGCGGTGGAGCTGGGCCCCACCGAGTTCCGCCTGCTGCACTTCTTCATGAGCCACCGGGAGCGGGTCTTCTCGCGCAGCCAGCTGCTCGACCGGGTCTGGGGCA
>JBNLBB010000282.1:0-706 GCA_050302415.1 Gammaproteobacteria bacterium | reverse complement strand
GCCGGCCGTGGCACAGGTCCCGACGTTGGCGCCGAGAGCCACGGCGATCGCCATCTCAAGGCCGATCAGGCCCTGTCCGGCGAGCACGATGACGATGCCCGTCGTCGCGGCGGAGGACTGGATGACCGCGGTGAAAACCGCGCCGACCAGTGCGGCGCTCAGCGGATGTGACAGGGTGGCGATGAAATCGATGAAGGGTTCGTAGGAGCGCAGGGGCGCCATCGCGGTGCTCATCACGCCCATGCCGAGGAACACCAGGCCCATGCCGAGCAAAATGCGGCCGTATTCCCGCCATTCCTCCGGCTTGGAAAGGAAGGACACCATGAAGCCCAGGGTGACCATCGGGAGCGCGAAGCGCGTCACCTTGAAGGCCAGGATCTGCGCGGTCACCGTGCTGCCGATGTTGGCGCCCATGATGACGCTCACGCTCTGCGCCATGGACATGAGGCCGGCGGAGATGAAGCCGACCAGAATGACGGTCGTGACGGAGGAGGAATTGACCACACCGGTGACAAGGGCGCCCATGCCGACGCCGACGAAGCGGTTCTTCGTGAACTTGCCCAGCAGCTCCTTCAGATGATCGCCGGCGGCACGCTTGAGCGACCTGGTCATGAGGTCCATGCCGAAGAGGAACAGCGCCAGGCCCCCGAAGAGACCGGTCCAGAGATCGAACTGGTTTATTTCGTTCTCCATCAGGCTTCGCCGT
>JBNLBB010000281.1:0-741 GCA_050302415.1 Gammaproteobacteria bacterium | reverse complement strand
CCCGGGCCACAGCTCGGTCAGCCACCCTGGACCCCCGGGACGAGCCCGAGGGCGACGGCAGGAGATAGGCGCCGCCCTTGCGATTGCCGCGGGCCAGCGATGTAACCCTGCCAGCTGCTATTTGGCCGGTTGTTTCGCCTGGGCCTTGGCGCGCAGGCCGCTGAGCGTCGCGCTGGGCGTGATCGCCTCCGGGTCGAGGCGCAGCTCCAGCAGCGCCGGCTTGCCGCTGGCCTGGGCGCGGCCGAAGGCCTCCGCGAAGTCCGCGTCCTTCTCCACCACCTCGCCGTGGGCGCCGTAGGCGCGCGCCAGGGCGGCGAAGTCCGGGTTCACCAGGTCGGTGGCGCTGGTGCGGCCGGGGTAGTTGTTTTCCTGGTGCATGCGGATGGTGCCCAGCATGCCGTTGTTGACCACGATGACGATGATGTTGAGGCCGTACTGCACGGCGGTCACCAGTTCCTGCCCATGCATCATGAAGCAGCCGTCGCCGGCGAAGCAGACCACCGGACGGTCCGGGTGGACGGCCTTGGCGGCCACCGCCGCCGGCAGGCCGTAGCCCATGGAGCCGGAGGTCGGGGCGAGCTGGCTGCGGAACTCGCGGAAGCGGTAGAAGCGGTGCACCCAGCCGGTGTAGTTGCCGGCGCCGTTGGTGATGATGGTCTCCGGCGGCAGCGTGTCGCGCAGCCAGTCCATCACCTTGCCCATCTGCAGCTTGCCGGGAATCTCCGTCGGCGTGTTGTGGGC
>JBNLBB010000280.1:0-756 GCA_050302415.1 Gammaproteobacteria bacterium | reverse complement strand
GAGAAGCGAGCGATTCATGAAGATCATCTCGCTGGCACCGGAAGTTTTGTGAGGCGGCACTAATGGCAAGCAAGATTAAGAAAGGTGACGAGGTCATCGTCACGACTGGCAAGGACAAGGGCAAGCGCGGAACCGTCGTGCGGGTCTTCGATGACAATCGTCTGATTGTCGAAAACGTCAATATGGCGAAGAAGCATACCAAGCCCAATCCGAACAAAGGTGAGCCCGGTGGTATCCTCGACAAGGAGATGCCGCTGCATATCTCCAACGTCGCGCTCTACAATCCGACCACAGGCAAGGGCGACCGCGTTGGCTTTAAAATTCTCGAAGACGGCAAGAAGGTTCGCATTTTCAAGTCGAACCAAGAAGTCGTCGATATCTAAGGCGTGATCAGACATGGCTAGATTACAGCAACACTACAAAGAGACCGTGGTCAAGGAACTCATGGACAAGTTCCAGTTCAACAGCGTCATGGAGGTGCCCAAGATCACCAAGATCACCCTCAACATGGGTGTGGGTGAAGCGATTGGCGACAAGAAGATCCTTGAAAACGCTGTTGGCGACATGGAGAAGATCGCCGGTCAGAAGGCGGTCGTAACCCGTGCGCGCAAGTCCATTGCCGGCTTCAAGATTCGCGAGGGTTGGCCCATCGGCTGCAAAGTCACCCTGCGCAGAGAGCGCATGTATGAGTTTCTCGATCGTCTCATCAATGTCGCGATCCCGCGTGTCCGTGACTTCCGTGGCCTCAACGCCAAG
>JBNLBB010000279.1:0-765 GCA_050302415.1 Gammaproteobacteria bacterium | reverse complement strand
CGCCATCGGCGGCGCGACAAAGCGCGCACCGGCGTTTTCGGCCGCTGCCAGAAGGCTCTGGCGGATTTCCTGATTGGCGGCAACGCCGCCGGCAACGACGATCACCGGCTCGGCTTCCGGGTGGCGTTCGCGGAAAAGAGCGAGGGCGGATCCTGTCCGGGCGGAGAGAACGTCCGCCACGGACCGTTGAAACGCCGCACACAGATCGGCAACCGTTTGATCGTCAACCGGTTCCAGTTTCTTGGCCTGGGTGCGCAGCGCGGTTTTCAGTCCGGCAAAGGACATGTCCAGGCCCGGCCGGTCGAGCAGGGGGCGCGGCAGCCTGAACCGGGTGACGTCGCCCTTGGCCGCCATTTTCTCAACATGCGGGCCGCCGGGATAAGGCAGGCCGAGCAGCTTGGCGGTCTTGTCGAAAGCTTCGCCGATTGCATCGTCTATTGTGGTGCCCAGCCGTTCGTAGTCGCCGACGCCGCGCACCAGGAGAAACTGGCTGTGGCCGCCGGAGACAAGGAGCAGCAGGAAGGGAAAGTCCAGATCGTTGGTGAGCCGGGCCGTCAGGGCATGGCCTTCCAGGTGATTGACACCGACCAGCGGCTTGCCCGCCGCCATGGCGATCGCCTTGGCGGTCATGAAGCCGACAATCACGCCGCCGATCAGGCCGGGGCCCGCAGTTGCCGCAACCGCGTCGATGTCGTCCCAGCCGCAGCCGGCGTCGTGCATGGCTTCGGCAACGATCCGGTCGAGAATGTCGATAGGCGCACGTGC
>JBNLBB010000278.1:0-769 GCA_050302415.1 Gammaproteobacteria bacterium | reverse complement strand
AACAACCCACAAAGCTCGGCAAATACGTGATTCGCTCCCATATCGCCAGTGGCAGCATGGGAACTGTCTATCTTGGTCATGACTCGTTTATCAACCGTGAAGTGGCAATCAAGGTGGCGCAGGTGGATGCGCTTCAGGATCCGGCCAAAGCGGACATGTACCGGAAAATGTTCTTCAATGAGGCACACACCGCCGGCATGCTCAACCACCCCAATATTCTGGCTGTCTACGACGCCGGGGTGGATGAAAATCACTATTACATCGTAATGGAATATGTAAAGGGTGGCAGAACCCTGCGCGACCTCATCAAGGCAACCGAACTGCCTACTGTGGACAAAACCGCAGAGATCATTTTCAAGTGTGCCAAAGCCCTGAATTACGCCCACGGCAAAGGTGTGATTCACCGCGATATCAAGCCGAGCAACATCCTGCTAACCGATGATGGTGACGTGAAAATCGCCGATTTCAGCATCGCCTTCATAGCACACCCGGATATGACACTCACCCAACCGATGGGATTGGTGGGTTCACCGCTCTACATGTCCCCCGAGCAGGTGCGTGGGGAGCAGCTCGACGGGCGCAGCGATCTGTTCAGCCTCGGGGCGGTGCTTTTCGAGCTGCTCACCGGCCGCCAGGCCTTCAAGGGACAAACGGTGGTCGACAGCATGCGCCTGGTGGAGCAGGCGGACCTGCCCCCCACGCCAGACCTGGAGCCCGTGTTGGAGGAGCTGCTCAACAAGCTGCTGGCCCGGGACCGGGAGGAGCGCTT
>JBNLBB010000277.1:0-790 GCA_050302415.1 Gammaproteobacteria bacterium | reverse complement strand
GTTGGCATCCAGATTGACCTGCAAGACCCGATGCCAGGTTTCGTCGCTCAATTCGGCAACCGGGCAGCCGCCGGGGAAGATGCCGGCATTGAGCACCAGCATGTCGAGGCCGCCGAAACGGAGCAGGGTCTGCTGCAGGGCACTTTGAATGGCCTGTTCATCGGTGATGTCGCAGGCGATGCCGATGAAGGCGTCGCTGTCGTCATGCAGGAAGGCGATGGCCGGATCGAGGTCGAGACCCACAACCGCGGCGCCCCGATTCAATAGCGAATCCGCACAGGCGCGACCGATGCCGGAAGCGGCACCGGTGACCAGTGCCACCTCGCCCTGGAAGGCGGGAGGTGATCCGGGCTTGCGCAGCTTGGCCTGCTCCAGTTCCCAGTACTCCACCTCGAAAATATCCTTGGCCGGCAGAGCCCGCCAGCCTCCCAGCCGCTCTGCGCGCTGGATGATCTCGATGGTGTGGCGGTAGATATCGGCAACGATGCCGGCCTCGCGGCTGCTTCGCCCGACACTGAGCATGCCGAGGGTCGGGTCGAGGACCACTCGCGGCGCCGGGTCGAGCATCTCCACCGGTGTGCGTGCCCCTGAGGCGTAAAGCTCGAAGTAGTGCTGGTAGGCCGCCACATAGTCGGCCACCTGGTTGCCCAGCATGGGCAGGCGCTTGGTGCGGATCACGTGGTCGGGGGTGGCGGGTCCGCGCTGGGAGATCGCCTCCAGGTCGCTGCGCTGGCAGAAACTCATCTCGGCCGGCGCACGGTGGCTCGCCAGGATGACGGGGAAGCCGGCC
>JBNLBB010000276.1:0-802 GCA_050302415.1 Gammaproteobacteria bacterium | reverse complement strand
GACCAGCGGCGCGCCGATCTCCACGATGTCGCCGGGCGCCCCGAAGATCTTGGCGATGCGCCCGGCCTGGGGCGAGGGAATCTCCACCACCGCCTTGTCCGTCTCCACCGAGACCAGGGGCTGGTCGGCCACCACGTGGTCGCCGGGCCCGACGTGCCAGGAGACGATCTCCGCGTCCTGCAGGCCTTCGCCGAGATCGGGCAGCTTGAAGGTCGTCATGTGTAGGCCAGCGTCTCGCGCAGTTTGCGCAGGATTCGCTGCTCCGAGGGCATGTAGTGGGCTTCCAGGCGCGGCAGCGGCATCACCGTGTCGTAGCCGGCGACGCGCCCGACCGGCGCCAGCAGGTTGACCAGCCCGCGGTCGGCCAGGCCGGCGGCGATCTCGGCGCCGACTCCGCCGTTGAGCGGCGCCTCCTGGACGATGACGCAGCGCCCGCTGCGTTCCACCGAGGCGAGGATGGTCTCCATGTCCAAAGGCTTCAGGGTCGCGACGTCGATCACTTCGGCCTCCTTGCCCTCGGCGGCCAGGGTCTCGGCCGCCGCCAGGGTCTCCTGCAGCATGGCACCCCAGGACACCAGGGTCACGTCGCGGCCGTCGCGGAAGGCCGTCCCCAGCACCTGGTACCGCGCGTACGTGCCGTGCTCTCCCTCGAAAGAGCGCATCAGGTCGCGCGAGCGCTCGACGAAGCTCTCCAGGCTCCCGGGACGTCGATAGGCCTCCCAGAGCGGCTTGAAATCGCCCGTCATGTAGGCGGACACGATCTCCTCGATGCGGCGCGTGAAGCGCGCGGCGCGCGCGGCAT
>JBNLBB010000275.1:0-809 GCA_050302415.1 Gammaproteobacteria bacterium | reverse complement strand
ACTAGGTGGAATGTACCATGGAGAAGAATAACAGAGACTGATACCCGAAAAAGAGAGTGAGCAGGATTAACCCCTCGATGCGGGTGAGTCGACCGTGGTTGCCGAAGCCGTAACCCATCAGAAAGAGGGCTACGGTCAGCCCGATCATGACCGGCTGGTCGCGTGTCAGCACCTCGGGTAGAAAGGGGCCGGGTGCGATCAGTCCCGGCAGGCTGAGCACGGCGAGAATGTTGTAGAGGTTGGAGCCGACGACGTTGCCGATGGCGATATCGTGTTCGCCCTTCAGCGCACTGGCGATACTGGCGGCCAGCTCGGGCAGGCTGGTGCCGATGGCGACGATGGTCAGGCCGATAACCACGTCGCTGATCCCGAGTGCGGCGGCAACGTTGGCCGCGCCCCAGACCAGAGCCCGTGAACTGGCCAGCAGGGCCAGCAGACCGATAACCAGCCAGAGCGATGCTTTGGGCGTGGGGATGTCATGGGGGATCTCGGCATCGAACTCACTGGAGATGGGGTCGCTGCCGTCCAGCTTGGCGGAGCGGACCATCCAGGAGAGTATGGCGACCAGCAGTACAATCAGAATCAAACCGTCGATCCTGCTCAGAGTGCCGTCCCACATCAGTGCCAGGCTGATGAGGCTGATCGCGAGCAACAGCGGGTACTCCCGCTTGAGCACCCCGGAGTGGACCGACAGCGGGGTGACCAGGGCGGTTACGCCGAGAATCAGGCCGATGTTGGCGATGTTGGAACCCAGGGCGTTGCCGATGGCCATTCCCGGATTACCGTCGAGAGCTGCAATGCTGGAGACC
>JBNLBB010000274.1:0-811 GCA_050302415.1 Gammaproteobacteria bacterium | reverse complement strand
CGAGCGCCAGCGCATGGCGGAGGCGCTGCGCCAGACCCGGGACGAGCTGATTCAGGCGGCCAAACTGGCGATGCTGGGACAGATGTCGGCCAGCATCAGTCACGAGATCAACCAGCCGCTGGCGGCCATCCGCTCCTATACCGACAATGCCCGGCAGTTCCTGCAGCAGGATCGTTACGGCGATGTGGCCTGGAACCTGGATCAGATCGCCGAGCTGATCGACAACATGACCCAGATCAGCTCGCAACTGAAACTCTTCGCTCGCAAGACCGACGGCCAACGCTCTCCTGTCTCGCTGCACAACGTGATCGAATCGAGCAAGCGTATCCTGTTGCCTCAGTTGCGCCGCACAGGCACGGAGGTACGCTTGCCCCCGCTGACACAGGATGTGGAGGTGATGGCCGATCCGGTGCGTCTGGAGCAGGTGCTGGTGAATCTCATCGCCAATGCCATGAATGCCATGGAGCGGCAGTCGGAGCGTTGGGTCGACATCGGCGTCGAAAGCGGCCTCGACCGTCTGCGACTGAGCATCCGGGACAACGGACCTGGCATCTCCGAGGAGCATCTCAAGCGTATATTCGACCCCTTCTTCACCACCAAGGAGAGCGGCCTGGGGCTGGGACTCTCCATATCGCAGCATATCGTCGAAAGCATGGGTGGTACACTGACGGCCAGAAACAGCGAACGGGGCGGGGCGCTGTTCACCCTGGAGTTGCCATTGGCTTCATACCCGGAAGCGGCAGGTGGCTAGAGATCCGGAATGCCCAAGGTGCGGCAAGCCGCACCCTACACTCACTTCAACGTAGGGTGC
>JBNLBB010000273.1:0-827 GCA_050302415.1 Gammaproteobacteria bacterium | reverse complement strand
CGGCTTCCAGGGTCTCCATCTCGCCGCTCGCCTGCGGCCAGCGGCCTTCGCCCTTCACCATCTTTTCCAGGTGCAGGGTATTGCCCTCGATGCGGCGCACGGCACGCAGGTCGACGATCTCCGCGCCCTCTTCCACCGTCTCGTGCACCTCAAAGGCATGGGCCGGCATATCCTCGCGCGACTCCAGCACCAGCACGGTCACCTGGCGGGCACCCAGACGGATGGCGGTACGCGCCACGTCCATGGCGGTATTGCCGCCGCCGTAGACCACCACGTGACCCTTGAGCTGGGTGGGATTCTCCTCTTCCGTATCCCGCAGCACGGTCACGGCATCCAGCACCGGCATACTGCCCTGCTGATCAATGTCCACCAGCTTCGGCTGCTGCGCTCCGACAGCAAGAATAACGGCATCGTATTTGCCCTCTTCCCGCGCCTTGGCGATATCTTCAATACGGCTGTTGGTGCAGATGGCCACGCCCATGGCTTCTATGCGTGCGATTTCAGCACGCAGCTTTTCACGCGGCATGCGGTACTTGGGAATGCCGTAGCGGACCATGCCACCCGCTTTCGGTGACGCTTCGAACACAGTGACGTCATGACCGAAACGGCGCAGATGGTAGGCGGCAGAGAGTCCGCCAGGACCGGCACCGATGATCATCACTTTTTTGCCCGTGGCCTTGCCCGGTTCCATGCGCCAGTCGTGCATCAGCGCCTGGTCGCCCAGGAAGCGTTCCACGGAGTTGATGCCCACCGCCTCGTCGAGCTGGCCGCGGTTGCAGGCGTTCTCGCAGGGGTGATAGCAGACCCGGCTCATGACGGCGGGAAAG
>JBNLBB010000272.1:0-855 GCA_050302415.1 Gammaproteobacteria bacterium | reverse complement strand
TCCCGATGTGCTCAAGATCATCATCGAGCGGGCCTTTCATGTGCACGCGCTGGAGACGGAAAACCAGGCGCTCTCGGCCGCGCAGGAAAACACCCCGCTGTCCGGTGTGATCGCCAACAGTCCGGAAATGCTCGAAGTCTGCCGTATCATCGAGAAAATAAGCCCCACCGACATCACAGCCTTGTTGCTCGGCGAGAGCGGAACAGGGAAAGAGGTTCTGGCCAGGGCGATTCACGAGCTCAGCGATCGCAACCAGCACCGCTTTGTCGCCATCAACTGCGCCTCGATTCCCGAGAACCTGTTGGAGAGCGAGCTCTATGGTTACGAGAAGGGTGCCTTCACGGGGGCCTCCAAGCGTACCGTGGGCAAGATCGAGACCGCCAGCGGAGGCACCCTGTTCCTGGATGAAATCGGCGATATGCCCATGGGGCTGCAAGCCAAATTGTTGCGCTTCCTGCAGGAGCGCGTCATCGAGCGCATCGGCGGTCGTGAAGAGATCCCGGTGGACGTGCGGGTGATCTGCGCCACCAACCAGGATCTCGAAGAGAAGATCCGGACAGGGGAGTTCCGTGAGGATCTTTACTACCGCATCAGCGAAATCGCCATCGAGATTCCTGCACTGCGCGAGCGGGTGGGCGACGCTGTGCTGCTGGCCTGGTCGTTCCTGAAAAAATTTACTGACCTGGGTTCATCCCGCCTGACCGGTTTTACCAACGAGGCGCTGCAGGCCATCGAGGAGTACTCCTGGCCGGGCAATGTGCGGGAGCTGGAAAACCGCATCAAGCGGGCGGTGATTATGGCGGATGGGCCGGTGATCACGCTCGATGTGCTGCAGCTCAACACGGATACCAAGAA
>JBNLBB010000271.1:457-864 GCA_050302415.1 Gammaproteobacteria bacterium | reverse complement strand
GGTGCTGGGCCTGCGCGGCGAGATCTACTGGCTGGAGACTCTGCGGCGCGAGAGCCGCGGCGGGCTGGTCTTCCCCGGCACGCTGTCGCAGGACACGCCGCCGCGCCTGCTGGGCCCCATGGTCACCATGATCGGCGACAGGGCCGGGCGCCTCAGCCTCTCCACCATGTCGATGCGCTCGCTGCTGGACACCATCCAGGCCCGCATCGAGGAGTCGCACGAGATCTCCCGCTACGTCATCGGCCTGCTGATCTTTCTCGGTCTGCTCGGCACCTTCTGGGGCCTGCTCGACACGGTGAACGCCGTGGGCGAGACCATCGGCGGCCTGTCGGGCGGCAGCGGCGATGCCGTGGCCCTCTTCGAGGAACTGAAAGGCGGCCTGCAGGCACCGCTGTCGGGCATGGGCA
>JBNLBB010000271.1:0-447 GCA_050302415.1 Gammaproteobacteria bacterium | reverse complement strand
TCCTCGCTCTTCGGCCTCGCCGGCTCGCTGGTGCTGGGCTTCCTGGAACTGAACTCGGCCCAGGCGCACAACCGCTTCCTCAACGAGCTGGAGGAATGGCTCTCCAGCGTCACCAAGCTCTCCAGCGGCGGCGGCTTCAGCGGTGAGGGTGAGCAGCCGGTCTCGGCCTACGTCCACGCCCTCTTGGAAAAGACCGCCGACAGCCTGGAGCAGCTGCAGCGCACCGTGGCGCGCGGCGAGGAAGACCGCGCCGCCGTGAACCAGAACCTGGCGGCGCTGACCGAACGGCTCAGCAGCCTCACCGACCACATGCGCACCGAGCAGTCGGTGATGCTCTCCATCGCCGAAACCCAGGCCAGCCTGAAGCCCCTGCTGCAGCGCCTCGCCGACTCTTCCGGAGAAGACGGCGGCGGCCTCGACAAGGCCACCAAGGGGCACATCCGCAAC
>JBNLBB010000270.1:0-875 GCA_050302415.1 Gammaproteobacteria bacterium | reverse complement strand
GCAAGAACGCAATGGAAGTTTGCGTGAATTGCTGATCGACGTGCGTTGAAGCAAAGCATATCTCTCTTCGCACCACAAGACGCCGCGATCCACCCCCAGCGGACGTCGCGCGAAGAGGAGAAGCATCATGATCGATAGCAAAACCGCCCCTTACGCCGCCCTCGTCCTGCGGGTCGCTCTGGGCGTCATGTTCCTGGCCCACAGCCTCTACCTGAAGGTCATTGTCTTTACCGTGCCCGGCACCGTCGGCTTCTACGAGTCCATCGGCCTGCCCGGGGTCTTCGCCTACCTGACCATCCTGGCGGAGGTCGCCGGCGGCATCGCCCTCATCCTCGGCATCCAGGTGCGCCTCGTCGCCCTCGGCGTGCTGCCGGTGCTGCTCGGCGCCGTCTGGTTCCACGCCGGCAACGGCTGGGTCTTTTCCAACGAGGGCGGCGGCTGGGAATACCCGCTGTTCCTGATCGTCGCGGTCGCCGTGCAGGCCCTGCTGGGCGCCGGCGCCTACGCGGTCAACGTTCCGCTGACGGCCGCCCAGCGCGCGGCGCGCAGGGCGGTGGCCTGACGCGGCGTTCCGAAGCAAGTGTTCCCTTGTCCCAGGCGGGAATACCCCAAGCGGGAACACCCTAAGTCGCACACCTGGGGCCGCGTGCTGCCACCCCCCTGCTTCCCCCAAGCATCGGCAGTACGCGGCCTTTCTTTTTAGGGAGGTCCAAGAACATGAAAGCCCTGATCCACGGCGCCTGGCATTCCCCGGTCGAGGACCGCGCCGCCTACGACACCGCCCGCGCCGCCCAGCCGGACGATCTTTTCCATCACTGGGTCAATGCCGACCCGGCGGCGGCCTTTCCCGCAAAGCCCGGGCGCTATCACCTCTA
>JBNLBB010000269.1:0-906 GCA_050302415.1 Gammaproteobacteria bacterium | reverse complement strand
ATCCGCATTGCCAACGGCCAGACCCTGGAGTTGGCGGGCTACGCGGTGCATCTGTTCGATCGTGCCGAAGCCGCGCTGCCGCTGGTCAGCCACGACTGGCCGGGTGTGGTGGTCAGCGACATGAAGATGCCGGGCATGGGCGGCATGGAGTTTCTGCAGCAGGCGCTGGCCATCGATCGCGATTTGCCGGTGATTCTGATCACTGGTCACGGCGACATCGCCATGGCGGTACAGGCGATCCGTAAAGGCGCCTACGATTTCATCGAGAAGCCCTTTGCCGCGGACCAATTGATCGAAACCGTGCGGCGTGCCCTCGACAAGCGGACGCTGACGCTGGAGAACCGCTCACTGCGCCAGGAACTGGAGGCACAGAGCGCGCCGGGTCCACGCATCATCGGCCGCACCCCGGCCATGCAGCGGCTGCGCGCCACCATCGCCCAGCTGGCCGATACCGACGCCGATGTGCTGATCCATGGCGAGACCGGCACCGGCAAGGAGCTGGTGGCGCGCTCTCTGCACGAGCACAGCCGTCGCGCCCAGCACAATTTCGTCGCCGTCAATTGCGGAGCCGTTCCCGAAAACCTGATCGAGAGCGAACTCTTCGGCCACGAACCCGGGGCCTTTACCGGCGCCAAGGGAAGGCGGGTCGGACGTTTCGAACACGCCAACCACGGCACGCTCTTTCTCGATGAGATCGAGAGCATGCCGATGGCCGTGCAGATTCATCTGCTGAGGGTACTGCAGGAGCGGGCGGTCGAGCGCCTCGGCTCCAATGAACTGGTGCCGTTGAATCTGCGCGTGGTGGCGGCAACCAAGGTCGATCTCAAGGAGGCGAGCGAACGCAACGAGTTTCGCGACGACCTCTACTACCGGCTCAACGTGGTCACCATGGAGATCCCGCCACTG
>JBNLBB010000268.1:0-959 GCA_050302415.1 Gammaproteobacteria bacterium | reverse complement strand
CACCAGCAGCTCCTCCGCCTCGCTGATCTTGATCTCGATGCCGGGGAAGGGAACGCCGACACTGGCCGGGATATTGTTCTCATGGGTGTTGGCGGTGATGATGGGGCTGGTTTCGGTCAGGCCGTAGCCCTGCAGGATAGGCACTCCCAGTCCGATGAAGACCCTGGCGATGTCGGGCGCGAGCGGGGCACCGCCGGAGACGGCGATACGCAGCCGTCCTCCCAGTTTTTCCCGTATCTTGCTGGCGACCAGCTTGTCGAGGAGCGGCCAGAGCGCCAGTTTCGGCGACCAGCCACAACGACCCTGGGCATGCTCGAAACGGTGCCAGCCCGTGTCGACGGCGGCCTGGAAGATGGCGCGGGCGATCGGGGAGTCCTGTTGCAGCTTCTCCTGAATCTTGGCATAGACCCGCTCGAAGATGCGCGGTACGGAGATCAGCATGGTCGGTCTGATGGTCTGTAGGTCCTCCGCCAGCTGAGGGATGGAGCGGGCGAAGGCGACGCTCGATCCGGCCACCATGGCCAACACGAAACCGACGGTGCGCTCCAGGGTGTGGGAGAGGGGCAGGAAGGAGAGGAAGCGGTCGCTCGGATAGACGTCGATGATCTTCAGGCCGCTCTCGATATCCCACAGGATGTTGCGATGGCTGAGCATCACGCCCTTGGAGCGGCCGGTGGTGCCGGATGTGTAGACGATGGTGGCCAGGCTTTCGCTCGGCACCTCGATGGCTTTGGGCTCGTGCGCGTACTTCGCGGGCAGCCATTTGTCGATCGGCACCAGGCGGGGTTGCAGTCCGTGCGGGTCGACCTCTTCCAGCGTGATGATGCGATTGAGTCCCGCCAGTTGGTTGCGGATGCGCTGCAGGCTCTGCCACTGTTCGTCGTTCTCCAGCAACAGCAGTTTGACACCGGCATCCTGCAGGATGTAACCGATATTCTCGGCGCGGTCGTTGGTGTAGA
>JBNLBB010000267.1:0-1067 GCA_050302415.1 Gammaproteobacteria bacterium | reverse complement strand
GCCTACACCCAGGCCTACGGCAAGGGGCCGAACGTCTTCTCGGTGCAGGGCTGGGACGCGGGCGAGCTGATGATCATGGCGCTGGAGAGCGTGGGTGGGGACACCGGCGCGGGCAAGCAGATGATCCAGACCATGGCCAAGGCCGAGCTGAGCAACTCCCCGCGCGGGGCGTGGAAGATGAGCGCGGCGCACAACCCGATCCAGGACCTGTACCTGCGCAAGGTGGTCTCGGGCGAGCAGCAGGTGCTGGGCATTGCGTCCAAGGCGCTGAGCGACCCGGCGCAGGGCTGTTCGATGGCCTAGAGCGCCCACCGGGCTGCCAACTACCCCTGGGGCGCTCACGCCCCAGGGGCTTTCAACCACCCGTTGATCTAACGACGCTGACACACAGGTGATGTCCCGGCGATGGACTTTGCAACCTTTCTGATCCAAGTGCTCAATGCCGTGCAGTACGGTTTTCTGCTCTTTCTGGTGGCCAGCGGTCTGACGCTGGTGTTCGGCATCATGGGCATCATCAACCTGGCCCACGGGGCCTTTTACATGTTCGGCGCCTACTTGGTGTACTGGCTCACGGGGGTGACCGGGCATCTGTTTCCGGCCATCGTGCTGGGGCTGCCGATCATGCTGGTGATCGGCTTTGCCATCGAGCGCCTGGCGATCAGCTTTCTCTACCGGCGCGATCATCTGTACCAGGTGCTGCTGACCTACGGTCTGATCCTGGTGCTCAACGAGCTGCAGAAGATCTTCTGGGGCACGGACTTTCACAGCGTGCCGATCCCGGGGCTGCTCAAGGGCTCGATCGTGCTGACCGAGAACCAGGACTACCCGATCTACCGGCTGTTCATCTCCCTGGTGTGCATGCTCATTGCCGCGGGGCTCTACTGGGTGATCGCCAAGACCAAGCTGGGGATGACGATCCGCGCCGGGGCGGCGAACCGGGAGATGGTCCAGGCGCTGGGGATTGATATCAGCCGGCTGTTTGCCATTGTCTTCAGCCTGGGCGCGGCGCTGGCGGCCTTTGCCGGGATGGTGGGCGCGCCGGTGAGCAGCGTCTACCCCGGGATGGG
>JBNLBB010000266.1:0-1111 GCA_050302415.1 Gammaproteobacteria bacterium | reverse complement strand
CGTAGACGCCGACGATCTCGTACCAGCGATAGATCACCGGGTCGGTCGGTATCGCCTGCGACCAGCTCTTGTGCGGAAAACGCTGCAGGGCGTCGGAGACCTCACTGTTCAGGCTAAGCAGTTTGGCGACAGCGTCTGCCTGCGCCTTTTCCAGATGGTTCATGCCCAGGCATGCGGAGCAGGCGAACTCCATGGAGAGACCGGCCACCTCGGCAATGTCGCTCCAACTCACGCCGCTCGCGGCCTTGGCCTCGAGTATGGCTTCCCTCATCGCGCTTTTATTCATCGGATATCATCTCTTTGGATATGGTGTGGTTCATCGATCTCGTCAGTGTGGCACGCCCTACGCGCTCCGGCAGTGGGCGTGACCCGATGGACGCTTTGCCAACCGGAGGATCCCCGCAGACGCGAGGATCCTGCCCTTGCCGTCAAACAGCGGCGTTATAGAGTCTGGCGTGCACCAGACGACTGCCCGAGAGTTGATCGAAGGATTTGGCGGCAGCCAGGATTCCCAGATCGATCAGCGGCTCGACCACGATGACCAGCGCATACGCCGCACCAAAGGAGAAGACGTTGGCCAGGCTCTCGGCACTGAATCCCTGTCCGTAGAAGGCCCAGAAGGCGACCCAGGCCACCACGCCGCCCTGGTAGGCAGCGGAGAGCGCGAAGGTCTGGCGATACTCGAGATCCTTGTAGGCGGTCTTGCGCGGAATCAGGCGACGGGCCAGGGCGTCGACAGCAAGCAGCGGCACCAGCAGGCTGGTTACGTTCATAGCGTATTGCGGAAGATCGGCGGGAGCGAACAGCAGCCCCTGCAGCAACAGACCGAAGGCCAGGCCGATGGCAGCCGGGCCGGCGCCGAAGATCAGGAACAGAGTCGAGCCCAGGATGAAGTGCACTTCGGAAACACCCACTGGAAAGTGCGGCAACAGCTGGAAGAAGCTGAACACCAACAGAGTCGTCATGATGCCGCGAGCCAACAGCGACGCAACACCGCCGCTCCCGCTTGTCTTCAACGCGGCCTTGGCTGCATAGACGAGCGCGCCTGCAGCTGTTACATAACTCAGAACGATTTTTGCGCCATCAACGACGCCTGGTTCGATATGCATGT
>JBNLBB010000265.1:0-1165 GCA_050302415.1 Gammaproteobacteria bacterium | reverse complement strand
TATTCAGTACGCCCAGAGTTGCATCCTGACGCCGTGTGATTTTCCGTTTGCCCGGGACGGCATTGCAGCGGACACCACCCCCAACGTGGAGACCGTCGCCCTGGCCGACCTGCGCATCGAATCACTGGTCATGGCGCGCAACAACGGCACGGTGAAGAACCTGAAGGATCGCCGGCACGATCTCTATTCAGTGGTCTGGCGCGAGCCGCGCCCCAGGCGTACCGATTAGGGCTGCGTCAGAAAGTTCGCGGTTTCCACTGTGGCCAAGGAAGGCGTCAATTCCGCTCTGTGCATCGTCGGTCGACATATTGCAGGCCATGGTGTTGCTGGCCATGTCGAAGGCTGCCTCCATGGCCGCTTCCAACTGCCGGTAGAAGAGCTGCTTACCCATGGCAATGGCGGTAGGGGATTTGGCGGCAATTTTTTTGGCCAACTCCTGGGTTGCTGAGTCGAGTTGCTCGGCGGGGACAACGTAGTTCACCAGTCCGTACTCGCGTGCCCGTTCCGCATCCATGAAGTCACCGGTCAAGAGCATTTCCATGGCTGCCTTGCGCGGCATGTTGCGGGTCACGGCCACCATGGGCGTGGAGCAGAACAGTCCGAGATTGACGCCTGAAGTGGCGAAACGGGCGGTATCCACAGTCACCGCCAGATCACAGGTGGCCACCAGTTGGCAGCCTGCGGCCGTGGCCACTCCCTGCACCTTGGCAATCACTGGCTGGGGCAGGCGGGTGATGGTGAGCATCATCCGGCTGCACTTCCTGAACAGCCGCTCGGATGCCTCCTGGGAGCTGTCCGCGCGCATCTCTTTCAGGTCGTGGCCAGTACAGAATGCCTTGCCGTTGGCGGCCAAGACTACAACATGGACCGTGTCATCCGCCGCAATGGCATCCAGTTCCAGCTGCATCGCATCCAGCAATCCATCCGACAGGGCATTGAATTTGTCCGGGCGATTCAGGGTCAGTGTGGTGATGCCATGGCTATCGTTGCGGAGGAGGATACGGGATTCGGTACCGGACTGGGCAATGGCCGACATGTTCGAACACTCCTGCGTGGGTCGAATGGGCTTAAGTTTACGCAAGCATATGCCGGTTGCCCACTCTGTGGACTGAAAGACGGTGAATCAGGATGGTGGCATGACCTGGCTCGACCGAGTCTTAACACG
>JBNLBB010000264.1:0-1180 GCA_050302415.1 Gammaproteobacteria bacterium | reverse complement strand
GCCCGGGGACCGGTTTCGCGGCGCCCACCGGGGCATTCACATAGGTCAGAAAGTCTGCGGGATGGGTGGCATAGAGGTTGGCCGCCTTGCAGGTGTCGATAACCGAACCACCGCCGATGGAGATGTAGCCGTCGGCTTTTGCTTCTTTGGCGAAGGCAGCTGCCGTCATAAAGGAATTGTCCGTGGGTTCTACCCGGACATCGCTATAGACAGCCACGTCGACGCCCGCTTCATTCAGTGAATGAAGCACCTGGGCTACCGGCTCCAGATGAATGACACGCTGATCGGTGAAGACGGCTGCGCGGCGCATGCCGAGGGCCTTCGCCTCGGCACCCACTTCCAGCAGGGCGCCCGGGCCAAAGCGGATGGCGGAGACGTCGACGCTGAAGACGGATTCTTTTCCGCTGGTTGGGGCGTAGTAGTGACAGCAACTCATTTCCAATTCTCTCCCTTTTCTGTTCTATTTCTTGGAAATCACAATCAAGACTTGAGAGTTCCACACTGACAGCAGGTATCGAAAGTCGACGGACACATTTCTGCGCACTCTGGACATTGCCAATCCGGACCGTTAGCTGATTGGGATTGATCGTGTTGGTAATCTCTGATCAATGCTAGTGCCTGTTCAAACTGCTGATTGTTGAGTATCCATATTTGTGCCGGGGCGGGAATCGCCCAGTGTGGAATTCCCAAATTCCCGGCCTGTAATTCGTTGATGATGGAAATTTCAAGACCGTTGCTTCTAAGGAAGCTGGCGATCAGCTGGACTTCGGTCAGATTGGTGGATTCCAATATTTTTTTCATTCAATTTAGTGATCAATCTAAGAGCAGTGTTTAGTGCGGTCCATTTAGGAAGGATGCCATATTTTTCTGCGCCTCAATAGGAATTGGAGTCCCTTCTCCCTATCCCTCTACCTGGGGGAGAGGGTGTTATTGATCGCGCGTTGCGCGATCTTTAAGAGTTTCGCCCAGCGCTTCGCTCTGGACGAGTTACTTCTTTTCTCCAGCGACAAATTCGCAGGAGCGAATTTGGACAGCCGTAGGCTGGCCCGCAGGGCGGAGTCCATGGACGGACGGAGCAAAAGAAGTAACCAAGAAACGCCGCCCCGACGGGAGTGGCCTTCGGCTTCCCTCGCTGCTCCTGCGCTTGGTCGGGCACCGCACCGACGGGCCGTCCTGGCCC
>JBNLBB010000263.1:0-1216 GCA_050302415.1 Gammaproteobacteria bacterium | reverse complement strand
GCCGCCATCGCTGCGGCAATGGTTGTTTCGTCAAACGCCGCCAGGTTGTTCAACTGCTTGTTGATCCGCTTGGTCAAGCCATTCAACACCTTGCCCGGTCCACACTCGATGACCGTGTCCACGCCCCGTTGCGCGATCTGGTTCAGCGTGTCGACCCATAGCACCGGCGAATACAACTGCCGTGCAAGCAGATCCCTGACGGATTCGGAATCGCCGCTTTCTGTGGCATTCACATTGTGCAGCACCGGTACGGCGGCGGTTTGAAACGGGATACCCGCCATAATGCCAGCGAGCTTTTCCGCGGCCGGCAACATCAAAGCGCAATGCGACGGGACACTGACCGGCAGACGAATGGCACGTTTCGCACCTGCAATCTTTGCCGCGTCCACCGCACGGTCCACCGCAGCAGATTGCCCCGCAATCACCACCTGCCCGGGCGCGTTGAAATTGACGGCACTGACCACCGCGCCCTGAGCCGCTTCGTCACAGACCGCGCGAACCTGATCGTCGTCCAGTCCCAGTACTGCAGCCATGGCGCCCTGCCCTTCGGGCACCGCCTCCTGCATCAGCCGAGCACGGTTGCTCACCAGGGATACCGCATCGCGGAACGCCAGTACGTCGGCACATACCAGCGCCGAATATTCGCCCAGGCTATGACCGGCCA
Source organism: Gammaproteobacteria bacterium (assembly GCA_050302415.1). GTDB lineage: Bacteria > Pseudomonadota > Gammaproteobacteria > JBNLBB01 > JBNLBB01 > JBNLBB01. Next base: position 552 of record JBNLBB010000263.1, on the reverse strand, counting down.
CACAGTCGGGAGCGGGACCGCCAAGCTCTGTCCAGACGCGCCACACGGAAACGCCCGCCGCCAGCATGGCCGGCTGCGTGATCACGGTGCGGCCCAGCTCTTCTTCCGGACCTTCGTGGACCAGTTTCCACAGATCGAATCCGAGAATTTCGCTAGCTTCCGCAAATGTATCGATCACGACTGGATGACGGGCCGCAAGATCGGTGAGCATGCCGACACTCTGTGAGCCCTGTCCCGGAAATACCAGTGCAAATGCCATGGGAACCCCTCAATTCACAGTCAAAGCAGTCAAGGTGGTAGGCGCGATCAGAATTTGACCAGCACCGACCCCCAGGTGAAACCACCGCCAAATGCCTCCAGCAGCAGGATTTCGCCACGTTTAATGCGACCATCCCTGACCGCCACATCCAGCGCCAGAGGCACGGATGCCGCCGAGGTGTTGCCATGCTCGCCGACGGTCACCACCACCTTCTCCATCGGCATCTGCAGCTTCTTCGCCGTGGCCTCGATGATGCGCGTGTTGGCCTGGTGCGGTACCAGCCAATCGACGTC
>JBNLBB010000262.1:0-1311 GCA_050302415.1 Gammaproteobacteria bacterium | reverse complement strand
GCAAGATCACGGCTCCCCAGATCAAGCCGGGCGGAATGCACGCCCAGCAGCATCCAGGGCAGATCACCCAGGACCGGTGCCGGATTGGCAACGCGCATGACCACCGGCGCACCGCTGGTGCCCCGATGGGTGCGCGCGTCGGTGAGGAAGTAACCCTCACCCTGAAAGCGCAGGCCAAACGACGAGGCGACCACCGCCTGGCGCACTACCGGCATATGGTGCAGGGCGTCGTGAAAGCCCAGCGGAAACCCCACCACCAGCAACGGGGAACCCAACTCCACCACCTCGTTCGGCAGGTAGAGGTGATCCGGGGTGAAGGCCCGGAAGAGGGCGGTTTTTGGCAGGGCCGATCGCTGAATCTCGATCACCGCCACATCGATGGCGCCAGCCGAATCCTCACCCTGACGCCAGATGCTTTCGCCATTGCGGTAGAGGGGAATCGAGAATCCCGTGGACTGGGCCAGGTTCTCCGGATGGATATGCAGTTCAATTTCAATGCGGTCGGGAAAGTGTTTGCTCGGTTCATCGATCAGAACGTGGCGGCTGGTCACCAGAAACAGTCGCTGGTCACGCGCAAAGAAAAAACCGCTGGCATTGGTCAGCGCCTGCTGCTGGTTGAAGGTCAAGATGCGCGCCGCGGTGAGCGGCAGGGATTCGATCACGGTGCGTCCTAGGTGATGAAGGGGAGGAGTGGTTACTGATCAAACTGAATATGGCGGAGAAGTGCCACCGAATTCATTATCCGCATGACACCCCGGTCCCCGGAGATAGCTTCCCATTGTACGCTCAAGCCCAAACGCCCGCCTGGAAAGTTGTACGACCTGATTACAGCCGCCACCTGCTCATTCATTGATCACACAAAAGCCATTCCCAAAGGGATCGGCACAATAGGCTATTGCCCCCCAATCACCGCTGTCGCCACCTTCATGAAAACCGCCATGCTGAACGATTTTGTCCACAATCTCTTCAACGTTCGCAGCGAGAAAATCCAAGTGAACAGGAGTCCAATGACGCCGATAGTCGCGAACGACGCCACCCTCTGCAATGGGTTTTGATCCCGGGTCCTTCTCCTGCAGATAGATATCGCAATTCTCTGTGGACAGCACTGCCATATCGGCACCCTGGCGCCGGACTTTTCTGCAACCAAGCGCTTCCGCGTAGAATACCTCGGCCCGGTCCAAGTCTGAGACATCAATACTTACGGAAATTTTGATCATGGCGACTCCTGTGTATCCAGCAAAAGCTGTGATTATAGGGATGCGATACTGACAACATACTGTCAGTAGAGTGGATACAAGGTGGATTCACCAT
>JBNLBB010000261.1:0-1522 GCA_050302415.1 Gammaproteobacteria bacterium | reverse complement strand
ACACACCGGGTGCAGTACACCCAATGCAGAAACTGAATTGGTGGATTTAGACGGTTTTGGACGTCATCGAGTATTCCCTCTCGAAACCGCATTCCCCGCGTTGCGCCAAACAGGCAGCGGGTGAATTGCGTAATTTCCCTGTTTTTGTTCTCGCATCGAGCGTGCCGACACGCAGCAAGCTGATTTCCCCAAATCAGCAAAGCGGAACGCTATACGAAACTTGATGGCCGATGGTCGAGAAGTGTAGTCGACGGTGTGAGTGCCGTGAGGCAAAAAGAGTCGCGCTGAACGCGAGTCGCTGACCATCCCTATCTGGCTTTGGCAACTTGCCATGCTGAATTCCATTTCCATCAGGCCGGGGCGAGGACATTATCGAACTATGAAAACCTCCGCAATGGAGGCCTTGATAAATGTCAGCCCAAATTTTGGTGAATTGCCATGTCCATGGCGGCAGAAGCGTTACACCATGTCGTCGTCGATGACGATGCGGGTGCTCTCCATCCCCTGATTCGATTTCTGCTGGAAGCGGAATTCGCTCTGCCCGATGCGGACCATGTCACCGTGCTTGAGCAGATGGCGCTTGATTTTGAAGCCATTCACCAGCGTGCCGTTGGTACTGCCCCGGTCCTCCACATACACATCCACATGCCCTTCGAGGTAGGTGCCGCTTTCCGTCACCAGTTGGGCGTGGTTGTTGCTGACGGCTGCATCCACCAGTTGGATGTCGTTATCCGGACCGCGGCCGATCCTGAGCGGGGCGTCGGACAGTTTGATTTCGCGGGAGACGGCGCCATCAACGATGTACTGCAGAGTCGGCATTCATCCAACCTTTGTGTTGCTTTCCAGGGGTGGTGGTTACAGCTGGCGAGTATATCAGTGAGCTTCCCAATTGAGGGCGGCAGACCGGATCACCTTCCTCTAAAATAGCCGGTTTCCGGCGCCACTGCCGGAACAGAGCGGCAAACCGGACTTCCGATGCGCAACCTAGTATCTCCCGTCCAATCCCGGATCAGCGAGCAGGTCACCCGCCTGTGGCGTGATACGCGCGCAGCCGCGTCACGGATTCCGGAGATCCGGATCAAGCCCCGGTTTGCCGGGTTTTGGATGCTGGATGCCCGGGTGGCGCAGGGGGTGCTGCTCTGCCTGCTGGTCCTGATGCCCGTCTGGATACCGGCGGCGGTTGATGGGATCCTGGCGTGGATATTTTCCCCCACCAAAGAAACCTGGGTATTCGGGCTGATCCAGACCAGTTCCGAGCATCCCTGGCTGGAGGGCGCCCAGTTGGCGGCACGCCTGCTGTTATGGACCGGATCCCTGGTCGCCGTGCTGTGGCTGCTGTTGCTGCATCTGCCTACCGCCGTGGTCCGCGCCGTCGACCGGGCGCGGGAGCTGGAGTTGCCGCTGAAACTGAACTGCACAGTGATTCGCGGTCTCAATGAGGGGGAGATCCTGCCCATCTTTGAATTCGCCCGGGCCCGCGGGATTATCGTTCGTTATCTGGAATTGATGAAAATGGGGCATC
>JBNLBB010000260.1:0-1523 GCA_050302415.1 Gammaproteobacteria bacterium | reverse complement strand
AGTGCCGGATCGGCGCATTGAAACGAGGGATAGACATCGCCGATGTTGGGGCCTTCAATGCGGAAGAAATTGGTCCCCAAAGGGCTGCCCTGCACCCGTGTCGAAGCAAGTCCCCCACTGGTATCGAGCAGCGCACCGGGTGTCGCTTTGAGCGCGTCGCGATTGGTGCCTTCGGCAATCAGGAAGGTGGGGAACACGGCAAGTGACCCGCTGAACGCTCCCGGCTCGGTTATCCCGACATCATGGGTGGCCGAATAGCCCTCACCCTTCACCCCGGGACCACCGTCGCCAGGTTCGGAGACAAAGTTTTCCACGCCGTAAGGGTGGGTGATGGTGTATTCGTTCCCCACCATGGAGGGGGCACCGTCGATAAAGAACCGGATGCGCGAGAAGACGATCTGGTCGCCATCCACCACCCCTTCGTTGAAAAAGGCAGCCTCACGGGCCATGACCAGAATGGCGCGGGTACCCGTGTCATTGGGTCCGCCGTCCAAGGCTGCTTCGGCAGCCCAGTAGAAAGCCTCGTCTGGAAAGTTGTCCGGGAAGGAGACCGGCAGCCCAGGATCCGGCAGCTCAAAGAAACAACTGGTCAGATCGGTACAGAGATCCAGACGCAGCCCGGACTCGTCTTCATACCAGAGCGGGAATCCGGTATCGGGATCCGTGGGTCCGACCCGGATGGCCGCATCGGCCGCGGTTGCGGACAGGGCTCCACCGGCCAGCACCAATGTGCCCAGGGCGAAGCCTTTGAGGGTTTGGGAGAGAGATCGGGTATCGGCACCTGGCCGCAGGTAGCCTGTTCGCGAGCTTTTCATCGGACTACTCCTGGTGTCACGATTTTTATGCGGAGGAGCTCTGTTGTTGTGGTTCTGCTCACTCCATCGCTGCATGGTCTGTGATCAACCGCTGCATTGACGCTTACGCTCCGCTTAACGTCTCGCAAAGAAATTAGCTCTTAGGTGCATGCGCCCCCTGTACTAAAGGGCTGAATCACGCTCATTTTTTTTGCTGACTTAGTAGTTGATTGGTTTGCTTTGTTTTTTTTCGCTTAAGATTCAGGCGGCGGCGGTCGATTTTTTATGGCAAACCACCGCCAAAATGGCATTTACCTGCTGCAGATCAATTACCTACTCCCTGGCGGATTGCCTTTCCCGCGGCTGCCCGCCAATGCGGCCACTCTTCCCCCATTCGCGATGACCAGCAGTCTGATCCGTCCGAAAAAAAAGGGGGCCGAAGCCCCCAACTTGCTGACTGCGATCAGGCAGCCAGTCAAGCGCTCGGTAAAGCGATGGCCGGGAACCGCAAGGGGGTGACCTGCAGCCCCCCCTCACACTCCTTTCCGGCCTTCGCTCAGTTGATCGATGAACTGTCCTGGAACTGGTTTTCAGCAGTGGTGTAGGGAGCTGGGGTCACCGCGATATCGCGGGGCAGATCCGCACCCACGGCAAACTGATTGACCGCAGCACGGCCGATGCTTGGGTTAACCTCCGGCCCGCCCCAGGCCTCTTCGCTGTTGGCGAACT
>JBNLBB010000259.1:0-1541 GCA_050302415.1 Gammaproteobacteria bacterium | reverse complement strand
GATCACCAGCACCCGTGAACGCCGAATGCGCTCCTGACCCTCGATGTCGATCTGGCGCAGAAGAATCTGTCTGGAATATCTCAGTAGTTCGTTGTCGTCCATAGCAGGCCCACTAGAGTCAAAAGGTTCCCGGCGGCGGTTCGGCCCATCTTAACAAAGCGGATAGATCCGTATAACAAATCGGATTTCTCTAAGTCGCGATCGCAACCCAAAAGTGCACGACAAAGTCGAGCCGCCTAAGTACCGCAGTGCAGCATGATATATCACATATACACAAGCAATTACGACTGTATTCGGCAGTCAATTTCTGCATAATTGACCGCTCGTACGACACAGTATCTGAGGGAGGTTTCTTGGCATGCTTAAGTCACTCCTGATTGACCCGCCCAAGTGCACAGGCTGTCTGCAATGCGAAATGGCCTGTTCGCTTGAGAATGAGGGCATCATCAATCCATCGCGCTCTCGTATCCGGGTTTTCGCATTCCATTATGAAGGGCGCTTTTCGCCGTACACCTGTACCCAATGTGCGGAAGCGTGGTGTCTGCATGCCTGTCCGGTGGACGCCATCACCAATAATCGCACCACGGGGGCCAAGGAGGTTAACCCCAGTGTCTGTGTGGGCTGCAAGGTGTGCACCATAGCCTGCCCCTTCGGCACCGTGAACTATCACGCTGATACCGGCAAGGTGATCAAGTGCGATCTGTGTGGGGGCGACCCCGCCTGCGCCAAAGCCTGTCCGACCGGAGCCATCACTTACGTGGATGCCGAAGCCACCGGCATGGACAAAATGCGTGCCTGGGCCTCCAAGAGCCTGGCCGGCTCAACGGCCTCCGCCTGATCACATTCGAGGAGACAACACATGGCTTGGCAAAGAAAACTGTTGCGTGTCAACCTCACCAACGGCACCTGTACTGCGGAAAATCTCAACATGAAATGGGCCGCCTCCTATCTGGGACAGCGCGGCCTGGCCACCCGATACCTGGTTGAGGAGGTCGATCCGAAGGTGGACCCGCTATCACCGGAAAACAAGATGATCATGGCCACCGGGCCGTTGACCGGTACCTTTGCGTCCACCGGAGGACGTTATTCCATTATTACCAAAGGCCCGCTGACCGGCGCTGTAGCCTGCTCCAACTCGGGTGGGTATTTCGGTGCGGAGATGAAGTTCGCCGGCTGGGACATGATCATCTTTGAAGGCAGGGCGAAGTCCCCGGTCTATCTGTTCATCAAGAACGATCACGCCGAACTGCGCCCGGCAGACCAACTGTGGGGCAAGACCACCTGGGAGACCGAGGAGTGGATTCACAAGCATCACCAGGATCCACGCATCCGCGTTTCGTCGATTGGCGCAGCCGGTGAAAACCAGGTGCTCTACGCCTGCGTGGTCAACGATCTGCACCGCGCCGCGGGACGCTCGGGAGTGGGCACGGTCATGGGCTCCAAAAACCTGAAGGCCGTCGCCATTCGCGGCACCAAGGGAGTGGGCGGTATCAAAGATCCGGCCCGCTTCTTGGAAGCGACCAATGCGGCCAAAAAAGTGT
>JBNLBB010000258.1:0-1584 GCA_050302415.1 Gammaproteobacteria bacterium | reverse complement strand
GGCGGGGTCATCAATCCGGATGGCAGCCAGGCCACCAACGATTGCGTGGAAACCGACCAGTTCAACATCATGGGCCGTGTGGCCTCCAGGTACGGCGTGCAGATCGACAAGGCCTCTTACGACAAGGTGGACCGCGCGCCTGAAGATCCCCTGGACAACAACCCGGTGAGCTACGTCAACATCTGGGCCCACACCGTGGAGGGCCAGACCATTGCCGCGCGGGTGGATGGTGGCGCCCAGGTCTTCCTCACCGAAGGCGGCAGCGGGCACTATTTTGCCCGCCTGCAGGAGGGGCTGGATTTTGCGGATCTGCCCGCAGGCGGCAAACCGGGCAGCGTGCAGGTGATGAATCTCACCGATTCACCCAGCATCAGTCAGACCGCGGAAATCGGCGACAACGTGATCATCACCTCGGCGCGCTGGGATGTGACGACGGGCACCCTGGAAGTGCAGGCCCAGAGCAGCAATCACTACGAGGCACCGCAACTCTCCGTGACCTTTGACCCGGATTCGGGAAATCTCACGGGCGGCTTTACCCATAACGGCGCGGGCCTGGTGACCGGCACCTACTCGGCCGGCAGCTCGGGTGGTCCGGGGATGCCGCCGATCAATGTGCGGGTCACCTCCCTGGACGGCGGCACGGTGCTGTCACCGGTCACCATCAGCGGCGGCGTGAGCGGCGGTGGCCAGGTGGAATCCCTGATCGCCAATGCCGGTCCGGACAAGGCGGTCAACGCTGGCACGGTGGTGCAGCTCAACGGGGCCGATTCCACAGGCGCCATCGACACCTGGCAGTGGAGCGCCAACAGCATGGATGTCACCCTCCAGTGCATTGACCTGCCCACCTGTGCACAGGTCGAGGTGATTACGCCTGACAGTGCGACCATGACGGCGAACGGCCAGGAACAGATCCAAGTGGAGCTGACCCTCACCGTCACGGATGCCGCTGCCAATTCCGACAGCGACGCCATGGTGCTGACCGTCACCAATCCGGCCTCCGCGCCCGATGACACCTGTACCGTCACCCGTGCCGAATTCAACGTGAGCAAGGAATTCTGGCGGGTGGAGGGAACTTCGGACATCCCGGACAACCAGCGCATCAGCGTCTATCTGGGCGGAGCGGTGTTTGATCCGGCGACAGCCAAGTTCATCGGCGAAGGTCGGGTGGATGCACTCGGTGCCTGGGAGGTGCGCACCGCGCGCGGTTCGGCGGGAGGCGACGGTACGATCCCGGGCGCTGGGGACACCCATCTCCACGTCGAGTCGGAGCGCGGCTGCCTGGTCAGCTCGACGTTCATCAACAAATAACGGTCAGCCCTCCTGACTGAGTGGCGGGGTCTTCGGGCCCCGCTTTTTTTGGTCTCACGGCGTGCGGGTGTAGCGCACGATGCGGTTGTTGTAGGTATCGGCAAACCAGAAATCGCCGTGGCGAATCTCGACGCCTTCCGGCTGATTGAAGACGCCATCGCCCATGCCGGAATGGGCCTTGCCGATCACCTGCAGCAGTTGCCCGGTCGGCGCGATGACCTTTATGTTGTGGCTGTACTTGTCGGCCACATACAGGTTGCCGTCACTGTCGAAGTC
>JBNLBB010000257.1:0-1588 GCA_050302415.1 Gammaproteobacteria bacterium | reverse complement strand
TTTCTGGTGGTTCGTCTTTGTTTGCACTCCGACGTTTACCACCGGATTGAGGAGTCGGCTAGATGATTCTCAGACTCTATTTGACGCCTACCGGGTAGTTTCTGGGAGATTTTGTTGAAACGAAATGGAGTCTGACCCCATTTCTTTTCGTACCGCTACTTGCCAGTAGGGTTTTTCACTTCCCGAACCAGCCGAAAACCAATCAGTACATGTTTGAGATGGCGCGGACGGGAGTGACGCGCTGCCGGCCTACAGACTCCGCAACCGCGGTCATCCCAGGAACCGCCTTTCACCACGGCGCGATCATCTCCCGCCAGATCGGAAGTCCACTCAAATACCTGTCCCGCACCGTCCAGCACAGCGTATGGGCTTGCACCTGCTGGATAGCTCCCAACGGGGAGGGTATCGAATGGTCCCGCGTCGTGACTGTTGAGCAGGCTGGAATCAAACTCGTCGCCCCACGGAAAGCGACGACCATCTGTACCGCGAACCGCTTTTTCCCACTCCTGTTCAGTGGGTAACCGCCATTTCAGTCCGCTGAAATCTGACAACCAATGGGCGTAGGCGATGGCGTCGTGCTGACTCACCAAAACGACCGGATGATCTGCACGTCCGACCGGCGGTAGATTGTCGGGCCACGCAAAGCGTCGTGTGGTCACGAATGGGTGAACCAGTCCGTAGCTGTTCCAGGTGACCAGATCCACATTGGGTGCTGCGTAACCGGTCGCAGAAACAAACTGCGCGTACTGCCGGTTGGTGACAGGCGTACGCATGATTTCATAGCGACCGGTTGTCAAAGTCTGGCGGGTGTGTTCGCCCGAATACCACGCCCCTTCACGGGTAGTCGGTGAACCGTAGGCATCGGCGTCTATCTGGTAGGCGTATTCCCGTTCTGCTGTGTCAGATCCCGAAATAAAAGGTCCGCCAGTTATCAAGACAGTTTCCGGGAGCTGTTGGGTAGCGGCACAGGACGACAATACACAAAAACAGATCACAATCGAAAGCCGAAAACTTAAGTTTTGAGAGAACAACATTGCTACCTGATATGGCTGGATGCTTAATCGTTCTGTGTATAGTCTAAGCCAACTGGTGATCGATCTTGTTGACGTGACTACGAGAAAGTAGCGCCTGTACTGAATGCCATAGGGTGCGAGGAAGGATTCTGGTATCGTTGGCCGCGTAAATGATGCAAGGGAGGGGATGGAACGATGCGGATCGTCATTCTGGGACTGATGCTGCTTCCGGCCATGGCATGGGCGCAGGTGTACAAGGCACCGGCACAGACGGCGCCCGCACCAAAGAGCTCGAAGGAACGCCAAGTCATCACCGCACCGCGTGCAGCGACTATGCTGCAGGCGCCCACCACGGGCGCCATGAAACGCGAAGTCATCAACGCCGATTTCAAACTGGTGGGCGCCACCGATCTCCCCGAAGGCCTTGGGCCGGACACCCGCTACGCCAACGGTGTGGGTCCCGGAGATTCCGCACTCTTCATCACCGGGCGTATTGCGATCAATGAAGAGTACAAGTTCGCGCTACCCATCTTTCCCACCCCGCATCTGGTGTTCACCGATGCGCCCAAGGATTG
>JBNLBB010000256.1:0-1892 GCA_050302415.1 Gammaproteobacteria bacterium | reverse complement strand
TTTCCGACAAACGGGAAACGGGCACGGGGATCGGACCGCAGGGCGTCGGATGTGTTTTGCATGTTCAGTTCCGTAGGAGAGTGGCCAAACCGGTTGCCGGAGCGCGATTTTTTGCACCGTTCTCTACAACGCCGCGGCACGCGACACGGGTGGCTTGTTAGAGCTGGACCCCGGTGTTTGGACAGGAGCTGGAACAGGATAAGTGTCTTCCTTCATGATGGGCGAAGCCCAGAGGAGAGAAGACATGAGACGCAAGCGGCGTAATCATTCAGCGGAGTTCAAGGCAAAGGTGGCCCTGGCGGCGCTCAAGGGAGATCGAACTTTGGCGGAGCTGGCCCAGCAGTTCGATGTGCACCCCAATCAGATTCAGGACTGGAAGAAGCGCTTAGTGGAAGGAGCCGGTGACCTGTTTGGGCGCAGCGCTTCAGGCGGAACCGACGCGGAGGCGGTCGAAGCGCTGCACGCCAAGATCGGTCAGTTGACCATGGAGAACGATTTTTTAGAACGCGGGCTCACCAAGATTCACGGGCCCAGAGGAAAGAAATGGTGAATCGCGAGCTGGACTTACCTGTCACGCGGCAGTGCCAACTGTTGGAACTGCCGAGATCGAGTTTTTACTACCGCCACCGCGACGTTGCTCCGGATGATTTGGAACTGATGGGCCAGATCGATCGCTGTCATCTTCAGCACCCGTACTATGGTTCACGCCGAATCCGGGACTGGCTGGAAGATCGGGAGTGGATCGTCAATCGTAAGCGGATCCAGCGTTTGATGCGCCAGATGGGCCTGCAGGCGCTCTATCCGAAGCGCAACACCAGCAAGGCCAATGCGGCACACAAGGTCTATCCCTACCTGCTGCGAGGCCTGACGATCGAGCGATCGAACCAAGTCTGGGCCGCTGACATCACCTACATCCCGATGGCCCGTGGCTTCCTCTACCTGGTTGCGATCATTGACTGGTACTCGCGCAAGGTGCTGAGCTGGCAGCTCTCCAATACCCTGGAGGCGGACTTCTGTGTCCAGGCGCTGGAGCGGGCCTGCGATCACTACGGCACGCCGGAAATCTTCAACACTGACCAGGGCTGCCAATTCACCAGCGAGGCGTTCACCTCGGCGCTTAAAGCCCGGAACATTCAAATCAGCATGGATGGCAAGGGCCGGTGGGTCGACAATGTGTTTGTGGAGCGGCTATGGCGCAGCCTCAAGTACGAACAGGTCTACCTCCATGCCTACGAGAGCGTTGCTCAGGCGCGCAAGCAGATCGGAGGGTATCTGAATTTCTTCAACAGCGAGCGGCGCCACCAGTCTTTGGAGCGCCGAACACCGGATGCGGTGTACTATGATTCTGTCGTCCAGCGGATGGCAGCATAACCGGAAGGGCACTTATCCAATTGTCCAGATTTCCGGGTCCATTTCTGGCTACCCGGCCCATGATGTTGAACTGGTAGGTCTCCACGCAGTCGTTGGTGGCCTGGCTGCCATCCGGATTGATGACCCCGCCCAGGGTGGCGTCGGCGCAGGCAAACCCGGGATAGACGTCACCAATGTTCGGACCTTCAATACGGAAGAAGTCGGTGCCCAGCGGGCTGCCCTGCACGGTGGTTGAATCCACACCACCGGTGGTATCGAGCAGACCACCCGGGGTCGCCTTCAGCGTGTCGCGGTCCAGGCTCGTCGGGATCAGGAATACCGGGTAGACCTGGGTCGCGGCGGTGAACTCACCAGGCTCACTGATGCCCACGTCGTGGGTCGCGGAGTAGCCTTCACCCTTGGTGCCCGGACCGGCATCGCCAGGTACGGACTCGAAGATTTCCACCCCGTAGGGGTAGGTGATGGTGTAGGTGTTGCCCACCATGATCGGTGCGCCATCGATATAGAAGCGGGTGCGGGAG
>JBNLBB010000255.1:0-1926 GCA_050302415.1 Gammaproteobacteria bacterium | reverse complement strand
GGTGCTCACGGCGGTGGGCACGACATCCACATCCTTGAAGACATCGATGGTGGCCGAAGCGACCAGGATGTTGTTGGTCTCATTGGACTCAGCCTGTGCATCGGTGCGATCAGCGATCACGCCGATGTAGTAGGTACCGGTGGCCAGAGTGGTTGGGATGGTGACGGTCCGGATGACGTTGCTGGTACCGCCGGCGACGATCAGTCCGGTCCACCAGTTGGAGAGCAGCAGGTCGGTGGAGTCGATGACGGCATCGGAGGAGAGATAGATGCCGGCATTGGTGTTGTCGGTCATCGACGATCCGCCCTGGTTCTGGATGGAGGTGCTGACGTTGAACGAGCCGCCCAGACCGATGGAGGTGGTGGTGGTGCTCACGGCGGTGGGCACGACATCCACATCCTTGAAGACATCGATGGTGGCCGAAGCGACCAGGATGTTGTTGGTCTCATTGGACTCAGCCTGTGCATCGGTGCGATCAGCGATCACGCCGATGTAGTAGGTACCGGTGGCCAGAGTGGTTGGGATGGTGACGGTCCGGATGACGTTGCTGGTACCGCCGGCGACGATCAGTCCGGTCCACCAGTTGGAGAGCAGCAGGTCGGTGGAGTCGATGACGGCATCGGAGGAGAGATAGATGCCGGCATTGGTGTTGTCGGTCATCGACGATCCGCCCTGGTTCTGGATGGAGGTGCTGACGTTGAACGAGCCGCCCAGACCGATGGAGGTGGTGGCGGTGCTCACGGCGGTGGGCACGACATCCACATCCTTGAAGACATCGATGGTGGCCGAAGCGACCAGGATGTTGTTGGTCTCATTGGACTCAGCCTGTGCATCGGTGCGATCAGCGATCACGCCGATGTAGTAGGTACCGGTGGCCAGAGTGGTTGGGATGGTGACGGTCCGGATGACGTTGCTGGTACCGCCGGCGACGATCAGTCCGGTCCACCAGTTGGAGAGCAGCAGGTCGGTGGAGTCGATGACGGCATCGGAGGAGAGATAGATGCCGGCATTGGTGTTGTCGGTCATCGACGATCCGCCCTGGTTCTGGATGGAGGTGCTGACGTTGAACGAGCCGCCCAGACCGATGGAGGTGGTGGTGGTGCTCACGGCGGTGGGTACCAGATCGATATTAATTATTTCCAGAGTTGCTGCCGTAACACCAATGTTATTTGATTCGATTGTCTCAGGCTGACTGTTTCCGGAATCGGCGATTGCTCCAACATAGTAAAGACCTGGAGGCGTTCCCATTGGAATAACAAACTGAGTGGTATCCAAATCTGTACCACCCGCAGTCATGCTTGCAATTGAGCGCGATCCCAGAACAATGTCTGACATGTCAATTGTCTGGTCAGTCGACAGCATGAAGGTCACGTCAATCGATGCAGTTGTAGCGGAGGTTCCAGCGTTGGTTATCTCATTAGTGATGTTGATCGTGGCGCCAGCAGAACTCTTGCTTTCGGCAACTGAGATGGAGGTTACCTGAAAGTCCAAGTTGACCACTTCGATGGTGGCCACGGCAGCGAGAGCGTTGTTGGTCTCGTTGGATTCGGCCTGATGGTTTGCACGATCGGCGAGCAGCCCGATGTAGTAGGTGCCCGGAGCGAGGTTGGTGGGCACGGTAACCGTTTTGGTCAGGCTCTGTGATGCGCCGGCGCCGAGTAGCCCGGTCCACCAGTCGGTGAGGTAAGTGTCGGCGGTGGTGATGGTGGCGTCGGCAGAGAGGTAGATGCCCGTCAGGGTGTTGTTCGACATGATGGTCGAACCCTGGTTCTGCACGACGGTGTCGACGCTGAAGGAGCCACCGATGCCGATGGTGGTTGTGGTGGTGCTCACGGTGGTGGGCACCAGGTCGACATCACGCACGATCTCAATGGTGGCAACCGAGGCCAGACCGTTGTTGGTCTCATTGGTTTCGGACTGGTGGTT
>JBNLBB010000254.1:0-1983 GCA_050302415.1 Gammaproteobacteria bacterium | reverse complement strand
CTCCGGGGAGCGCTACACTCAGAGTACGGCGGCAGCAATTCGCCCGCGCGTGGATTCGATCCTGGCCGGACGGGGGAGGCAGTCAACGTGATCCGTTTCCGCGTATTTACCGTTTTTCTGGTGGTGGCACTGACCGCCTGCGGTGGTGGCGGCGGCTCCGGTCAGGGTACCGCGCCTTCCATCTCCAACCTGGCCTATACCCCCACATCGGCCTTCCTCAACGATGGTGGGGGCAGTATCACCATCCATGCGACCCTGGATTTCCAGGATCCGGATGGCGATCTGGCGGCCTACCACCTGGTGGTCACCGATCCGCAGTCCAACGTCATTCAATCCCTGGACGGGGCGATCTCCGCCGACGGGCTGACCAGCGGTCAGCTCTTCGCCTCATTGAGTGTCGGCACGTCGGGTCCGGGGGTGTTCCACTTCCGGTTCACGGTGGAAGACGCTGCCGGTCACACATCCAGTGCGTTGTCCGGAGACTTCCCGATCCGCGACCGCTTGCAACTCACCAGTACGCTGCCCGATACCGGTGTCACACGTTGCTTTGGCGCCAGTTCGCTGATCAACTGCCCGGAGCAGGGGCAGGCGTTCCATGGCCAGGATTTCATGTACAGCGCCAACCCGATGAGCCTCAGTGACCAGGGTGACGGTACAGTGGGTGACAGCGTCACCGGCCTGGTGTGGCAGCAGACGCCGGATCTGGCGGCGTACAACTGGTACCAGGCGAGCGGTACGGCTGAGGCCACCCACAACCCGGCGGATACCGATGTGTGTGGGGCGCTGACGCTCGGCGGCCACAGTGACTGGCGCCTGCCCTCAAGATCGGAGCTGGTCAGCACCTTCAACTACGGCAGCCTGTCGGCGGTCGATCCGACCCTGTTCGATTCCCCGGCGCTGGACGAATACTGGGTGGCGGAACAGTCGGCCACCACGGCGTTTTATGCCGATTCCCGGGGCGCAATACTCTCGGCAGCCAAGGAGCAGGTGCACCATGTGCGCTGCGTACGGGGTGCTGTCTGGGGTACGGGTACCTACATCGACAACGGTAATGGCACGGTGACGGATCCGGTGGCCGCGCTGACCTGGCAGGCAACCGGACAAACCGGATACGACTGGCAGGGGATGCTCGCCTTCTGTGAGGCCCTGGAACTGGGTGGCAGCCCCGACTGGCGATTGCCCAACATCAAGGAACTGGAAACGCTGATAGATGCCGGATCGGGCATCTCAATGGAAGACGGGCTGTACTGCTCCTCCACCACCGATGCCGGTGATTACGCCAACGTCTGGATGGTCCAGTTTCACCCAACAGCCAATCCGGGGGAGCTCTTTCCCCATGGCGCGGGCTACGGGAAGACCAACTGCAGCATCTTTTACTTCCGCTGCGTGCACTGAGCCTGGGAATGCGCGTTGCCAATCCGGCCCCGGTCCTGGGTGATCTGCCCTGGATGCTGCTGGGCGTGCATTCCGCCCGGCTTGATCTGGGGAGCCGTGATCTTGCTCTGGATGAAGCGCTGGGGCTCAACTGCGCCTGGTACGCCGACATCCTGACCACCCTGACGGAGCGTTGAAGCCGATCGTTCGGGTGATAAACTCGATGCTCCGAACGGGGACCGCGATGGAGGGACAGCGCCATGGCAATCAAACTGGATCACCTCATCGTTCCTTCCAGTGATCGCGTCGCCGCCGCGAAACAACTGGCCAGCCTGCTCGATGTCTCGTGGGCCGAGCAGGGCCGATTCGGACCCTTCTCCCCGGTGTATGTGAGCGACTCACTCACCATTGACTTCGACCAGTGGACAGACTCCCTCCCCAAACAGCATTACTGTTTTCATGTGACCCAGGCTGAATTCGACGCCATCCTCGCCCGCATCCGAAAGGCGGGCATCATCTACCGCAGCCTTCCTCATGGACCGGATGACGGGAAGGTCAACGAATCCTTTGGCGGCAATCTGGTCTACTGGAGCGAACCTGATGGTCATG
>JBNLBB010000253.1:0-2067 GCA_050302415.1 Gammaproteobacteria bacterium | reverse complement strand
CTGCGCCGAGCTCAGCGCCTGTGCATTCTGCTCGCGCGATTTACTGAGAATATCCGCCACTGCCTGATTGACCTGTTCAAATGCCTTGGCACCATCTTCGAACAGCGCGGTGGCGCCGGTGAGGTCGACGGTTATCATGGTTTTGGCGAGATCAATCTGCTCCCTGTAGGTCGCCAGTGGCGCCAGTATGGCCGCCGCCTCAGGTTTACCTTCCAGGCTGGCGGTGAGTTCACTGATCCGCGCGAAATAGGTGCCGAACTTCTTCTCGCCCTCTTCATGATTATCGTAGAGGCTCACCTGATTGAGGGTGCGATAGGCGTTGGCGTGGGTGTCGGCAAGCGCGCGTCCAATTTCCACGTAGGTTTCAAACTGTTCGATATTGGCCTTGATCCGCAGCAGCGTATCGTCACGTTGTGCCATCAACACCGAGTAGGTCATGGCACCCATTCCCAGCATGAATACCAGCACCAGCAATGGGCTGGTCAGCAGTTTGTGGCCGATTTTCATTCTGTTCAGCAGCAACATGCGAAATCCTCCAGGAAAAGCACTCCTCTCCCACCCGCGTTCCTGACCACCCATGGCGGCGTGCAGATAGTGTGGGCCCGGTCGCGAGCGCTTGATGACGGCAAATGATGGTGTTTTTCGGTCTGTAGTTGACATTAAGCCTAGCCGACACCTGTCAACCTGCAAGCAGGGCTTAAGGCGGGAAGCGGCTGAACGGCGCGTTCAGGGAACGGGTTGACCGTTGCGGACCACGATGAGACTTCCCTGAGGAAGGGGCTGCCACGGCTCATCGGTCAGCGGCACGCTGGCAAACAGCACGACTTGCTGCTCGGTCGCCTCGTGCCGCAGTTCCATTCCCGCGTGCAGGATGTGGGTACCGGGCTCCCGGCAGTGCCGATGCAGCATGTGGAGGCCGGGCGGAGCGATCCGTCCGTCGGCCTGGGTACGGCGGTCGGAGTGTACGAACAGCGAGTCGCCGTCAAAGTAGAGAAAATTGGCCGGGCCAAGCGCACGGAGTTGCTGCGCAAACCGCTCCAGCAGGGTCAACCGCTGCGCCAGCGGCAGCAGGCGCCCGTCCGGGTCGCCGGCCTGCCTGAGCAGCGTCAGCAGGTGGCAGAAGGCGAACTCGGAATCGGTGTCGCCCAGTGGACGGTCCACGGTCTCCTCTGGTAGCAGCTGGGTGGCCCCGGGCAAATCACCGTTGTGGGCAAACAGATGCACCTGCCCACCCACTTCACGGCGAAAGGGTTGGGTATTGGCCAGGGTCACCCCTCCCACCGTGGCCTTGCGGATGTGACCGAGGATGCAGCGGCTACGGATGTCATGGTCGCGCAGAAAGCGCATCAGGGGGCTGTGGCTCGCAGCTCCCGGATCACGGAACAGGCGGGCATCGGTACCGTCGGCAAACGCTACGCCCCAGCCGTCCACATGGGGACCACGCTCCCCACCATGGGCAGCCAGTTCATCCATGGCCATCCGGGCATTGGTGGGATGGCGGCTACTGAGACCAAAGAGTTCACACATAGATCAGGTGGGGGCGGATTCGCCCCCAAACCGGAGGGATCAGCCCCAAATTTCGTCAGGCACTTTGAGCTTTTCCACCGGCTTGTCGCCCAGCAGATGCTCGTTGATGATGGTTTTCACATCCTCGGTACTCACCTTCCCGTACATCACCGCACCCGGGTAGACCAGCACCACGGGTCCTTCCCCGCAGGCGCCCATGCATCCGGTGGAGGTCAGCGCAAACCGGCCATAGAGGCCCTTCATCTCAAACTGTTCGGCAAAAGCCTGCAGCACGTTACCGGCCCCCTTTTCGGCGCAGGATCCCCGCGGATGGCCAGGTGGACGCGACTGGGCGCAGACAAAAACATGCTTCTCTGGAACGGCCACAAAGATTCCCTCGGTTGTATTGATCGGAAGGGCATCATAGCGGCTTTTGGCGCGGATCACCGCCGTTCGAGGATGTCAGGCGACTGGGAAATTTTTTTGTTGCGCAACCAGCAACTTTTAGTATTATTAAATTAATGTATGTATTTTTTTAACTTTTTTAAATAAAAAGCAGTC
>JBNLBB010000252.1:0-2117 GCA_050302415.1 Gammaproteobacteria bacterium | reverse complement strand
CTGTTCAAACACACGGATACCCTCGGCAATGTGCCACTGCACCCGCTCCCGCGCCCCGGGATAATTGGCGCAATGGGGCAGCAACGCCTCCGGCATCGCTTCGCGCGCCGATTCGAAATCGAGCATCAGCGGCATGATCGGATGGGCGTAGGGGGTGACCGACAGTTCGACCCGGCCGTTTTCGGCCAGTCGCCGGTAGCGCGGCACCACCGATTCCACCAGTTGCAGCACCAGCCGCAGCAGCGCCGTGCGCTGGCCCGCGCTGAAGTGACCGCCCTGGTCGATCAGCTCACTCACCAGTGAATCGCTGCGCCGTACCGTCTCACCCAACCACGCCAGGTGGTACCAGACACAGAGGTCACCCAGGAAATCGTCGCTCAGATAGCGGGCGAATTCCGCGTCCGCCACACCCCGCGCGCCGATATCAGCGAGCTTGGCAAACGGTGCGAACCGGTCGATCAGCCGCTTGCGGTTGGCGCGCAGGCAATCACCGATGAGGTGCGCCCGATTTTCCGGTTGGCGCGGAAAGTGACCCGCGAGGGCTGCCAGCAACGGATCGCGCAGGGGTTCTCCCCGCTCCAGATGGGCCTGCAGCATCGCCGCGTAGTCGGCGAGCTGCTCGAGCAGCGTGGGGGCAAAGTTGACCACCGCCCGCGCGCCCGGTGTCTGCTCCAGGTGCACCGCCATGTCCACGTAATCCTTGATGGCGTGCAGGTAGGTCCAGGGCTGACGATAGGCGCCCTCCACCGCGTCCCGGTAGAGCGGTTGATGCATGTGCCAGCAGAGTACGACCTTCAGCCGTTCGGCACTCATGGCTCCAGCATCTCCTTGGTCACCAGCGTGATGCCCTGTTCGGTCACCCTGAACCGCTTGCGATCCTCCGCCGGATTCACACCAATCTGCGAATGCGGCGGAATGCGGCACCCCTTGTCGATCACGGCACGCCGAATGGTGCAGTGCCGGCCGATCTCCACGTCCGGCAGAATGACCGACTCCTCAACCGTGCAGTAGGAGTTGATGCGGACCTTGGAAAACAGCAGTGATTTGCGTACCACGGAACCCGACACCACGCAGCCGCCGGAGACCATGGAATCTACCGCCATACCGCGCCGGTTTTCATCGTCGAAGACAAACTTGGCGGGCGGCAACTGCTCCTGGTAGGTCCAGATCGGCCATTCGTCGTCGTAGAGATTGAGGTCCGGCGTCACCCCGGTCAGTTCCAGATTGGCCTGCCAGAAGGCATCCACTGTACCCACATCGCGCCAGTACTGCTGGGCCCCGCTCTGCACATCGCGGAAGGGGTAGGCGTAGACCGCGGCGTCGGTAATGGCCTTGGGAATGATGTCCTTGCCGAAGTCGCGCGACGAATGGCTGGTCTGGTGATCCTCGGTGAGCGCGCGGCGCAGATATTCCGCGTTGAAAACATAGATCCCCATGGAGGCGAGCGAGCTGTCCGGTTGTCCGGGCATGGGCTTGGGATCGGCGGGTTTCTCCGCAAACTCGATCACCCGGTTGTTCTGGTCCACCGCCATGACGCCGAAGGCGCTCGCCTCGCTGCGCGGAATCTCGATACAGCCCACAGTCAGATCGGCACCCTGCGCCACGTGGTAGGCGATCATCGAGCCGTAATCCATTTTGTAGATGTGATCCCCGGCCAGGATCAGCACATAGCTCGGCTCGTGGCTGAGAAGGATATCGAGGTTCTGGTAAACCGCATCGGCCGTGCCCTGATACCAGTCCTCGCCGGTCCGCTGCGACGCGGGCAGCAGTTCGACAAACTCGCCCAATTCCGTCCGGAAGAAACTCCAGCCGGCCATGATGTGACGCATGAGCGAGTGGGATTTGTACTGGGTGAGAATGCCGATCCGCCGGATCCCGGAGTTGATGCAGTTCGACATGGTGAAATCGATGATGCGGAACTTGCCGCCGAAGGGGACCGCCGGTTTGACCCGCCACTGGGTCAATTCATTGAGCCGGGTGCCCCGGCCGCCCGCCAACACCAGCGCCAGCGTATCGCGCGTCAGTCGACTGACGAAACGCGTGGTATAGCGAAAACTCATTACCCTCTCCCTTGCCCGCCGCGTCGGCAGTGATGTGTTTATCGTGTGCTACTATCG
>JBNLBB010000251.1:0-2242 GCA_050302415.1 Gammaproteobacteria bacterium | reverse complement strand
GATATTGGCGGACGTACCCATAGCCGAAATCCAGGTGCACCCCATGGTGGATTCCCCAACCGGGTTCGAAGACCAGGCCGCCCGATATGCACAGACCCTGGAGCAGTTGGTCCCCGCGGCCGATGGCATACCGCAACTGGACCTGGTGATACTGGAACTTGGCACCGACGGCCACATCGCCTCCCTGTTCGCGGAGGGAAAATCGCTCAACGCCGGAGGAAAGTGGTGTGTGGCGGAAGAATTGGCCGCAGAGGGATGGCGGCTGAGCCTGACTCTGCCGGTACTCAGCAACGCCCGTGAGACCTGGGTCATGGCCTGCGGTGCGAGCAGACGGTCCATCGTCGCCCGCTGCATCCATCCCGATCCGCACGGACTGCCCGCCCAGCGACTGGCCTTCGCCACCACCGTGCACTGGTGGCTCGACCCTGCCGCCGCAGGGGATCTGGGCTAGATCCATGCGTCTGGCAGGCGACATTGGCGGGACCAAAACCCTGCTGCTACTGGCCGACGAAGGGGGACGCACACTCGCCCGGGAGCGATTTGCCAGTGCCGATTTTGGTGATTTCACTTCACTGCTGACAACATTTCTGGAGAGGCACTCCGTCGATCCATCCGCCATTGCCCGAGTGGTGCTGGGAGTTGCCGGACCTGTGACCAGTGGTTCGGACGGAGAGACGGTTGCCGTTACCAATCTGCCCTGGCGCCTGTCCACTGGCATGCTGGGGCAGTTGCTGGGTCGCGCATCCATCTCCCTCGTCAACGACCTGGTCGCAACCGCCCATGGCCTGCGTAGCATCCCATCAAATCGGTTTGTGGTGCTGACGCAGGAAATACGGCCAAACGGCGACGCCACACAGGCCATCGTCGGTCTTGGTACCGGTCTAGGGCATGCTTTTTTGATCCCCGGCGAACCACCGACGGTGATGCCATCGGAAGGGGGGCATGCGGACTTCGCCCCTGCAGATACTGAGCAAGACAGCCTGATCGCGGCGGCAAGGGCTCAGCGGCCGGACCAGCACGTGACCGCAGAAGAGGTGCTTGCCGGTCCGTCACTCGCCCGGCTGCACACCCTGCGTACCGGCCGCGCATGGCCCCACGATCCGCAGGAGAGCGATACGCCGGCATTTCAAATCGTAAAGGCCGCCGTGGATGGAGACCCTGAGGCGCGCGCAACCGCGCGAATGCACTTACGGTTGCTGGCTTCCCATTTGGCCAACCTGGCCCTGTTCAGTCTGCCGTTGGGAGGGATAGTGCTGACCGGCGGCCTGGCCACCCGGCTCTACCCGTTGTGGCGGGAAGAGGATTTCATCAGCCGCTTCAATTCAACCGGCACCATGCGCCATTTGCTCACCCGGATTCCGGTCTGCGTGGTCGACGCTCCCGACGTGGCGCTCCTGGGAGCCCTCAATCTAGCCTGTAACCGCTGAGACCTGGTGGGAGATGCGGGGCACCCGCACAAAACGTCCGCCCTGTACCCGCATCAGAAACAGATCGCGCTCCACATCACCATACTGATCCAGCCGTATCGGACCCTGCAGTCCGTTGAAGGCGCCGAAGCGCAGCAGCGCCTCCCCGGCCGGCAGATCCCGGTTCCGGCGCAGCGCCGAAAGCAGGAAACTGGTCGCGTCATAGGCATGGACCGAGGCAAAGCCCGGGCGGTAGCCGAAACGCTCCGTAAAACGAGACATGAACTTGCTGAAGGCGGGATTGCTGTCGGAAAAATCCACGGTATTGAAAAACACCACACCTTCCACAGCCTCTTTGCCGTAGGCCGGCAAATCATCGGTTACCGACCACTCACTGACCATGATCTGCGGATGGACACCCAGTCCACGCAGTTGCTGGCATACCACCGCCGTATCCAGCGCATTGGCCAGCACCAGTACACCATCCAGGTCTCGAGCGTGGAGCTGTTCCACGACGGCTTGGAATGAGACCATGGGACCGGAGGCAAACCCGACAACTGTATCCGCCTCGCCACCAAGCGCAACGAAGGAGTCTCGAAAGCGATCCGACCACCCCTTGGTATGCGCGAGGTTGCCCTCATCCAACACCACTGCCACGTGGCGTAAGCCCAACTCGGTGTAGGCATACTCGCCCAGACGGGTCGCCATCACGTCGTTCTGCGGATAGACGCGCAGGAAATTGTCGGCCTGACCGGCCAGCTGATTGGTGCTGACCGTTGGACTCAACATGATGGTCGAGCCCCCCTGCAACAAAGGCACCACGGAGACCGCGATCG
>JBNLBB010000250.1:0-2404 GCA_050302415.1 Gammaproteobacteria bacterium | reverse complement strand
GCGCCTGGCATATACGCCACATTCAAACCCAGGAATTCTGCCATTACCGGCGGAATTGGCATCGCACGAGTACCTGATCTGGTGCGGCAACCGGGTGGTGGTGATGAAGAGGCGACAATCTGTCGCATCTTTCTCGCAGTAGATATCACCGTGTGGGATTTCTAGCCGTAATGACAATGAGGGAGGACTGCAATACCAGTCCTCCTTCTAACCCGGGTAGTACCGGCTTACACTGGTCATAGAAGGCGCGCGGTCGGATGACCGCGCGCCAATCCACAGCCTGACCAATTGGACGGTTGGCTTTTGGGAGGATGGACCCCTGAAAGGCAACCATGCGTCTGCTTTCAGGTGTGGTGCTGTGGCTGGCGGCCACAACCGTTGGCGCGCTGGAGATTCACCATGCGACTCACTGTCCATGGGGCTGCCCCAGCGGTGGACCGGTCTCTAATGACCTGATCACCCGCGATATCTACATACTCAGCTCCAACGCCACCACCAAGTTTGCCGACTGGGTGGCCTACCAGGTCAACCCTGCCAACTTCGGCCCCAGCCGCACCCGCAACTGGAAGGCCGATCCGCTGCTGGCGGAAGAAGAGACCCTGGAGCCGGATGACTACCAGAGCGCCTACGCCCAACTGCTCACCGATCGCGGCCACCAGGCGCCGCTGGCCAGTTTTGCTGGCCACCCCCAGTGGTCGGAGACCAACTACCTCTCCAACGTCACGCCGCAGAAAAGTGCGCTCAATCAGGGGCCCTGGAAAAAGCTGGAGGAAGCGGTCCGCCGGCTTGCCACCGAGACCGGCGCCGTCTACGTGGTCACCGGCCCGCTCTATGAGCGTGCCATGCCCAAGCTGCCCGGCGCCGATGAACCGCACCGGGTGCCGAGCGGATACTGGAAAGTGGTGGCGATAGCCGGCGATGGGCTACCGAGTGTGGCGGCATTCGTGATGGACCAGGAGACCCCTCGCCAGGTGGATCTCTGCGCCAGCGTCACAACCATCGACGATATCGAAGCGCGGTCCGGGCTCGACCTGCTGCACAGGCTTTGGCCGGATGAACAGATGACGATCGAGTCGGTGCCGGGCAGCCTGACCCTGCGGCTGGGATGCCCCTGAGCCCAGAGATTTCCTAACAGATGTAGTCATACGGATGCAGTGGCGGGCTGGCCTTGTGGCACCACGCCGGACTGTGGTTTTTCCAGCGCCAGGCACCGATGGCCGCGCCACAGGCCGCAACCTGGTGGTCGGTCTCATAGAGATTGCCGGGCAGACCGCTCACCAGATGCACGGAAATCTGCCGCAACACGTGGCGGCGCGCCTCCTCGGAGGACTTGATCTCCCGGACCACTTCAACCGGCACACCCGACATGGCCAGCGCGCCACCCGGATGTACTTCCGCGATGCGCAGGTGCGCGCTGGGACAACTGAGTTCCAGGGCCCGGGCGACAGCCATGCCGCGCAGGGTGAGATAGACCATGCGGGTCATGGTGGGCACCATCACCGATCCAGGCATGAATCCCATGCCGATCAGTTGTTTTTGCAGCATTCGGTCGCCGTTGCGGTAGCCACCGCCCGGCTCGTAGGAGAGCGGTGAGTCCAACCCCACGGTCAGCGGGCCTTCAGCGGCCCATTCCGCCACCAGCTGAATCAACTGGGTATCGTCCGCCCCCTGGCCATGCGCCAGGTAGTGCAAACGCCCGGACCCGGAATCGAACGCCACCCAGCCTGTATCCATGGTATTGGACGGCCCCGAAAGATCGATGCCCACGACTCTCATCAGTGCACCTCCCGGCTGGAAAGAAAACCCGGCTATTGTCCGCCAAAGACTGCAGGAACGACGCGGCGCAGGTCAATTTCCGCCGCATCAGTCAAATGGACTCAGATCTGCAAATCCGCGGTGAGCAGGGCAATCAATAAAGTCCAGACCAACAGGGAGACGACAAAACTCAGCTGGGCAAACAGCAGGCGCCCGGAGTCTCCCGGCAACCCCTTCCGGATCAGCAGAAACAGTTTCAGGTATACAGCGACGGCAATCACATGAAAGGGAATGGTGTAAAAAAATTCAAAGAGTCCGTCCAGATGGATAACGGGCGTGTATCTCGCCAGCGCAATGTAGGCAACCACCAGCAGCGGCAACAGGACCGGAGGCAACCAGGGGAGCAGGATCTGTCGCATTCCTACACCACCACTTCCCGCCGGAAGACCACGCGGTTATCGGCATCGTAATAGTTGATCCAGTACTTGCGTATCAGGCGGGAACGAATCTGAACCAGTTGGACGGGGGTTTGGCACGGGATGCCGTCAAACGAGACGTCCGGCGACGAATCCGTGCCCGCCAGATACCGGTCGGCGCACAGGGTTTCACTGCCGGGACCCCCGCTAACACCCGGCACCCAGGTCACCCA
>JBNLBB010000249.1:0-2519 GCA_050302415.1 Gammaproteobacteria bacterium | reverse complement strand
CGGCAACGCCGATACCCATCCGGCACTGGCCGACCGGCTCAAGGCCCTGGGTCCGGCCCGGATCTCATTTCAGCGCGCGGCCAGGTCGGCCGCCGACGATTGGCTTGGCGATCAACTGCCGGCCGTGATTGACGATTTTGACCGCACCTGGGCCGAGGCGCGCACCGAGGCGTGGCAGGCCCGCCATCGCGCAGTGCAGGAAGGCCGCGAACGGCTGGCGGAACTGGCCGGCAGGGACAGTGCCGCGCTGAGCGACGGGGAGTGCTGGGAGCGGGCCGTGCTGACGGAGCGGTTTGTCTCCAGCGACGATCCACTGCCCCTGTACCGCCACTACCAGGAGCGCTGTCCCGAAGATGCGGATGCGGACTACGTGATCGGTCGCCTGTTGCTGGAGCGCGGCGACGAATCGGGGGTGGCGCACCTGGAGCGCGCGGCCCGACACCCGCAGCTCAAGGCGGACGCCTGCGGTGAACTCTATAGTTACTTTCAGCGCACGGGACGTCCCGGGGATGCCGAGGTGTGGCTGCGCCGCGGCGAGCAGACTCTGGACAAACTGGACGCGCTGCAGGCAGAGCGCGATGTGCTGCGCAAATCAGACACCTTCGCGCCGGCACAAGTCACTCAGGAGATACGGGATTTCTACACGGACCGTCTCTCCGCCTATACCAAAATCACACACGGCTGGCTGGCGCAGAAAGTGGTACCCGGTACCGAGCGGGACGGTCCCCTGCTGGTGATCGTGATTGCACTTAAAGGCTTCGTATTCAACGAAGAAAAACTGGTTGCCACCATCATCGCCTCCATGGAGTTTCCCTGCGAGACGTTTGTGCTGACGCGGCGTGGCGCGAACCGGGCGATCGCGAAACGGGTGGTCCGCGCCGGCGAGCAGCTGTTCTGATGGCGCACTGCCGGCAGGTGGCTCAGCCCGGTTGCCGTCGCACGCTCCACAGCGAGTGCACGGTGATGGTGGCCAGGACGATGATGCCACCCAGCAGGACCTGGGCGGTGGGCACTTCGGCCAGCACCCACCAGACAAACAGCGGGCCGAGCACCGCCTCAAGCATCATCAGCAGACTCACTTCGGCCGCGGGCAGAAATCTCGGACCGATCGATATGAGATAGAACGAGAGCGGAATGATGAATCCGCAGAGCAGCAGGATTCCTCCCCAGTCACCCGCCGGGGGTGACAGTGGTGCGGCGCCGAACGCAAGGCTGGTCAGAGCGATCAGTCCCCCCGCGATGATCATGTAATGGGTCATGTCCCGATCCCGGCCGTGGCGCAACACCACAAAGTAGCAGGCCAGGCTGACCGCCGTGCCGACTGCATAGAGATTGCCCACCAGGCGCGCACCCTGCAGTTCACTGCCGAAGACCAGCGCGATGCCCGACAACGCGCCCACGATGGCCAGACCGGTGCGTCGCTGAATGGTCTCTTTCAAAAAAAAGAACCCGAGCAGTGCGGCGAAGAAAGGTGCCGTATTGATGATCACCAGGGTGGCTGCCACCTGGGTGTGGTGGATGGAGTTGACGAAGCAGACGGTACTGCCGGTGTAAGCCACGGCCGCCATCAGTCCGCTGTGGCTGGGGCGGCGCAATTTGGCCAGAACACCCGCTGCGTCGCGCCACAGATGATAGGCGAGCAACACCAGCGACATGAGCGCGCCGCGCCAGAACAGCAGGGTCCACGAATCGGATTCGATCAGGCGGATGAGCAGGCTGTCAAAGCTGAGGATGGTGACGCCCAGCGTGGTAATCAGCGTGCCCTTGAGGTGTGGGGTCATGCGCGCCATGGTAGGCGAGGCGGCTGAGTAGTGCACCCGGAACCTGCGAATCCATAAAGCTACTGACCACGGCCGTTACCGGGGTCATACCATTTGGGGGATGCCGGACGGACGGTTATTATTCCTGTGGAGGGGGGATGGATTGCCACCGGTAGGAAGCGTAGCCGGACAGGTGGTCGTTATCGACAGGCGCCCGTTCGCCGTTCGGTCCCCGCTGACCGTCATTCAAACCAGAGAGGGAACGAAGCGTGTTCACCATCGTGCTATCCATACTCATGATTGTCGTTGCGATCATCCTGTCGCGACGCCCGCTGATCGGGAAGCCAATCGTTAATCGAGCGATTGTCGTGGCGTTGGGCATTTTCGGCATGTTCGGATTTCTCTCGCACTCATTCGTCATCGTCGACAAGGATGAAGTGGGACTGCTGCATCGTATCTACCTCTCATCGCAACTGCCGCCCGGCAGAATCATCGCCGTAGATGGAGAGAAGGGTCCACAGGCGGAAATACTGGGGCCCGGGTTTCACCTCATTCCCCTGGTCAAGGTGATATACGAAGTTGAATTCGCCAAGGTGGTGGAGATTCCGGAAGGATCGTATGGCGTGCTCGTGGCGAAGGATGGTATTTCGTTGCGCGAGGGGCAGTTTTTGGCCGATCCATGGCCGGAGGCAATGGTCGATGACATGCTCAATGCCGACTTCTTCCTCACCAACGGTGGGCAGAAGGGGCCGCAGCTCA
>JBNLBB010000248.1:0-2566 GCA_050302415.1 Gammaproteobacteria bacterium | reverse complement strand
GCGCGTGGTGTAGGTGGCTCCGCGATAGCGGTACTTGACCCAATAGCCGACAGTCCGTTCTTCGGTCACGTACTCATGGGTCACCCGGCAATGTTGCTCACTGGTGGTGTAGTACCCGTCGTCGTGGCGATGGCTGCGGGAGGCGTCCGCACCGATCGAGGCGCCCAGCAGGGCACCGGCGGCGGTGGCCAGACCGCGGTCACGATGCTTGCGTCCCAGTTCGTGACCCAGGATACCGCCGATAATGCCGCCCACGATCACCGGGGTTCCTGAAGAGCGGTGGGTCGAGCTGGTGGAGTGAGTCACCTCTTCATTCCAGCACTCGCGGTTCGGCGTCTCGATGCTTACCGTCTCCACAATCGGTGTGACTTCCACCACCCTGGCGTAGTCGCGATTGGCTTTCCAGTGATTGCCGGATGCGAGTACCGGACCGGTGGCCAACAGGGCGGCAAGTGTTGCGCTAATGATCAGTTTGGTCTTCATGGCCAATCTCCTTCAGGGCTCGAAATCTGGTTCCCATTTTCCTGAATCCCGCTGAACGGAACCTGAATCAAACGGTGTTTCCAAACCCTGAAAATTTGAGTATTTAACATCAAAAAACAATAACTTATGTGGAACGAATCGTATCGGCACCCTGTCTGGACTGCTGTGATGTATTACCCGTTAGGGTAAAACCAGTCCGCAATTCCAAAACTTAACCGGAATCATGAACTCCGGATGTGGCCGATCCGGAGGCAATCGACCAGTCGGCCAGGCGGGCACCGGATTGCAGAAAGGCCCTGGCCCGAGAAAAGCAATGGCCATTCCAGGCGCGGTCGGGCGGAGACCAATCCGTCCTCCACCACCCTATCGAGCACTAAACCGCCGGACGGCGTGCCAGCAGGGCCCAGACTCCGGCGGCCGACAGCAGCGAACCTCCCGCCAGATTGAACCGCCGCCGGGCCGATAGCGACTCCAGCATCCGCCGGGCGGCCTGCGCGAACAGCGCGTAGGCGGCGGCGTTCAGGATCGCCAGCATCACGAAGGTGACCGCCAGGATCCAGAGCTGCCGGGGGACCGGTTCTCCCGGGCGAATGAACTGGGGCAAAAAAGCCACAAAAAAAATGATGCCTTTGGGATTCAGCGCGGTGACCAGATAGGTGTTGACGAACAGCCGTCGCCTGGATTGCGGTTCTGCAGCCAATACCGTTTGCTGCGACCGGACACCGGCGCCCAACATGCGAATGCCCAGGTAGAGCAGATAGAGCCCGCCTACCCATTTCACCACCGTGAACCAGAAAGCCGAGGTGGCCAACAACGCACCCAAGCCGACCAGCGACAGTACCAGCGCCGTGGAGTCACCCAACGCCACCGCAGCCACCAGCGGGAGATTGGCCCGGCCTCCGTGCGCCAACGAATAGCTGATCACGGTGAGAATGGTCGGACCGGGAATAACCAGCAATACGCTGGAGGCGGCAACAAATGCGAGCCAGAGTTCTATCGTCACCAAAATTTCCTCAAATCAATTCTGGACATTCCACACGTCGATATGGGGAGTGTGTGGTGCGCACTTGATGATCAACCTACGTTGTCAGCGCAGTCGACTGATCCAAGATTAAGGGAAATCATACAAAAAATTTGACTAACCGGAGTCGCTGGTGCAACCACCATGAAACTCAATAAGTCAGTCACCAACAAGGTGAACGACTACTCTGGACAGGGCCATCCTGGTCTCAATGACCGATGTAACAGGGATCATCACTTCGGCCTACCACATCTTCATTGAAGTGAGTAATTTCTCCGTCCAGGAGCTGGTCGGCAGCAACCACAACATCGTCCGTCCGCCTGGTACGGTTCGCCGCCGTTTGGTGTTGCCACGCTCTCTCTATCCCTGCGGTTGGGGGGGGCTGAGCCACCGCTTCTGTAGGCCGCTGCTCCAGATACTGGGTGCACTACGCCCGTCGGAGTTCAACCCGATCCGGAAAGTTCAAACAGCCCCAGCTGCCCGCCAATTTCCGGCACTGACTGATGGAGTCCGGAAACGGACACGCCCAGCAAACGCACTGCCCGCTCACCGGCCTGGGTGCGTGACAGGAGCTCCGGCAACACGTCAACCATCCCCTGTGCCGAGCCAAACCACGACGCTCTGGTGATGCTGCGCGTCACCTGTTGAAAGTCTGCATACTTCACCTTGATCGTCAGGGTCCGGGCCAACAGGCCGCGCTTTTCCAGGCTGCCCGATACGTCCAGGGCCAACCGGTTCAGCGCCTCAAGCATCCTTGGAATATCCACCAGGTCTTCGGCAAAAGTACGTTCCGAGCCTATGGATTTGCGCTCCCGACGGTTGTGCACCTGGCGGTTGTCAATACCGCGGGCCACGTGAAAATAGTAGTTGGCTGCCTTGCCAAAATGTTTGACCAGCCTGTCCAGGGGCCAGGACCTCAGATCGGCGCCGGTATGGATTCCCAGCTTTTTCATTTTTCCTTCAGTCACTCTGCCGATTCCAAAAAATCTGCCTATCGGCAGGGCGGCCACAAAGGCTTCCCCCTGGTCCGGCAGAATCACGTAGAGCCCGTCCGGTTTATCC
>JBNLBB010000247.1:0-2583 GCA_050302415.1 Gammaproteobacteria bacterium | reverse complement strand
AGGCTCAGGTGTGCCGCCAAGGCATTGAGGTGACGGTGCGACACTCCGCCGAAGTGGTCCTGTATCCGGTGAAGATATTCAATCAGGTGATCCCGACGGAGTTGCTGCAGATCCAATACCTCCGACACCTCCCTAAGCGCCTCGGCGTTCCCGCTGTTCCACTCCCGATTGCCCATGGATTTATCTGAAGCCTCCACCCGTTACGCCCATTGCAGCCACATGAGTGTCCCATTCTGCAACAAAAATGATTGGAAGCCCAATTAATCCCCTCAGTCCGATTGGGGCCTTTTACCGGTTGCTTCGTCGGCCGTCAGATCCGCGTAGAAGATGTCCGCACAATCAGGACAAATACCGTGGCTGAACTGTAGCTCGGCGTGGTTTTTCATATAACTTTCGAGCTGCTGCCAGTAGCCGCCGTCGTCCCGAATTTTTTTACACATTCGACAGATGGGAAGCAACCCGGAGAGCTGCTGCAGATCATTGATGGCCAATCTCACCTCGTCACGCTCCCGGCGCAGCGCCCGGAGCGCGCGACTGCTCAGCTCTCCGTAGACAAAACTGAGCGCCGCAATGATGCAGTAGATCACCAGGAACCGTACGGCGGCATCCGGTGAGTAGCGGTAGCTTCCAGGCACACCGAACATGATCAGTGCGATCAGCGGTAAGCTCAGTCCCAGCAGCCATCCCCCCTCGCGGCGACCCAGCAAGAGCAGCGCGGCAGGCGGAAACACCAGCAACCACAGCCAGCCGACGCCGTGATCGGAACCCGTGGCCACTCCGTAGAGCAGCACAAGAATCAACATTCCGCTCACACTTCGCAGCGCAATGGTCATCCTGCGCTGCAGTCGCAGCGCCACCAGCAGGTTGGTCAGCGCCAGGACCAAACCAAGTGCCAACAGGCAGTTGATCAGGCGGCCCTCCCACAGATGAACCATGGACATCGCGAAGACCACGAGTATGAAGAGCATTGCCATACTCGCCTGTCGGGCCGCCTGCCGCTTGCCCTCAGGACTCATGTTCTCATCGGTAAACCACCCTTGCAGTCGAATTAAGATCACCGCGCCCGTTCCCCTTGATCGCTCTCGGCGGCGCAACCCGGGCAGATACCCGAAGCGAACTGGGCATCGGTCCTGGCCTCCAGGTAGGCCTCCAGTTCGTTCCAGTAGCCCCGATCGTCGCGGATTTTTTTGCACGCAGCACAGATCGGGAGCAGATGGGTCAGTTCATGTTTTTCATCGAGCAACCGTGCCAATTGGTCACGTTCGGCGCGTACCTGCGCAAGCAGGTGGCGCCGAGTGGTTTCGAGCTGTACTGACAGAAGCCACAGCAAGCCCAGCGCAACCAGGAAGCGGAAGGTGACCTCCGGGTCGTACAGTCCGGGCTCCATCCAGCCGACCAGCCAGGGCAGACTGGGCAGCGGTGAGATCAGTGACCAGACGGACCCCTCGCGGGATTCGAGCACCAGGCAGGCGAGCGGAGGCACCAGGCAGTACCAGATCCAGGCGTAGCCGGCCGCCAGCCCCAACACCACGCCAATCCAGATCAACACCACGCTGACCAACAGCGCCGTACGGAATACCTTACGAAACTCGGTCCCGCGCATGAGTGGATAGAGCACCAAAGCGAGCGCCGCCGCGGCAACGCTGTCCAGCAGCCATTCCGCCATATTCCCAAGGAAGTAGTGGTGCAGAGCAAACCCGCTGAGTACCAGGGTAATGACGATAACGCAGAAACCGAGAAAAAGCCGGACCCGCCTCTCGTCTGCGGGCAATTGGTCGAGCGCGAACAGCTTGAGGAAATAGCGTTTCAAAACACCACGCGATTGCGCGCCCTCCCGTTTGTTACCAATCCCTCTTCCCCAGATAAAGGCTCCCTGTCAATCAGCCGGCCTGTCGGCCTGATGCTAGTACCTGAACGCCGGTGTATTCAGAAACCCCGGTCAGCCGGGATTCTTCTCGCCATCCGGCAGCGAAATTTCCGGATAGAGTCTCTGCGCGCAATCGGGGCAGATGCCATGACTGAACTCTGCGTCCGAATGGGCCTGTATGTAAGACTCAATCTGGTTCCAATAGCCCTGGTCATCCCGGATTTTCTTGCACGAAGCACAGATGGGCAAAAGCCCGCTCAGTGTGTTGACCTCGGCCAGTGCCCCCTCCAGTTCCACTTTTTCCCGCAGCATCTGGTTGTAATATCGCTCGCGTGAGGACTCCAGCGCATAGGCCACCAAACCCAGAATGACATAGATGGCATTGAACCTGGCCACCACTTCGAGAGAATAGTGGTAGGTATCCAGGGGGCCCAGCATCAGGAAATCGATGGCCACCAACTGAAATGCCACCCAGAACAACCCCTCGTGCATGCCGAAAACCAGCACAACGATTGGTGGCAGCACAAAGGCCCAGACCCAGGCCAAGCCACTACCCGCACCGGTAGCAACTAGAAAATTGAAAAGGACAAACACGTTGACCGTTGCCAGGCGAAACAGACCCACCATGGATTCACGAACCATGATCAGCACCAGATTGACGCTCAGGGAGGCCACCACACTGAATATCAGCGCGCTTCCCCAGAAACGTTTCTCCA
>JBNLBB010000246.1:0-2597 GCA_050302415.1 Gammaproteobacteria bacterium | reverse complement strand
CCGTTTTTCACCTCCTCTGTGACCGCCTTGAATGCGGTGTAGACCGCGTTGGATTTTGGGGCACAGGCGAGGTAGGTCACCGCCTGGGCAATGGCCAGTTCCCCCTCCGGTGATCCGAGACGCTCCTGGATCTCCCAGGCATCCAGTGCCAGGCGCAACGCCCGGGGATCGGCATTCCCGATATCCTCGCTGGCCATGCGCACCACGCGTCGGGCGATGTAGATGGGATCGCACCCGCCGTCGAGCATTCTTGCCAACCAATAGAGGGCCGCGTCCGGTGACGAGCCGCGCACGGATTTGTGCAGCGCCGAGATCTGGTCGTAAAAGGCCTCCCCGCCCTTGTCGAACTGGCGCACGCCGTCACGCAGCACCTCTGCCAGTGTCGCCTCGCCGATCCGCAGCTGGCCATCTGGATCAGCCTCCGCCAAATCCGCTGCGATCTCCAGCAGGGTGAGTGCGCGGCGGGCGTCCCCATCAGCCACCCGGGCGATTTCGGCCAGCGGGCCATCTTCGATCACCAGGTTGCGATCACCCAGGCCCCTTTCGGAATCGGCCAGCGCACGGCGCAACAGGCGCTCGAGATCGGGTTCATCCACGCGTTTCAGCACATAGGTCCGGGCGCGGGACAGCAGGGCGTTGTTCAGCTCAAAGGAGGGATTTTCCGTGGTGGCGCCTATGAAGACGAAAGTACCGTCCTCCACATAGGGCAGAAAGGCGTCCTGCTGGCTCTTGTTGAAGCGGTGAACCTCGTCGATGAACAGAATGGTCTCCACACCCCGCTCGCGCCGTGACTGCTGTGCCTGCGCTACCGCCTCCCGGATATCCTTGACCCCCGCCAGCACGGCGGAGAGCTGCAGAAACTGGGCGCCCGCGTAACGGGCAACCAGTCTTGCCAGGGTGGTCTTGCCGGTTCCGGGCGGGCCCCAGAGAATAAAGGAGTGCAGACGTCCGGACTCCAGCGCCTTGCGCAGCGGTTTGTCCGGACCCATGAGGTGCGACTGTCCGGCGTATTCGTCAAGATCACGCGGCCGCATGCGATCGGCCAGCGGCCGCGACAAATCGTCGGGCGCCGGATCGCCGAACAGGTGCCCCTGGCCTTTATTCGCCGATGACATCGACGCCGGCGGGAGGCAGAAAGGTAAAGAATTCCGGATCGAGCCGCCCGTTGATCCGCACCCGGCTGAACTGGATGCGGGTGGTCTGGCCGAAGCTGTCTCTCAGTTCCACGACGCGCAGCACGCCGTCCGAAAATCCAATCCAGATCTTCTCGAAGTTGCCTTCTGTGTTGATGGGGGTCAGCTCGGCCCAGTCGAAGGGCCCGGTGCGCTCGAATTCAGTGATGAGGTAGCGATCTTCCACGTTGGCCGAACCACTGAGCAGCACCGCCGGTGTCGATCCCAGCGCCTCGTCCAGCCGCTTGACGGTGATCTGCTCCAGATCCTTGTCCCAGAACCATACTTTGTTGCCATCGCCAATGATCAGCTGTTCGTAGGGGTGCTGGTAGTCCCAGCGGAAGCGGTCCGGTCGCAGCAGCATCATGGTTCCCTCCAGCGGTCCCTGGGCATGACCATTGTCACTGTCCTGGGCCTGGACGAAATCCGCCTCCAGGCTCTTCACCGAGGAGAGAAAATGCTTCAGCGATTCGACACCGGATGCCGCGCTTGCCGGCTGTCCGGGCAACAGCCAAGCCAACAGCATCATGACGGGCAAAAATAATCTGGAAAGTCGGGACACGTTCAATCCTTAGGTGGCGGGGGTGCCAGTACTTCGCGGCTGCCGTTGGACTGCAGTTCGCCCACGACGCCGGCACGCTCCATCTCTTCGACCATACGGGCCGCGCGGTTATACCCGATTTTGAGCCGACGCTGAATGCCCGACACCGAGGCGCGTCGGCTCTCGGTCACAATTTTCACCGCCTCATCGTAAAGCGGGTCCTGCTCGCCGTCACCATCCAGACCGGGCATGGAGAAGCCGTTGGCGCCACCCTCACCGTTGCCGGTGTCGAAATCGAGGTAGTCAGGCGTGCCCTGTTTGCGCAGGTGGCTGACCACGCGGTGCACCTCCTGGTCGGCCACAAAGGCACCATGGACGCGATTGGGAATCCCGGTCCCCGGTGGCAGGTAGAGCATGTCACCGTGGCCCAGCAACTGTTCGGCGCCCATCTGATCGATGATGGTGCGCGAATCGATTTTGGAGGAGACCTGGAAGGCGATCCGGGTGGGGATGTTGGCCTTGATCAGGCCTGTGATGACATCCACCGACGGGCGCTGGGTGGCCAAAATGAGGTGTATTCCCGCGGCACGCGCCTTCTGTGCCAGCCGGGCAATCAGCTCTTCCACCTTCTTGCCGACAATCATCATCATGTCGGCCAGTTCGTCCACCGTCACCACGATGTACGGCAGCTTGTCCAGGGTTGGCAGTTCGTCGTCTTCGCCCAGCTGCGAGACGTCGGTGAGCGGGTCCGCGATCGGGCGACCCGCCTTCTCGGCATCCTCTATTTTGCGGTTGTAGCCTGCAATATTGCGCACCCCCAGGGCGGACATCAGCCGGTATCGCCGATCCATTTCGGCGACGCACCAGCGCAGCGCATTACCAGC
>JBNLBB010000245.1:0-2748 GCA_050302415.1 Gammaproteobacteria bacterium | reverse complement strand
AACACGATAAAAAGCGCCATCAATCGGGTATTCTGCGGAAATCTGAATGTTGTATTTATGCGACAGCGTGACGGTCGGCGATTGGTGGTTCGAGCTGATTGATTCGCGGGTCACATATCCGTCGAACCAAACCATGCTAGTGTCGATTAGGTCCAAGTGGAATTGCGTTGATGAAGCCAGACTGTCCAGTCAACGAAAATCAGTGCCAGTGGCTGGATGAACTGGTTGAACTGCGCTCCAATAATCAGGAACTGAGTGAGCTGGTGCGGGTCGATCCGTTGACCCGCTTGTTCAACTTTCGCCATTTTGTCTCCACCATGGAGGCGGAGCTGGAACGCACGCGGCGAACCGGGAATCCGACCGGTCTGCTGGTCATCGATATTGATCATTTCAAGCGCTTCAATGACACCCATGGCCACGACGCGGGCAATGCGGTTCTGGTCGGCGTGGCCAAAGTGCTGACCCAGGCAGTCCGCGCGATCGACGTGGTCTGTCGCTATGGTGGAGAGGAGTTTGTCATTGTCCTGCCGACTACCACCTTGGCCGATTCCGTAATGGTTGCCGAGCGGGTTCGGGCCAACATTGAGCGGCACAGGATCAGCTATGTTGGTGCGGAACTGTCGGTCACCGTGAGCGTGGGGGTCGAGGTGGGGCGTGCCGGGATGGCGATGCTGGCCGACGAGCTGTTCAAGCGCGCGGACCAGTGGCTCTACATGGCCAAAAAGAGTGGACGCAACCGGGTGTGCCACCCCGAAATCGCACCTGCCACCCAATACGGGGTGACCGCAGACGAGCGGCGCGCGCTCGAGGAGTAGTTTGGTTCACAGGCGTCTGCGGTGGTCTAAACTGAAATGGATGTTGGCTTGGGGGGATCACAATGGAGATCAATGTCGACGAGTTGGGCGAGCTGGATGCTCGGGACGTCAATCGCCTGGAGATGCACAGCATTCTCAATGTGCTGAGTGTCGTGGCTGGTGAGCTGAGCCTCATTGAACACTTTCTGAGTGGTGCCTGGGAACTCAGTGCCGGCAGAAATCTCTGTCAGAACGTCATCAATTCGCTGGATGACTCCGTCACCTCCCTGGCCCATCTGCGCCGGGTGCGTGAATATGCCTCGCGCATCTTGGCTGACATAGACCACGGAGTGCGCAGTGCAGGCCAGTCCCACGCCAAAGAGATCAAGCGCTCAATCAGCAATATTGAAAATGTGCTCGGGATTCTGTCCGATCGCGCAGACGACATCCTGGCCCGGATGGAACAGCCCCTGGCCTGGCGCGAAACCTCCTGCACCACACAGGTCGACACGCTGACCAACTTTCTCAACGCCGTGGCACAGAACAGTCGGGGTCGTTACGGCATCGTGTTCAATCTTGCGGAACAGGGAATCGATGACTACTACGTCGCCATCAACGTGGACAGCGCCTACGGGAAGCAGATCTACATGCCGCCCATCGTGTCGGATGTCCTGCGTGACCTGGTGGCTAATGCGCGCAAATACTCCAGCCCGGGTGGTTTTATCCTGGTGGGCGTGCGGGAGAGCGCTACCCACCTGTCGCTGGCGGTGCGGGACAACGGCATCGGCATTCCGGAGGCCGACGTGGATCGCGTCGTGAAATTCGGTGAGCGGGGAAGCAATGTGGGCGGGCAGATGACCCACGGAGGCGGCTTCGGTCTGACCAAGGCGGCGTGGGTGGCCCAACGGTTCGGCGGAACTCTGCAGATCGAAAGTGAGGAGCGCGTGGGAACCTATATCCGCTTCTCCATTCCACTGCCGGCGAACAGGAAGAGTTCCTGAACGCCGGCGGATGAGGTCCCGCGGTCAGGCTACGCGGGCCGCGCGCTTGATCACCACCGGTTCGGTCGGCACATCCTGATGAAAACCGTGGGAGCCGGTGGCCACCTGGCGAATGGCCTGCACCGTATCCATACCGTCGATCACTTTTCCGAACACCGCATAGCCGTAGCCGTCCGGAGTTGGGCTGCGGTGGTCCAGGAAAGCATTGTCCGCCACATTGATGAAGAACTGGGCAGTGGCACTGTCCACCACCTGGGTGCGGGCCATGGCCAGGGTACCGGTGACATTCTTCAGGCCGTTGTCGGCTTCATTCTTGATGGGCGCGTTGGTGGGTTTTTGAGCCATCTGCTCGGTAAACCCGCCGCCCTGGATCATGAAACCATCAATCACTCGGTGGAAGATGGTGCCGTCGTAGAAGCCGCTGTCAACGTAGCTCAAAAAGTTTTCCGTGGAGATCGGCGCGTTGGCGGCGTCAAGTTCGATCGTGAAATTGCCGTGTGTGGTTTCCATCACAACGGTCGGGTTGCTGTCGGCCATGGGTTACCCTTCTACGTTAATGGTCGGTCAAAACAGGCGCGGATTATAACGTAATGCCGGTGCTTGACGTGTCGGACTGCTGTACATTGCGACGCAGCGAACGGGCCATTTCATAGGCGTTGGTGAAGCGCTTGTCCACATCCTTCTGCATCGCCTTGCTGACGGCCCGGCTCAACGAAGGCGAGAGGTCCGGCCGGATTCTTTTCACGGATGCCGGCCGGTGATTGAGGATCTGACGCAGCAGTGCGCTGATGTTGTCACCCTGGAACGGCAGTTTCCCGGTCAGTAGCTGGTACAGCGTAACCCCCAGCGAAAAGATGTCGCTCCGCCCGTCCACGCGCATCCCCTCGATCTGCTCCGGTGACATATACGACGGCGTTCCCAGCACAGTGCCGGTGCGGGTACGGTTGTCATCG
>JBNLBB010000244.1:0-2765 GCA_050302415.1 Gammaproteobacteria bacterium | reverse complement strand
GCGAGTTGATCCGGATACGGTCTTTGCCCCACTCCAGGGCGGCCACCCTCGCCAGCTGGTTGAGCGCCGCCTTGGAAGCCGAATAGGCCCCGGCACCCGGACCGGGAGCCGGTACGTTCTTGGAGCCGATGATGACGATGCGTCCTCCATTGGGCGCCCGTTTCAGCAGGGGGTGACAGAGCCGCATCAGCGCCAGATTGGCGTCCAGATTGATGCTCATCACCTTGCGCCACTCCTCGGTGCCCAAATCCTCAATGCGGCGGCTGGCGGGAAAGATGCCGGCATTGAGTACCAGCATGTCCACACCGCCATAGGCTGCAGCCGCCTGCTCCAGGGCCAGCTCCATGGCCGGCTCGTCGGTAAGATCAAGGATCAGCCCCAGATAACCGGCCTTGTCCGAGACATCCTTGACCCGTGGATCGATATCCAGCCCCACCACCGCCGCGCCCCGCTTCAGCAGCGCTTCGGCGCAGGCCCTGCCGATGCCGGATGCGGCGCCGGTGACCAGGGCCACTTCACCCTGGAACTCCGGGGCGCTGCCGCCACGGCGCAGCTTGGCCTGCTCCAGGTCCCAGTACTCCACTTCAAACAGATCCTTCTCCGGTAGGGCGACAAAACCGCCCAGCGCCTCGGCACCCAGCACCACCTCGAAGGTGTG
The DNA here is from genome assembly GCA_050302415.1 of Gammaproteobacteria bacterium. Classification (GTDB taxonomy): domain Bacteria; phylum Pseudomonadota; class Gammaproteobacteria; order JBNLBB01; family JBNLBB01; genus JBNLBB01. The sequence goes on along the minus strand of JBNLBB010000244.1, from coordinate 2,107 downwards.
GTGATAGAGATCGTTGACGATGGCCGACTCCTCGGCGTTCTTGCCGGCGGTCAGCAGTCCCAGCTCCGGATCCAGCACCACGCGCGGCGCCTGATCCAGTATGGTTTTGGGCTCCTTGGCGTTGGGCGCCTGACGCTCAAAGAATGCGCGATATGCCGCGGCAAAGGCCGAGACATCACGCCCGATCTGCGCCAACTGTTTGGTGCGGATGATGTGATCCGGGGTGGCCGGTCCACGCTGTGAAATGGCGGCAATATCGGCCCGCCGCGCATAGGCCAGCGCCTCGGTGCTGCGATCATTGTTGAGAATCATCGGCCTGCCGGCGACTGCGGAGATGTCAGCGCGCAGCTGGGCGATGGCCACCCGTTGCGTCCCCGCAGGCTCCGCCTCCGCCTGCGGCCAGCGCACCGGCCAGGCTTTCTGGCGGACCAGGTACTGCTCGCAGGCGTCCACCAGTTCGATCTGCCGCTCATAGGATTCGCGTGCTGTTGCCCCGAAGCTGAACATGCCGTGATTGAGCAACACCATGCCCACCGTGTGCGGCCCCGCTTCGGCGGCGAACCGCTCCGCACAGGCACGCGCCAGGTCGAATCCCGGCATGGCGTAGGGAATCACCACCACCCGGTCACCGAAGATCTCTCGGATCCGCGCCTCGCCATTGGCCGTGTTGGTGACGGTGACCACCGCGTCGGCGTGGGTGTGGTCCACAAATTTGTAGGGCAGGCTGGCGTGCAGGATGCTCTCCACAGAAGGTGCCGGCGCCCCGGCCCGGGTCATCTGGGTCTGCAGTTCATTGACCATCTGCGGGTCGGAGAGTGACTCCAGTTTTGCCAGACCGAGCAGGTGTGCCATGCGCACCGGCGCGAAGCCGGCCGCCTCGATGGTCGCCAGATCCCATCCGCTCCCCTTGACGTAGAGGATCTCCTCCTCGACCCCCAGCAGATTGGTCTCCCGGATCTTCACCGAGGTGTTGCCGCCCCCGTGCAGCACCAGCGCGGGGTCCGCCCCCAGCAGGCGGGAGGTGTAGACCCGAAGGCCCAGGTCGCCCTGCCACAGTGCGGCGTCGGCGTCATTCCAGCGTGATTGCATAGTCTGCCTCTGGCTCGAATTTGGATTATTGGTCAGCCGGTTTCACCACCGTCAGCCCGACGGTACGCCAGGCCTGCATGCCGCCGCGGTACCACTTCAGTCTGTGCGCCGGATACCCGTAGTTGAGCAGCGCGCGAATATTGGTGGGTGACTGGCCGCACCACATGCCGTTGCAGTAGAACACCAGGGTGTAGGCATTGGCAAAATCCCACAGCGCGCCCGTGCGCACGGCACCGAACCGGAACTCCAGCAGATCGGCCACTTTGGCGGGATCGGCCTGGGTGGGGTGCAGCATGGTCCACGGAATGATTTCCGCACCGGGAATGACGCCATTGGCGGTCCACTCAGCCGTGCGCGAATCGATCACCAGGACGCGACTGCCCGAGTCTTTCTGCTGCAGATAGTCGAGCAGCTCCAGTTCGCCAATGGTCTCCACCCCCGGCGCCAGGTGCATCGGCTGGATACAGAACGGGGGGCAGGGACGCGAGGTGAGCTGATACTCGAAGTCGATCATGTTTTCGGTATCGGGGACACGCTTGATCACCACCGGCTGGCCGCCGTGCCGCACAGTGATCTGCGGCAGATCGGCGGCGATATTGACCGCCTTGTCGGCAGCCAGGAGGTACCCGGGAATCAGGGCAAGCAAGAGAAAAACTGGTTTCACCCGGTTGCGCCTCCGCTGGGATTGAACGAGGTGGGATGAGGGGGTGGAGGATAGCAAATGTTGGATTTGGGTGCTTTGGAAGTTGCTTGGGGATATCACTATTCAGGCGGGATTGAATTAGCTTTCCCGTTGTTCTCGGACGACGAGGTCTATCTTTCGCGGGAGCGGATGATGGAGATAAATCAAAGTCTTTGAAGTAGCGCAAGGGAATGTTGGGTTTGGTTCCTCAAACCAACCTACCAAGATATTTATGTAGTCCCTTCTCCCTCAGGGAGAAGGTTAGGATGAGCAACCGTGTTCCCAGTCAAGCGATTTTTGGTGTCCAAGGGACATTGTTTTTCAACATCGAGTTCA
>JBNLBB010000243.1:0-2803 GCA_050302415.1 Gammaproteobacteria bacterium | reverse complement strand
GTTCAGACGTGTGCTCTTCCGATCTCCTATTGCGAGGAGCTGCGCACCAGGGTGATCGGTGCCGCGGAGGCAGCCGGGATTCCAATCGTGAAGGACGGCACCTATGGCGCCACGCAGGGGCCACGGCTGGAGACCGCCCAGGAGATCAACCGCATGGAACGCGATGGTTGTGCCCTGGTGGGAATGACCGGGATGCCGGAAGCGGCAATCGCGCGCGAACTGGAGCTCTGCTATGCCACCTGCGCGGTGGTGGCCAACTGGGCGGCGGGACGTGGCGAGGGGATCATCACCATGGAGGAGATCGAGCGGCATCTGACCACCGGAATGGATCAGGTGAAGAAACTGGTTCGCCAGTTGGTCGATACGCTCTAAGCAAACAATCCGCTATTGCGGCGGCCAGTCGTAGGCGCGCACCTGAACCAGCACCCCAAACCGGGGATGATCGAAATAGTGGACTTCATTGCGGCGTACCCGCCGCGACTCCTCCAGGCGATAACGCCGGATGGGGTGTTGCATGGGGGCCGGCGGACCCGTGTCGGCAACCATCAGGGAATTCGGCTCCATCGCAACCGTCGCTTGGTTTGCCGCACTGTCCCCAGCTCCTTCCGGCAGCCTGGGCAGCTCATCGCGGTGGGTCCAGTAGGGCTCCGGTAACAGGTACTCCATATCCACAGCCACGTGGAGGAAACGCCCGACGCTGAGGCGGACAAAGCCATCCACTTCAGGCTGCAGATTGGTATAGTCCAACTGCTCGACCGCCGGTTCGTCCTGGCTCTCGCCCAGCATCAGTGGTGCTGAGGCCTTCTTTTTCCAGTCACTCAAAACCCGGGAATTCAAATAGACGGCCGGAGCGTCCTGTTCATCGACCACCGGTTGACGCCAGGCAGCGTGCAGCAACGGCGTGTAGTTCCGGGCGCGGGCCAGGCTGGCATACTCGGGGGCCAGCTTGTGTTCGATATTGGTCAGCAGCAGATAGGGGACGGGCGGGGGAACCGCCGAGAGCGCGGAGACCAGCGGTGTTTCACTGTTCACTGACTCCAACAGCAGTTCCGTCGCCTCTTTGACCGCCGGCAATCCGCTGCTGCGGTCAAAGCGCTCGGGATCGTCGGCAGCCACATTAGTGCGTTCGAACACGATCACTTCAACTTCATACCAGCGGCTGGGCACCGCCGCCTCCTGGGCAAGTGCAACCGGAGCCAGGGCCGCGATCATCAGGACCAGTCCCAGTCGTTTCAGTTTGGCTGCTGTTTGGTTCATTGGCCGCACATCTTACCCCAATCCCATCGGGTTGCAGTTCACTGGAGGTGCGCCTGGGGCGCGCCGGCCGCCAGACGTTGCAGCAGGTTGGTTACCCAGTCGAAACGTTCCTCGGGTTCATCGAGATCGCATTTGAAGGTCAGTTTCTGCGCGCCATCGAAGGCGTACACACCCGGATTGCCCTGCAGCAGCAGAACGATGTTGAGGGGATCGATTCGCGGCTGCTCATCAAACAGGATACGGCCACCGCCCGGTCCCGCCTCCAGTTTGCGGATGCCGAGGGCCGCAGCCTGCAGTTTCAGCCCGGTCAGCGCAAACAGGGACTTGGTGGCGGGTGGCAACAATCCAAATCGGTCAATCATCTCTACCTGCAGTTCGCGCAGCCCCTCACTGTCCGCAGCGCTGGCAATCCGTTTGTAGAGGACCAGGCGCTGCTGGACGTCCGGCAGATAGTCGTCGGGAATCAGGGCCGGGGTCCGGAGATCCACTTCGGTTACGGCATGATCCAGTGGCAGGTCGGCGCCAGTTTTCCCTGACTTGAGGGCTGCCACCGCGCGGTGCAGCAGATCGCTGTAGAGGGAGAAGCCGATCTCCTGGATCTGTCCGCTCTGCTCGCTGCCCAGCAGCTCGCCGGCGCCACGGATCTCCAGGTCATGGGTGGCCAGCATGAAGCCGGCGCCGAGGTCCTCCAGGGATTCCAGGGCATCCAGCCGCTTGCGGGCATCCGCCGTCATGGACCGGTTGTCGGGAACCACCAGATAGGCATACGCGCGATGATGCGAGCGCCCGACCCGGCCACGCAGCTGGTGCAGTTGGGCCAGACCGAAGCGGTCGGCGCGATTGATGATGATGGTGTTGGCGTTGGGCACGTCGATCCCGCTCTCCACGATGGTGGTACAGACCAGGATGTTGAAGCGCTGGTGGTAGAAATCGAGCATCACCCGCTCCAGGGCCCGTTCCCGCATCTGGCCATGGGCGAACTCTACCCGGCTTCCGGGTACCAGTTTGCGAAGCTCTTCCACTTTCTGTTCGATGGTGGCCACATCGTTGTGCACAAAATAGATCTGCCCACCGCGTTTCAGTTCGCGCTCGCACGCCTCGCGGACCAGCGCCTCGTTCCAGGTGGAGACAAAGGTCTTGACCGCCAGTCGGCGCGCCGGCGGGGTAGCGATGATCGACAGATCCCGGATCCCGGCCAGCGACATGTTGAGGGTGCGGGGAATCGGGGTGGCGGTCAGGGTAAGGATATCCACCTCACTGCGCAGGGATTTGAGACGCTCTTTGTCCCGCACGCCGAAGCGATGCTCTTCATCCACCACGACCAGGCCCAGATTCTTGAACTTCACCTCTTTCTGCAGCAGTTTGTGGGTACCGATGACGATATCCACGCTGCCGTCGGCCAGGCCGCCCAAGGAGCCCTGCTGTCCCTTGGCGGTATTGAACCGCGACAGCATCTCCACCCGTACCGGCCATTCAGCAAAACGGTCGCGGAAGTTTTCGAAATGCTGTTGCGCCAGAAGGGTGGTCGGCACCAGCACTGCTACCT
>JBNLBB010000242.1:0-2864 GCA_050302415.1 Gammaproteobacteria bacterium | reverse complement strand
ATTGGGGGTATGATGGAGCTGGTAAACTTGGAAAAAATCAGGATTTCGGCGTGTCAGGGAAGATCACAGCCTGCCCGGCAAAGCAGCCACGCAATCCCGGCGCGGGAATAAGAAATTCGATCCGGGTCCAGCTAGAGACTCACTGTCCTTAGGGAGGTTGCCATGCAATTCAAACACAGCGTGATCAAGCAGCTGTTCACAGCTGCCGTCCTGGCAATGGCCGCATCGGCTCAGGCTGAAACCATCGGTATCGCCGCGTCCAATCCCGGTTCACTCTATCACTCCACCGGTTCAGCCATTGCCAAGGTGGCCAATGAAGCGGCCGGTGTGGACACCACGGTGCAACCCTTCGCCAGCGCAACCGTCTACCTGCCTGCGGTCCACAACGGTGACTACGGATTCGGAATCACCAACGTCCAGGAGTTGCGCAACGCCGTACTCGGCGAAGAGCAGTTCAGCGGCCGCAAATACGACAATCTGCGAGCGGTTACCGTGCTCTTTCCCCTGCGTCTCGCATTTTTCGTGCGTGCCGACTCCGACATGCAGACGGTAGCCGATCTGCGCGGCAAACGCGTCGTGGACGGATTCTCCAGTCAGAAAACCATTCCACCGCTTCTGGATGCGTCCTACGCTGCTGCGGGCATCAAACGCAGCGATGTCAAGCCGGTGATGGTGCCCAATGTGGTTGGCGGCGCCAATGCCTTCGTTGCGGGTAAGGCTGATGCCTTCATATTCGCGCTTGGCGCCGCGAAAGTGGAAGAGGCCGCCGCTTCTGTGGGCGGCATTCGGGCACTGAAAATCGACAATTCACCCGAAGTGCTCAGCCGTGTTCGGGAGCACTTTCCCGCGGCCTACCTGGCCACCGTCAATCCGGGAAAACGCAACGTGGGCGTGACCGAACCGACCCACATGATTACCTACGACGTGGCATTGGTGGCCAATGCCCAGGTTGCGGAAGAGACGGTCTACAAAATCGTCAAGGCCATGCATGAAAACAAGCCGGCCCTCGCATCGACTTTCGGCGTGTTCAACCTGTTTAACCCGAACCGAATGTATGACGATCTGGGGCCCATCCAGTGGCATCCCGGAGCCGTCCGCTTCCTGAAAGAGAAGGGAGCGTGGCCCGCCAATTGATCAGCCGTCGCGCTGTCGCTGCGGGCGACCATGAGTAACACGAGCCACAGGTTGACCGGTGGTTTTTCACCGGTCGCCAATCTCACCGCACAGGCACTGGCTTCGATCCTCACCCTGGCATCCATAGCCTGGGCACTCGATGCGTTCTGGTGGATTGGACTTGCCCTCTATCCCGCCCAGTTCTTCGCCGGCATGCTGGCGGTGGCGGTACCGCTTGCATTCATCACCCTTCCACTGAAGCGCAATACTGAGCGCAGCCGTGTCCCCTGGTTCGACTGGCTGGCCGCTGCTATCAGTTTTTGCGCCATCGGATTCCTCGCTGTCGAATACCAACGGTTGGTAGACTTGGTGCTCCTCCGCCCCACCGATGCCGTGATTGCCGGTTGCGTGGCCATTGTGTTTTCCCTGGAGGGACTGCGTCGCGCCACCGGCAATACGCTGCTCAGTATCGCCGTGATATTCGTGGCCTATGCCCTGCTGGGCGACATGCTGCCGGGACGCTTTGCCGCACAGCCCAACGATCTGCCCAAACTGGCCGCCTATCTCGCATTGGATGTCAACGGGATTCTGGGTTTGCCTTTGGCAGTGGCGGCGACCATCGTCATCGGCTTTCTGTTTTTCGGGCAGTTGCTGAATGTCTCCGGTGGATCGCAGTTTTTCACCGAAATCGCCACCCTGACCATGGGCCGGTATCGCGGCGGCCCGGCCAAGATCGCGGTGGTGGGATCCGGTCTGTTCGGATCCATATCGGGCAGCGCGGTAGCCAACGTGGTGGCCACCGGGGTGATTACCATTCCCATGATCAAACGCAGCGGCTATCCGGCGCACCGGGCTGCAGCCATCGAGGCCGCCGCCTCCACCGGTGGCCAGCTGATGCCGCCGGTCATGGGCGCATCGGCGTTCCTCATGGCCGAGTTCCTGCAGGTGCCCTACTCCGAAGTGGTGATCGCCGCCCTGTTACCGGCCATTCTCTACTACATGGCGCTGTTCGTGCAGGCCGACCTGGAGGCAGCCAAACTGGGCGCCGCTGCCATCACTTCAGACGAGATGCCGACGAAGCGGGTGGTACTGAAAGGCCTCTATTTTTTGGTTCCGTTTGTGGTGCTCATTGTGGCCCTGTTCAAATTCAACCAGCCTCCGCAGATCGCAGCACTGCTGGCTGGAGTCTGCGTGGTGGTCTTGAGCCTTGCCATTGGCTACCAGGGTAAACGGCCTTCCCTGCGCCAACTGCTTTCGGCCGTCAGCGGCGCAGGATTTGCGGTTCTCGACATCATCATGGTCTGCGTGGCAGCAGGTATTGTGATAGGCGTGTTGGGCATCAGCGGTCTGGGCTACAACCTGACGCTTGGGCTCGTCCAGTTGGGCGAAGGCAGCCTGCTGCTGCTCCTGGTGCTCTCGGCGGGTGTCTGCATCATTCTCGGCATGGGACTGCCGACCGTCGGCGTCTACGTACTGCTGGCCGCCCTGGTGGCTCCCGCGCTGGTCGAGGTGGGCATCGAGCCATTGGCCGCCCATCTCTATGTACTCTATTTCGGCATGATGTCCATGATCACCCCCCCGGTCGCCATTGCCGCATTTGCGGCAGCCGGCCTGGCGGTAGCCGACCCCATGCGCACCGGTTTCGAGGCGGTCAAATTCGCCTGGATGGCCTACGTCATTCCGTTTCTGTTTGTTGCCTCCCCGGAGCTGATACTCAGCGGCACGCCACTCGGCATCAGCCTCGCCATCGC
>JBNLBB010000241.1:0-2882 GCA_050302415.1 Gammaproteobacteria bacterium | reverse complement strand
TGATGCCCAGGAGACGCGCCTGGGAACGGAGGTGCGGTTGCAGGATGGACTGCCCACCGTACTCGCAGATCCTGGTCGATTGCGCCAGGTGCTCCATAATCTGCTCAAGAATGCCGTGGAGGCAACTTCCGGCCAGCACGCCCCCAGAATCCGGATCGAAACCTCGCTCGACAGCGGACCGAACGGCAGGGGGGTAAAGCTGACGGTCAGTGACAATGGTCCCGGGTTCAGCAGCGAGTTGCTTGACAGCGGCATCGAACCCTACGTCACGACCAAGCCCAAAGGTACCGGCCTCGGGCTGGCCATTGTGCAGAAAATTGTGGAAGAGCATAACGGCACAATTCAGTTGCAGAACCAAGAGGAGGGGGCAACCGTCGTGGTGACCCTATCAATTTACGACCAGCTGCCTGCCGCATCCGGGGCAGATGGAGAGACGGGATATCCCGGCCCATGAGTACTGCATACATCCTGGTGGTGGACGACGAACCCGACATTGGGGTTCTGGTCAAGGACATCCTTGTGGACGAGGGTTACGAAGTGCATGTGGTCCACAATGGCGAGCAGGCGCGTGAGGCCCGTCTGGAGCGCCGTCCGGACCTGCTGCTCCTGGACATCTGGCTGCCGGACGTGGATGGCATCTCCCTGCTCAAGGAGTGGCAGGAGGGGGGTGGACTGCCGTGCCCGGTGGTGATGATGTCGGGTCATGGCACCGTGGAGAGCGCCGTGGAGGCCACCCGTCTGGGTGCCTACGATTACCTTGAAAAACCCCTCTCCATGGCCAAGCTGCTGTTGACCGTGGAGCGGGCGTTGCAGGCTGATCGGCTGACGCGGGAAAACATCGGCCTGCGCAAGCACGTCATGCCCCACTACGAGCCCATTGGCAAGAGCGCCGTCATGGCCGAGCTGCGGTCGCGGCTCGAGCGCATTGCCCAGCACGACGCGCCGGTGCTGCTGATCGGGGAGGCGGGGACCGGCAAGGAGACCTATGCCCGGTACATGCACCAGCACAGCGCCCGCAAGGACGGGCCGTTCGTGAGCGCCGGTGCGGCGAGCATCGCGCGGGAGAATTCGGCGGTTGAGCTGTTTGGCAGCGAAGAGGAGGGACGGGTCTATCACGGTCTGCTGGAACAGGCCAATGGTGGTGTCCTGTTTCTGGATGAAGTGGGTGACATGGACCTTGAGACTCAGGGCCGGCTGCAAAGCGCGCTGGAAACGGCACTGTTTCTGCGCATCGGTGGCAGTCACCAGGTGCGCGTCGATGTGCGGATCATTGCGGCCACCAGGCGCAACCTCGAAGAAGCGGTCAGAGCCGGGGATTTCCGGGACGACCTCTACTACCTGCTGAATGTGGTTCCGGTGCAGCTGCCGTCACTGCGTGAACACAGCGAGGACGTGCCGGATCTGCTGACCTATTTTGTGGATCTGTTTGTCAATGAAGAGAAGCTCGACTACCGACACTTCACCATTGCAGCCCAGAATTTTCTGCGCAATTATCACTGGCCCGGCAATGTGCGCGAACTGAAGAATCTGGTACAGCGACTGCTGATTCTGGGCCAGGGCGAGGAGATCTCCACCCAGGAGGCGGCAAGTGCGGTGGGCTCCGGGGCACCTGGAAGCGGCGATGTGGTGCAGGGTATGGTCATGCCCATGGAGTTGCCGTTGCGCGAGGCCAGAGAGCAGTTCGAACGCATGTATTTTCTTCAGAAACTGCGCGAGTGCGAAGGCAGTGTCGGCAGGGTGGCGAAAGAGGTGGGCATGGAGCGCACCCATGTTTACCGGAAACTGCGCGCCTTGGGTATCGATCCCAAAGAACTCGATCAGGGCTAGGCACACTCGCGTGAAACGAGATCGGGCAGCACAACAATGAAAATCATCATCCTGGGTGCGGGGCAGGTGGGTTCTTCGGTTGCCAGTATTCTGGCCGGCGAAGACAACGATATCACCATCGTCGATACCAATCCCAACCTGTTGCAGGAGCTTCAGGACCGCTACGATCTGCGCACGGTGCAGGGCCATGCGTCGCATCCCGGTGTGCTGGAGCGGGCCGGGGCGGACGACGCGGATATCATCCTGGCCGTCACCAACAGTGACGAGACCAATATGGTCGCCTGCCAGATTGCGTACACGCTGTTTCACACCCCCACCAAAATCGCGCGGGTGCGCTCCGTGGAGTACCTCTCCCATCCGCAGATTTTCAACCAGGAAGCGTTGCCGATCGATGTGCTCATCAGCCCCGAACAGCTGGTTACAGAATACATCCAGCGGTTGATCGAACATCCGGGGGCCCTGCAAGTGCTCGATTTTGCCGATGGGCGGGTCCAACTGGTGGCCGTCAAGGCTTACTACGGCGGACCGCTGGTGGGACATGAACTGCGTACCCTGCGCGAACACATGCCGGGGATCGACACCCGGGTGGCCGCCATTTTTCGCAAAGGCCGTCCCATCATCCCGGAAGGGCACACCGTCATCGAGGCTGACGACGAAGTCTTTTTTGTGGCCGCCCGCAAACACATCCGGGCGGTGATGGGAGAATTGCGCAAGCTGGACCGGCCCATCAAGAGTGTGATGCTGGCTGGCGGTGGCAATATTGGCAAGCGCCTGGCCAAGGCGCTGGAAAACAACTATCAGGTAAAGATCATCGAACAGGGCCAGGAGCGGGCACGGCGCATATCCGAAGAGCTGGATCGCACCATCGTGCTGTGCGGTGATGCGGCGGACGGAGACCTTTTGCTGGAAGAGAATATTGAAACCACGGACGTATTCTGTTCGCTGACCAACGATGATGAGGCCAACATCCTGTCGGCTATGTTGGCCAAACGGATGGGCGCCAGACGCGTCATGTCCCTGATCAACCGGGCCGCCTATGTGGACCTGGTGGAGGC
>JBNLBB010000240.1:0-2900 GCA_050302415.1 Gammaproteobacteria bacterium | reverse complement strand
GAGATCAATCAATGGCTCCTGGGGAGCGGTCTGGACATCCACGCGATGAATGTGGTCCGTAAGCGGATTTCGCGGATCAAAGGGGGGCGGCTTGCCCGTCTTCTGGGGCAACGCCCGGCCCTGGTGCTGGCCATCTCCGATGTTCGGGGCGATCTCCCGGAATCGATCGGTTCGGGACTCCTGGTGCCGGACCGCCCAGCCGCGCTGCCGGACGGGCTTCCCGATTGGCTGCACCGACTCTGTTTGGCGGCCGAACCGGCGCCCGGCGCGGACAATCCCTGTTTCGAGCACCTTGATTTTCAGGTTGTGGCAAGCCTGGGGTTGGCCATGGACGCCGTGGAACAGGCCGCCGCGCACAGGCAGTTGCCGGTGGTGCGTCACGCGGACTATCTCAGCGGTGATGCCAGGGAGACGGGACGCCGATTGGCGGAGACCCTGACAAATGGTCCGCCCGGAATCCACCTCTGGGGTGGGGAACCGGTGGTGCGGTTACCAGAGGTTCCGGGGCGCGGGGGACGGTGTCAGGCGCTCGCGCTATCCGCGGCCCAGGTGCTGGCCGGTCGTGATGGCGTCTATCTGCTGGCAGCGGGAACCGACGGGACCGATGGGCCGACCGAAGACGCGGGCGCTCTGGTGGATGGCTGGACACTGCAGCGCGGGCGGGACGGTGGTCTGGATGACGAAACCTCCCTGTGTGCAGCCGACAGCGGATCCTTTCTCGAAGCCGCCGGCGACCTGGTGACCACCGGGCCGACCGGCACCAATGTCAATGACCTCTATATCGGCCTGAAACGCTAATCGGTGGGAAACCGCTGCAGGCTCACCCCGGCCCCGTCGACCACGGCGTAGACCCCACCGGGAGTCCAGTCGCCCACCACCATGCGGCGGCACCGACGTCCGGCCACCGTATAGTCGTGTACATCGGGCCGATGGGTATGGCCGTGGACCATCGTCGCCACCTGGTGTTCGGTGAACCGGCGTATCACCTCATCGCGATTGACGTCCATCAGCGCGGCATCCTTCACCAGCTTGTTTTCCATGCTGACAGAGCGGTAGTGGCGGGCGATGGCAAGGCGCTCCTCCACGGTCTTGGAAAGAAAAAAAGCGATTTGCTCCGGTGCGCGGACTTCCGTGCGGAATTTCTGATACTCGAGGTCGTCGGTGCAGAGCTGGTCACCATGCAATAGCAGCAGCCGGTGTCCATGTATTTCGGTGACCAGTATCTCGGGGGCCAGTTCGCCACCCAGCTGCCGGCAAAACTGGTGGCCAAGCAGGAAATCGCGATTACCGTGCTGCAGATAGAGGACGGTACCGTTGGCTGTGAGTGTTTTCAGGGCATCGAATACCGGCTGCAGGCCCGGCTCGGGGGCGTCATCGCCCAGCCAGGCCTCGAACAGATCGCCCAGGATGTAGAGCGCCTCCGCCCCTTGAGCCCGTTCTTCGAGGAATTGCCGGAAGGTGCTGCACAGTTCGGAATTGCGTGAGTCCAGGTGTACGTCAGCCAGAATCAGGCTGAACGGCGTGGTGCTCACCCCCACCGACTACTCCGCGGCCAGGACCTGGGCTTGCTGGATCACCACCGTCTGCTGGGGGACGTCCTTGGGAAAGGGACCGCCGGGTCCGGTCTGGATGGAGGCGATGCGATCCACGATGTCCATGCCCGCAATCACGTGTCCAAATACGGCGTAGCCCCAGCCGCGCGGTGTTGGTGAGCGGTGATCCAGAAAATTGTTATCGACCAGATTGATATAGAACTGCGCCGTCCCGGAATGGGGGTCGGCCGTGCGCGCCATGGCGAGGGTGCCGCGGCGGTTCTTCAGCCCGTTGCGGGCCTCGTTTTCAATGGGGTCGCGGGTCTCCTTGCGGCTGAAATCGACGTTGTAACCGCCGCCCTGGATCATGAAGCCGGGGATGACACGATGGAAAATCGTATTGTTGTACTGCCCCTCCCGCACATACTGCAGGAAGTTGGCCACCGAAAGCGGCGCCCGCTTGAGATCCAGTTCCAGCACAATCTCGCCCACATTGGTCTGCAATGAGACCCGGGGAGCCGAGCCGGCCTTTTCCTGGGCGAAGGCGTGAGTGGCAAACAGGGCAAAGAGAGCGGCAGCCAGAAGCGCGGCGATTCTGTTCATACGGGCAATGAATCCTTGGGGTTTGGTCGCAATGGGGACAATCTGGGGGACATGATAGGTGTTTTCACGCTGGGGAAAAAGCGCCTGACCCCCAGACTTGGTGGGGCGAAGCCTTTCCGGTAGGATGCCGTCTCTTCACGGTTGAAGCAGTGGGCAGAGAGTGATGTTGCAGATCTACAACTCAATGACGCGACAAAAGGAGGCATTCAGGCCCATCGATCCGCCACGGGTGAAGCTCTATGTCTGCGGCATGACCGTCTACGATCTCTGCCACCTCGGACACGCCCGGGTCATGGTGGTGTTCGATACCGTGGTGCGGTTCCTGCGCTGGACCGGCTACGAGGTGACCTACGTGCGCAACATCACCGATGTGGACGACAAGATCATCGCCCGCGCCAGGGAAAACGGCGAAAGCGAAGCCCGGCTCACCGAACGCTTCATTCAGGCCATGCACGACGATTCTGCGGCGCTGGGCGTGCTGCCGCCTGACGAGGAGCCGCGTGCCACCGCGTCCATGGAGCAGATTGTCGCCATGATTCAGCGCCTGCTGGATACCGGTATTGCCTACTGTGCCGACAATGGTGACGTCTACTACGCCGTGGCCCGGTTCCCCGGGTACGGCAAACTGTCCGGCAAAAAGCTGGAGGATCTGCGCGCCGGAGCACGGGTGGAAATTGGCGAGGCCAAGCGGGACCCGCTCGACTTCGCGCTTTGGAAGGCGGCGAAACCCGGCGAACCGGTCTGGCAGGCGCCGTGGGGCGAGGG
>JBNLBB010000239.1:0-2902 GCA_050302415.1 Gammaproteobacteria bacterium | reverse complement strand
AATTGGATTCAGCCATGGTTCCCACCCGCTAAAACGAAAACGCCACCGCGGGTCGGTCCGCGGTGGCGTTTCCGGAGAATCACGAAAAGCGATTACTCTTCGGCAGAGCCCTCACCGGCTTCATCTTCAGCCTCGTCATCCGCTGAAGCCTTGGCTGCACCACGGATGCTCACTACCGGCAGGTTGTGCTCTTCACCATGCGCCAGCGCCGGAATTTCCACACCCTTGGGCAATTTCAGGTCCGACAGGTGAATGGTCTGGCCCAGATGCACGTCGGTGAGATCCACTTCGATGTACTCGGGCAGGTTCCGTGCTTCGCAGGCGATTTCGATGTCGCTCAGATTGTGGAAAATCTGGCCACCTTCCTGCTTCACCCCGTAGGCCTTGTCCTCATTGATGTAGTGGATCGGCACATGCATGCGGATGGTGTCCTTGGCGGAGACCCGCAAAAAGTCGGCATGCACGATGGTCGGTTTGTAGGGGTGACGCTGCAGGTCCTTGAGGACCGCAGTCTGGGCCTTGCCGTCGACCTTCAAGGTCAGCACGTGAGAATAGAAGGCCTCGTGCTCGAGGGCATTGCCCAACTGGAACCCATCCAGAGTGATCGACTGGGGATCGGTTCCCCCACCATAGATAACGCCCGGAACCCGATTGGCACGACGCAGGCGGCGGCTCGCACCTTTCCCCACGTCCGTGCGCGATTCCGCGTTCAGTTCAAAATCAACGCTCATTGCTTATAGCTCCAATCAAAATGACCGCCCGAAGGCGGCTTCAGAAGCCCGGATTCGCGACCAAATCCAGGCTTCACCTGACCCGACCCCGCCCGCAGGCGGTGCCGGAGAAACTGTTAATCCACAAACAGGGAACTGACCGATTCGTCCTGCCAGATGCGGTAGATCGCCTCTGCCAGCAGGTTGGCAATGCTCAGCTGCCGGATGCGGCTGCATGCCTCAGCCCTCTGGGAGAGCGGAATACTATTGGTTACGACGAGTTCGTCAAGTACTGAATTCTCGATATTGTCTATCGCCTTGCCCGACAGCACCGGGTGGGTGCAGTAGGCGACCACCTTCTCGGCGCCATGATCCTTGAGCGCCCTGGCCGCCAGGCAGAGGGTTCCGGCGGTATCCACCATGTCATCGATCACCACGCAGCTGCGGCCTTCCACGTTACCGATGATGTGCATCACTTCGGCTTCGTTGGGCCGCGGACGGCGCTTGTCGATGATGGCCAGGTCCGCGTCATCAAGCCGTTTGGCCAGGGCGCGGGCGCGCACCACACCGCCCACATCGGGCGAGACCACCACCAGTTTCGGATATTTCTGGCGCCACACATCACCCAACAGCACCGGCGAGGCGTAAACGTTGTCCACCGGAAAGTCGAAGAAACCCTGGATCTGGTCGGCGTGCAGATCGACGGTCAAAGCCCGGTCCACACCGACGCTGCCCAGCATGTCAGCGACCACTTTGGCGGTAATAGGCACCCGCACCGAGCGCGGACGCCGGTCCTGGCGCGAGTAGCCGAAGTAGGGGATGACGGCGGTGATATGCGATGCCGAGGCGCGGCGGAAGGCGTCCACCATCACCATCAGTTCCATCAGGTTGTCGTTGGTGGGGGCACAGGTGGGCTGGATGATGAAGATATCGCGGCCGCGAACGGTCTCTTCGACCTCGACCATGATCTCGCCGTCACTGAACTTGCCGACCACCGCCTTGCCCAGACGCAGATCAAGGTGCGAGGCAACTTCCTGGGCCAGCCGGGGATTGGCGTTGCCCGTGAAAACCATCAAGCCTCTGTCTGTCATGGCTGCGCTCCCACTCTGCGCTGCTGGCGGAGGCGGTTGGGACACCGGATCCGGTCACCGCCTGCATCTGTCGGCATATTAAATAGTGTGGTCCTGGTGCTCTCCTGATGGCAACCGGACCCGGTGTGCAGCCTCGGGGCTGCCGCATTTGGTTGGGGCGCCAGGATGACTCCGGGCTTCCTGCCCTCCGCCCCTGCGGAGCCGGCCTCCGGCCGTTCCAAATCGCTCCCGGCGATTTGGTCGAACCTGGACAGGTTCTCACCCTGCCTCCCCATCCCGGCGCCGCGACGCGTCGCCGAATTTGGCTGGGGCGCCAGGATTCGAACCTGGGAATGCAGGGATCAAAACCCTGTGCCTTACCGCTTGGCGACGCCCCAATAAACCTTGCTCATCCCGCCGTTTGCGCCCGACGCAGCCGCTCCACCAAGGGAGACCGGTTCAGACCAACGGCGGGAACTGCCTGCCACCGGGCGGGCGCCTGCCTGGCCACCGACTCCGCGGCTTCGCGGCTGGCGAAGGCGGCATAGACGGTTGCCCCGGTGCCCGACATTCTGGGCTCAGCGTGCCGGGCCAGCCAATCGAGTGCTTCACCCACTTCCGGGTACCGATTGCGCACCACCGGCTCGCACACGTTGGCCCCCTGGCCGGCGAGAAAGTCGGCTATTTTGATGGGCGCACAATGGCGTGTCAAATCGGGTGCGGCGAAGATTTCCGCGGTGGGCACGGCGCACCCGGGGACCAGCAGCAGATACCAGGGCTCCGGGGGCAACACCGGCGTCAACTGCTCGCCAACCCCTTCCGCGAATGCGGCCACCCCGCGGACAAACACGGGCACATCGGCCCCCAGCGACAGGCCGATTGCCGCCAGTTGGTCCGGATTCAGGCCAACGCCCCAAAGATGGTTGAGCGCCACCAGGGTGGTGGCGGCATCCGAACTGCCCCCGCCGATGCCGCCGCCCATGGGCAACCGCTTGTCCACGGTGATCTCCACCCCCACCCGGGACGGCGCGTGGGCCCTGAGCGCCTGGGCAGCGCGCACACAGAGATCCTGGGCCTGCGGCACACCGGGCAACGGCCGCGTCAGCCCGATCTCCCCGCTCG
>JBNLBB010000238.1:0-2933 GCA_050302415.1 Gammaproteobacteria bacterium | reverse complement strand
GAAGTACTGGTCGCGGGCCGCCAACTCACTGTTGAGCAGCTTCTGCAGTTCCTGCAGCACGTTTGGTTTGCCTTTCATGGGAGGGTCCTCAACGCAGTGACAGTGCGGCATTCAACATAGCCTCCACCGGGTCTGAGGGCCTTGCGCCAGATCATCTTAAGTAAAAATTAAGAATGAGGCGGGAATGGGCGCTGGTATTCCCGGACTATCCCTGCGGTTCCAGCCGGACTCTCACTCCCTCCGGTATCTCAGCGGCAGCCGGCGGCCGGCCATCCATCCCCTTGGCAACCCAGACCCGTACCTCCCTCGCTTCGCTCGTGACCGTGTCGCCCGCTATCACCTGGTGACGGAGCACCAGTGACCTGCGGCCGAGTTCCTCGATCCAACTCTGGATTTCAATGGCCATTTCGTATCTGAGCGGCGCGTGGAACCGGAGGTTGGTCTCGACAATCGGCAGGCCTTCCAGGTCATGTTCAGCCTGCAGGGTCTTGAAGGAACCCAGATGCAGTTTCAGCAGCCGGTGCACATTGTCGTCAAACCAGCGCAGAAAGTTGGGGTTGTAGACGATCCCGGTGACATCACACTCGCCGAAGGAGACCTCGCGACGGGTCGATGTGAATGCCATGGGCTGTTTGTCCGATCCGTTCACGCCATCCACTCCGCTGCTGCCACCTCTTTGCCTGTCCGAGCCTGCGGATTTCCCTGGCGTAAGGCAAGTCCGCCCCGCTCTCCAGCCCGCAGAATGTGGTACCGGTCTCTGAATCTGCGCGGGATGCGGCTATTATGAAGGGCACGAATTGTCCCCCAGTTAAAGGAATTTCCTCCATGAAACGTCTGCTCCTGTGTGCCCTGCTCGCGGCTCCCGGCATTTTCTATGCAACCGGCGCGTCGGCTGAACTCTACTTTGGCGCCAAAACCGGTCCCATGCTGATCGACGAGGGCGGTTTTGACGATCCGATCAACACCTCCTTCACCGCCGGCTACCAGACCGGTATCGTGCTGGGTGACCTGGGCGTGGAGGGCGAAATCAGCCGCACCGCCACCAACGGTGAGACCGCGGGTGGCGAGGATGTGGAAGTAGCGACCGAGGCGGTCTACGTGGCCCTGCGGACTGCCGGTCCGGTCTATTTCAAGGCCCGCACCGGCCTCATCCGCCGCGAAGTGACGGTCGGGAGCCAGAGCGACGATGACACCGGCGGCTCGGTGGGCCTGGGCATCGGGTTTGGGCTCGGGATCCTGCAGATAGAGATCGACTACACCCAGATCGATTCCGACATCAACTACCTGACCCTGGGCATCCAGTTCTGATCCCGACGTCAAATCTGTCCTAAAAAAAGGCCGAACCCACGCGGGCTCGGCCTTTTTTTGGTGGTGCCTGTCGGTCGCGGTCAGGCGCTGGTCTGTCCCAGGCCTACGAGCTTCAGGATTTCACGCAACCAGTTCTTGGGCTCTGCGACAACTTCCGTCTTGCCGCGGTTCTGCTGCGCCACGTACTCCTTGAGCACGCGACGCTGACGGATTGACTGGGTCATGTTCAGGTCTCCTGTGTCCGGTGTACCGGCTGCAGGGGACTGGGGGCAGGTTCGGATCCCTTGGGACCCGGCACAAAAAACCCCGGTGATGCACCGGGGTCCTGAGACCACCGGGAGCGCCTATTGTCTGGCAGGCACCCCCGAGCGAGGGGTATCTACCTGAGCGACGAATGGGCGCGCATCACATCTCCTGCAGCGCGAAAGTGGCGGTTGGGTGTCTTGCGACTACAACTGCCAGGGTCGTCGTTGCTGTTCATCGAGTAGAGTTACCTCTGGTTGTAAGACAAGCTCATTGTAGCTGAGGCCATCCGCGCTGGCCACCCCAGGCGCTGATTCGGGTCAACTGAAAAGCCCTTAGTTTCGTGCGGTTAGGGTCAGTTCTTGATCATCTTGTCGGGATTCATGAGCCCCTTGGGGTCCAGGGCCTGCTTAATGGCCCGCAGCACGGCCATCCCGGATCCACGCTCGCGCTCCACCCACTCCCGCTTGCCCAGTCCGACCCCGTGCTCCCCGGTGCAGGTACCACCGCTGGCCAGCGCCCGTTCCACGATCCGGTCGCCCACCTCCTTGGCAATGCGCACCTCCTCGGACTGCTCCGGGTCCACCATCAGCGCGCAGTGAAAGTTGCCGTCGCCCACGTGGCCGAGAATCGAGGCCATCAGACCACAGGCATCAATATCGGCCCGCGCCGCGTGGATGTTTTCGGCCAGTGCCGAGATGGGCACGCACACATCCGTGGTCAAGCCGGTACGTCCCGCCGCCATCGCGCGGATGGCGTAATAGGCCGAATGCCGCGCCTTCCACAAGCGGCTGCGCTCCTCCTCGCGCAAGGCGGACTGGAATGCGGAACCGCCGTTGCCCTGCGCAATCTCCTCCACCACGGCCATCTGTTCGGGAACCGAGGACCCGGTACCGTTGAACTCGAAAAAGAGGGTGGGCACCGGTTTGAATTCGTCCAACTTGGAGTAGGCGATACAGGCGCGCATCTGCACATCGTCCAGCAACTCGATGCGGGCCACGGGGATCGCATGGGCGAGCGTCTCGATGACGGTGTCGACGGCACCATCCAGGGTTTCGAACTGGCAGACCGCCGCCGCCACCGCTTCGGGTTGCGGGTGCAGGCGCAACTGCACTTCGGTGACCACCCCCAGCGTGCCTTCGGCTCCGATGAAGAGGTGGGTCAGGTCATAGCCCGCTGCGGACTTGCGCGCGCGCGTGCCGGTTTCGATGATTTCACCATTGGCGAGCACCACCTTCAGACTGAGTACATTTTCGCGGATGGTGCCGTAGCGCACAGTGTTGGTCCCGGAGGCGCGGGTTGAGACCATGCCGCCGACCGTGGCATCGGCGCCCGGATCGACGGAGAAAAAGAGGCCCGTATCGCGCAGGTATTCATTGACC
>JBNLBB010000237.1:0-2961 GCA_050302415.1 Gammaproteobacteria bacterium | reverse complement strand
TGCGCCAGCCAATAAGTGGCGCCCGCCAGCCCCAACACCAACAACAGCGCCAGCCAGCCGACCACTCCCCCGCGACGCTTTGGCGCCACAGGTTGCTTGGCAGAAAGATCGGGGGTCTCCGGGACGCTCTGTTCACCGCCCTCCGGCGGGTGCTCCGCCGCGAGATCGGCCGCGGCAACATCCTCTTCGGCGGGGACGTCCACAACCAGCGCCTGGGTGGATTCCGCGGTGCCCTGTTCTTTGTCGCTCATCAAACCTTCCCGGAGTGTTCTGCCCAATGCAGCATGGCGCGCATCAGGGATGAATCGCCGGCACTCTCCGCCAGCAGACAGGGACCCTGCAAATGCAGGTCTGCGGCCAGTTGTACCATACGTTCACTGACCACCACCAGCGGCGTGGCCGCCAGCCGCCGGCGCCCCTCTTCGTCCAGCATTTCATGGAAATTTTGCAGTACTTCGCGGCTGGTGGCTGTGACCAGATCGATCTCTCCGCGCGCCCAAAGATCGGTCAGTTTCCGGGGATCGCCCACCGGTCGGACCCGCCGGTAAAGCTCCAGATAAGTCACCTCTGCACCGCGCTGCTGCAACTCCTCGGCCAGAAATTCGCGGCCACCCACCCCCCGGGCGATGACCACACGACACCCGGCAACGGCGTTCATGGCGGGGGACTCGAGCAGTGCTTCGCTGTTGAAGCGATCCGCGGGAACCAGGTCCGGGCGTACACCGGCCTCGGCCAACGCACCGGCGGTGGCTGACCCGACGGCCGCAATGTTCAGCATGCCGCCCGATGTGGGGAAGCCCGCATCCAGATAGGCGCGCACCGCGTTGGCACTGATGAAAATCAGCCAGTCGGCGTGCATCACCTGTTGCCCCTGTGCCCGCAAGGTTGCACTCAACGGCAGTGGTTCGATGGCCAGCGCGGGAAAGCGGATGGCGCGCCCGCCGGCGGACTCGATTGCATGGCACAGGCTCTCGGCCTGCGCCTGCGGTCGCGTCACCACCACACCCAACCCGGTCAGTGACGTCATTACGTGCCGACTCAGGCGTGCAGTGCCGCCAGCAGCGGACCCGCACCCCGCGCCAGAAGGCTCTCCGCCACACTCAGCCCCAGCGCCCAAGCCTCGGCAGCCGGTCCGGTCGCCTCGGCCCGCACGATCTGGCTGCCATCCACGGACCCGACCAGACCGCGCAGGCGCAACGTGGCCGCGTCGATCCACTCGGCGTGGCCGGCAATGGGCACCTGGCAGCCACCCTGCAGGCGGTGGTTCATGCCCCGTTCGGCCAGCACCCGCGCATGGGTCTGCGGATCGTTCAGCGGTTTCAGCAACTCGTTGATGCGCGGATCCTCGGCCCGGCATTCGATTCCCACGGCACCCTGACCGATGGCGGGCAGACTGGTTTCGGTGTCGATCAGGGCCCGGATGCGTTCGGGCATCTCCAGGCGGATCAGGCCGGCGGCGGCAAGGATGATGGCGTCGTAGTCACCCGCATCCAGTTTTCCGAGCCGGGTGTTGACGTTGCCCCGCAGATCGGCAATTTTGAGGTCTGGTCGATTGGCCTTCAGCTGACACTGGCGACGCAGGCTCGAGGTACCCACACAGGCCCCTTCAGGCAGCTCATGCACGCCTGCGAAGTGGTTGGATACAAAGGCGTCACGCGGCTCCTCGCGGGTCATGATGACCGGCAGATGTAAGCCCTCGGGAAACTCCACCGGCACGTCCTTCATGGAGTGCACGGCAATGTCCGCGTCACCATCGAGCATGGCACGCTCCAGCTCCTTGACGAAGAGACCCTTGCCGCCGACCTTGGCCAGCGGGCTGTCGAGGATCTTGTCACCCTGAGTGGTAAAACCGACCAGCTCCACCTCCAGTCCCGGATGGGCCTGGCGCAGCGCGGCGGAGACATGCTCAGCCTGCCACATGGCCAACGGGCTTTTGCGGGTTGCAATCCGGACTCTGTTCATGGATTCCCTCTATCCTCTCTGTTCTGGCTCTATGCCGGTGGGGATATTCCCCCCGGCGCCGTGCATGGCGTATTTATGGGTTGCATTCCACCGCGCCCCGGGCGCGCAACACGATAACACACCCGCCATGGCTTGGAATCTACGCCCCATCCGGCTGACCGCCAGCCTGCTGATGCTCGCCATCAGCGGTTTCGCCGCGGGCGGGTCCATCAATCTGCAGACCGATGGCCGGGACGCGGAGGCCCGGGGTAATCCCGTGATGCTGGTCCTGTCGGCGCACGGCTGTCCCTACTGTGAGCGCCTGCGCCAGGAGATACTGCTGCCCATGGAGCGCAGCGGCGAATACCGGGACGCCGTGATCCTGCGTGAAGTCCTGATTGATGACCTCTCGCCAGTCACCGATTTTGACGGCCGGGAGATTGCCTCATCCGCCCTGGCCGAGCGCTACGCCGTGCGGGTGACGCCCACGATCGTGCTGGTTGACGCCTCGGGATCGCCATTGGCGGAACCGCTTGTTGGCATCAACACCGTGGAATTTTATGGATTCTATCTGGACCGGGCGATCGCCGAGGCCCGCGACCGGCTGCGCGGCGTTCCGGCACCCTGAACCGGCTCACCCGCCGGAGCGCAGAAACTCGCGCACGGCACTCAAGTGACGGCGGCTTACTTCATAGAGTTCGTCCGTTCCCTCCAGACGCATGCAGGCCCGCCCCGCACTGTCCTTTACCAGGCCGGAAATTTGCGCAACGGCCACCAGGGTACCGCGGTGGATGCGCAGAAAGCGCGAACCGAACTCCCGTTCAAGCTCGCGCAGACTCTCCTCGATCAACACCCGGCCGCCACGGTGGATCACGTTGACATACTTCTGATCCGCCTGGAGGCAGATCACCTCCTCGATGGGCACCAGCAGCAACTCCCCGCGCTGCCGGGCGCACAGGTGCTTGCGGGCCTCCGTCCGGCTTCCGGCCAACTCCTGCAGCTGGGCCCGGGTCGGACGGG
>JBNLBB010000236.1:0-2981 GCA_050302415.1 Gammaproteobacteria bacterium | reverse complement strand
GGATTACTACCAGAAACACGCCGACCGCTTCGGGGCGGGAGAGACGGTGGTCTACGACATGCTGTTCAGCCAGAAGAGTGTACCGGGCAACGACGTATCAAAGGTCACCCGGTGGCTGGAGCAGGCGCGCTCCAGAGACCAGTGGTCCGCGATTGCGAAGCAGGCACAGTCCGACGGGGTACCTCTGGAGTTTCGTCAGGGGGCAGGGGATGAGCACCTGTTGCATCAGCGTGTACAGGCGATGATCAAGGGTCTCAAGACGGGCGAAACTAGCCAGCCGCTGTTCGTGGAGGGCAAGGCCTACCTGGTGAGAGTTCAGAAACGGCAGGTCAACGATCCCAAACCGCTGGCGGAGGTGCGCACCCAGATTCGGCGCGCCCTGGCTCCGGTGCAGCTGCGTGAGGCGGTGGCGGTGGAAAGGGAAAAGCTGCTGAAAACCACCACCGTGGAGTATCTGGAACCGGAACTGGCTGATAACCGATAAGGGGAAATCCACCCTGCGTGTCAGGGGCGGATAAGTACAAAAGCACTGGGATGGGGCCGGGAGGCCCGAACTGATAACAATCGGGCGGACAGGGGAGAGGGGCAGAGAGCCCCTGCCAGGGACGCACGGAAGAATGAGTCAACAATGGACCGACATAAGCAAATGCGCGTAGCGAGACACCGCTGGAAGGAGATGCTCCTGACGGCGGTGTTGGTGTTGGTGGTCCCGGTCCTGGCGCAGGCTGATCATCAGTCGTTGTGGGTGGAAGCCGATGAGTCTCTGGTGCAGCTGGATAGCGCCGGAGTACCGGTTGGCGAGTTGGGAGG
Organism: Gammaproteobacteria bacterium; assembly: GCA_050302415.1. GTDB lineage: Bacteria > Pseudomonadota > Gammaproteobacteria > JBNLBB01 > JBNLBB01 > JBNLBB01. The sequence continues at coordinate 2,171 of JBNLBB010000236.1, read as the reverse complement.
ATTGCGTCACGTTCGCGCTGTCGCGGTCGATGACCGCAATGGCACCGTTTGGGTGATCAGCCACAGAGGGAAGCTGCTGGCGTTTGATCGCAACGGCATCCAAACCCTCGACATCAATTTGCCACGGCATGGTCGTCCTTCGGATTGGCTGGATGATGAAGGCGACGACGATGACCAGGAAGACGACGACGAGCGCGAAAACCGCGGTGGGCGTTCGGATGACGAGCGCGACAAGCGGCGAAGTGACAACCACCGGCGGGATCATCATCCCGATTCCAGAATCCTGTTTGGAGGCGCGCTTGGAAGAGTGCGTGACCATGACGATTGGTGGGACCGTGATGGTCACGGATCGGACGATCATCGACATCGCTATCTGGCGGCGGATCCGGTTGACGGCAGCGTATGGGTAATCGCTGCGCATGCGCTGCTCAAATATTCGAATACCGGTGAACTGCTGGTCGCCAAACCGCTGCGCCGGCACGTCAGGCACGTAGCCTACGACTGGCAGTCACGTGCGCTGTGGCTCGCATCGCGCTGGAGTGTCGCCCGCTATGACACCCTTACCGACAGCGTTCTGTTTGCCCAACTTCCTGCGCGAGAACGGGTACGTGATATCAGTTTCGATTTCCGGCTTGGCCAGCTCTGGGTGGCTGGACGGCGAACCCTCCTGCGCTTCGATGCCGGAGGCGTCCAAACGCTGAACAAGGATCTGGACCGTAGGCATCGGACCGTGGACATGGTCAGTGCCAACGGGCGCGGCAAGCTTTGGGTGCAGGATGGCAAAACACTGGAGCGATACACCACGGACGGATCGCTGGAGCTGAGTCTTCCGCTGGGCAAGGAGGTCCGGCACCCACGGGCGATGGAGTCCGACGTGCATACTGGCGCCGTCTGGTTACTTGGGAAGCGGGAGTTGCACCAGGTGATGGACGACGGCACGGCGGGAGCTGTGGTCAAGCGCAAGGAGTGGCGCAAACAGATGACCATCAACGGCGATCTGCATGTACCCACCGTGGCGTTTTCAGAATTGAGAGATGGTGACCTGGTACGCCCCGATCATCCGCTGCTGCTCGACGTGAGTGATGTGGGTTGGGGCGTCGATCCCGCGGCAACCCTGCTCAAGGTCAATGGGTCTGCCCGCGCCGCCAACTGCACGGGTAACGATGCGGAAATCACCTGTAACGCCACCGAGCCCTTCACCGATGTCTCACTCACCCTGACGGTGCGTGTGGCCGACTACGCAGGCAACACCTCGTCGGAGGTTTCGGTACAGGTGAAACTCGATACCGATGGGGACGGCCATTCGGATGACCAGGATACCTATCCGGAAGACCCCACCCGCTGGAGATTGGCGGCAGTTACCGGAGTCCTTCCGGCGTTGCAGGAGACTGCGGTAGCCGTAGAGTGGGCCGCGCATGCCGATCCCGCCAATGTGGCCGGCTTCCAGATCTATCGCAGTGATGTTCAGGGGAGCAGTGAAACCAAACTCAACAACGAACTGATCACCGAACTGCGATACGTGGACAAATCGGTCGCCAACGGCAGTGGTTACCAATATCGCGTAACCGCGGTGGATCACAAGGGCATTGAGAGCGAACCGGGTCAGGCAGTGGCCTTTTTTGTCGCCTACAACATAACGCCGGTAGAGGGATTTGCGCTTCAACGTGAGAACGCGGACGGGCGTCTGAACTGGATTGCTGTCGATGAATTTCGATACCGCATCTATCGCGCCGTGGCCGGTGATGAATTGACTCAACTGACAGAGGTTTCGGGCAACAGTTATCTGGATACCGGAGCGCTCTGGAATTTTAACTACCACTATCAGGTTGCCTCCCTGCAAGACTTCACCAATCCGTTTACCGGCGAAGCAGTGGTCCGTGAGGGGCCGCGTTCAATGACCCTGGAGCTGCCCGCGCTACCACCGCTTTCCATGCAGGTGGACGATGCGGTGATGGCCGGCGACGGTGTACTGGAACTGCTGCTGTTGAGCAATGATTCGGTTGCGGTGACAGGGGCATACCAGGAAGCCGTCGGGCCAGTGGGCATTGTGGCAGTGAACGGCGCAACGCAGGTGACTGCAACCAGCAGCGACGGTCGGTTTCGTGTGGTGTTGCCCGCCATTGCCGATGCGGCCTGGACCATCACCGTCAGTGAGGCCACGGTCGCAGATC
>JBNLBB010000235.1:0-3073 GCA_050302415.1 Gammaproteobacteria bacterium | reverse complement strand
GAAAAGGAGATCTGGCAACAGCTGGCGGGCAGTGCGCGGCGCGAGGGCGATGGACTGCTGTTCCAGCTGGCGCTCAAGGAGCTGTCGGCCGGCGGCACCGCGTCACGCCTGCGCGAATCCCCGCAGGTGGCCGGCAAACGGCTCGGGGACCGGTACCCTCAGACTGCGGCCACGGACGCGGCCATCTGGCTCGATGGCGAGGCGCACCAGTTGCATCGGGTGGCCGATGGTGGGCGGCTGCTGACCGACCGATCGGGTGTCGTGGTGCGTGCCTGGCAGGAGGCGGGCGAGGGCGTGGCGCTCGGCGGCCTGCGCCTGGGTGATCCCGCCGACCGGCCGCTGAAACAGTTTGGTCCACCGAGCCGCCAGTGGTACACCCAGCGCGGGCAGTACCTGGCCTATGACCACTACGGGCTGGGCATCCGCCTGGTGGGCGACCGGGTCGCCGGGTGGTTCCTGTATGATCCCCACTGAACCGTTGCACAGGACCCTGCGCGTTCGATGAGTGAACACCCACGTGGCGAAGGCGGTTCGGCGGCAGACGCCACCACGCATGAGAGCGAATGGACAGCGCTGGCCGAACGCGCCGCAGCGGGTGATGTGGCGGCGCGGCGCCGGGTGCACCAGCTGATCGAGCCGATCATCAGCTATCAGACCACCCAATTCTGCAAGCGCTTCTGCCGCAACCACCGCTACCAGTTCCGCTGCACCCTGCCGCAACCGCTGAGCGGGGCACCGGCCGATGCGCTCTATTGCGAATGGGGTAACGCCAGTCTGGGCTGGATGCTCGATTACCTGGTGGGTGGCAGGCGGTTGCTGCGTTACGAGGGGCGCGACGGCGCCTCGCTCTATGCCTATCTCTACGCCGTCGCCAATTCACTCCCGTTTTATGAGCGCTGGAAGGATTGGCGCTTCGGTCGCCGGGTGCGGGTGCCGGAATATATCCGGGAACTGGGCGACGATGCGCCGAAGGTGTTTCATGCCCTGCAGCATGGCGATGCCATACCCCTGATCGCGCAACAGACGGGGATCGACGAAGCGACCTGCGCCGATCTGGCCGAGCGCATCGTGCTGGTGCTCACCCAGCGCCGCCGACTGCATCTGCTCAACCCGCCACAGGTGGGCTCGCTCTCTCATGGCGATGGTGACGAGGAGTTCGAGCAGGAGTTTGAATCGCCGGGTGCCGGGCCGGAATTGCAGGTCGAACACCTGCAGCTTGCCGAAGCGTGGCAGCAGCTCACACCGGAAGAGCAGTATGTGCTGGAAGCGATGCTGGTGGAGGAGCGCGATGCCCTGGAGGTGCTGGAGTGCCTGGCGAGCCTCAATATTGCTATCCATCCCAAAGTGGCACCAGCCGATACCGACCGCCAGCAGCTCTACTATTTCCGCCGCAAGGCGCTGGCCAAACTCACCCGACTGGCCGGGTATGCGGCGACAGAGCAACAATCCAACCCTGCGGATTCAAATGCCGCGACAAGCGGTGTCTGATTGATGGGGAAGCCAAAGCAATCGGGGCAGACCATGGGCAGTGCCAACCACCTCAACGATGAAGAGCTGTTTGCCTATCTGGAGGATCCGGCCGGATCGCGTTTCCGCGGGCAGCGGCTGCACCTGGCAACCTGCGGCGAGTGCCGGGGCCAGTTGCAGCGCCTGCAGCAGGTGGCGGACTGGGTGGGCGAGCACGCGGCGGAGGTCTCCCTGGGTGGGCAGTCGGTGGACGAATCGGTGGCGCCACAAGCCCTGGCGGCCCTGGCAGGTGGCACCCTGGAGGGCGCGGAACGCGATGCGCTCCTGCAGCGGATCCACGCCGATCCCGGCGCGCGGCGTGCGGCGCTGCATGCCGTTGCCCAGCATCGGGCACAGATGCCAAAGGCACCGCCCGCCGCATCCGCGGATGACTCCCGGATGTCCCGATTCCTGCAGTGGCGCCTACCGGTCTGGATGAGTGTGCCGGCCACGGCGCTTGTCAGCGTGCTGCTGGTGCTGCTGGTGATCGGCGGCGGCTCTCCGACAGTGCCGCTGTCGCTGGTGGCCTATCGCGACGATCCGAACATCCATTTCACGGTGCCGGGCCAGACCACCCCGGGCATCGGTTTTTTCCAGGCCGCGCGCACCTCGAGCAGCAGCTACCGTGCGCCCAGCGTGACCCTGGTGGAGGCCAACCGGCTGCAGTTTGCGTGGTCCGCGGTGGAGGGTGCGGTTGCCTACCGGCTGCGCGTGGCCCACACCGGTCGGGACTCAAGCTTTGAACTGCCGACCGTGGTGACCGAGCGCAGCCAAGCCAACGTGACGGCATCCCAGGCGCTGCCCGCGGGGCGCTACGAATGGGAGTTGAGCGGCACCCTGGCCGATGGCCGCAGTTTTCGTACCCGGGGTGGATTTGTGCTTCAGAATCAGGCGGGATAGGGCAATGAACAGAAGTGTCATTCGATCGAGGAATTGGGGCGTGCAGTTCTCCGTCGTGCTGGCCTGGCTGCTGATGGTGGTGTTACCGGCGACACCCGCTGCGCAGGCCGCCACCCGCGGTATTGCACTGCAGCCGGCGGCGACAGTCAGCAAGACTCCATACGTCAACGGCGTCTATCGGGCGCTGGTGATCGGCAACCAGCGCTATCAGGATCCGCAGGGCAAATGGATCAGCCTGGAGACCGCGGTCTCCGGCGCCAACGAAGTGGCGGCGCTGCTGAAAGATCACTACGGATTCGGCGACGTGACGGTACTGCACAACGCCACGCGGCGCGACATACTGCAGGCGCTCGATACCCTCTCCAAACGGGTCATGCCACGCGACAGCGTGCTCATCTATTACGCCGGTCACGGCTGGGTGGACCTGGAGACCTCACGCGGCTACTGGATTCCGGTGGACGCCGTGGGCACCGACCACACCACGTTTCTGCGCAACTCCACCATCCGCGACGAACTCAACACCATCGCCAACCGCAGCCAGCACACGCTGTTGATTTCCGACTCCTGTTTCAGCGGTACCCTGCTGCGCACCGCCTCGCGCGGCATCCAGCCCGACTACAGCGACGAGCGTTTCTACCAGAGCGTGGCCCAGAAAAAGAGCGTGCAG
>JBNLBB010000234.1:0-3078 GCA_050302415.1 Gammaproteobacteria bacterium | reverse complement strand
CATCGGCCAGCGTGGAGGTGAAGATCAGGCGATCACCCACCGGTACGACGCGCGCCCGCGCCAGGACGCGCAGCGGCTGAAACTGCAGGTCGGCCCCGATCAGGCGAATGTGGCGTTCCTGGCAGTCGCGGGTGAACCGGTTGAAGGCGGAGAGACCGCCGGCGTCGAGCAGCGGCACGCCGTCCAGATAGATCACGATTCCGGCATGCGGGCTGGCCAGCAGGGCGAGCTGCGAAAAGACACGATCTGCGGCGGCGAAGAAGAGCGGCCCGTCAATTTTATACACCGCCCAGCCCGGCTGAAGCGCCATCGGCACATGTTTGCGCTGCTGCGTGACATCGGTGATCTTGGTCATTTTGGCGATGTTGCGCATGAACAGCAGCGAGGCGAGGACGATCCCGGTACTGATAGCAATGACCATGTCGAACAGCACCGTGAGCGCGGCACACGTCAGCAGCACCAGGACGTCGCCGCGCGGCGCCTGGCGGATGAGACCGATCACGCGGTGGGCCTCGCTCATGTTCCAGGCCACGATCAGCAGCAACGCCGCCAGTGAGGCCATGGGCAGGTAGGAGAAAATCGGCGCCAGGGCGAGCAGGGCGATCAATACCACCAGGGCGTGGACCATGCTGGCGACCGGCGACTGGGCGCCGCCGCGAAAGTTGGCCGCGGAGCGGGCAATGGCTGCGGTGGCGGTAATGCCGCCGAAAAAGGGTGCGAGCAGATTGCCGATACCCTGACCCAGCAGCTCGCCGTTGGCCTGATGGCGACGGCCCGACATACCGTCCAGGACCACGGCACAGAGGAGCGACTCGATCGCCCCCAGCATGGCGATGGAAAAAGCCGCCGGCAGCAGGGTGCGCAGAGTCGACCAGGACCAGACGATGGCGCCGCCGTCGGGCCCAGGGGCGGTCCACGGCCAGAGGAAATGAGGCAGCACCGGCGGGATGCCATGGCCGCTGGAGCCGTCCGGCAACAGGTAGTCGAAGCGGGAGCCGATGGTCTCCACCGGGTGGCCGGTCTTGGCCAGGGCCCAGGCCAGCAGCGCCCCCACCACCACCGCCGGCAGATGGCCGGGCACGGGCAGCTTCAGTTTCGGCCACACCACCAGCAGGAGCAGGGTCACCACGCCCACCAGCACCGTGGCCGAGTTGGCGGTGGGTGCGGCGTGCCAGAGCGCGGCCACCTGTTGCGCGTAGGTCTCGTGGCCAGCCAACGGGCGCAGGCCGAAAAAGTCTTTCACCTGCAGCGTGGCGATGACCACCGCGATGCCCGCAGTGAAACCCAGGGTCACCTGCTCCGGGATGTACTCGATCAGGCGGCCCAGGCGCGCCACCGCCATGCCGATGAGGATGCAGCCAGCGAGCAACGTCGCCACCAGCAGCCCACCGAGTCCGAACTGCTGCGCCACCGGGTGGAGAATGACCACGAACGCAGCCGTGGGGCCGGTTACGCTGTAGCGCGAACCGCCGGTCAGCGCCACCGCGAAGCCGGCGATGATGGCGGTATAGAGCCCATGTTGTGGCGCCACGCCGCTGGCGATGGCGAGCGCCATGGCGAGCGGGATAGCGATGATGCCCACGGTGGTGCCGGCCATCAAATCGGCGTAGCCGCGGCGCAGGCTGTAGCGCTCGCGCAGACAGCTTTCGCGGAAGGCGCTGGCAATCTGGACGGCGGTGAGATGACTGCGATGGGACATCTGAAGAGGAACCCCTGAGGCACAGAGGATGCGCATTCTATGCTTTACTTTGAAACAATCAATGTTAATCTGATTAACATATAATTTGCCTGAAGGGAGATCGGTTTGGAACAACGGACCGCGCGGCTGACGCTGCTCATCGATCCGCGCAAGAAAGCAGTGTTCGAGCGGCTTTGTGCCGCAGACGATGTCACCCCTTCGCAGATGGTGCGCAAGCTGATCCGGGACTACATCGAGCAGCGTCTGGGGCCGGAGTGGCGGGCCCAGGTCTTCTCCGGTGAGGCCCCCGAGGAGGGCGAAGGGGCGTAGCCTCGCCAGCGCGGGCGGCTGCCTAGGTGAGGTGCCAGCGGAACTCCCCGATGCCGCCCGCAGCAAGCACGATCTCGTCGCCCGGGGCCACCGGCCCAACCCCTTCCGGGGTGCCGGTGTAGATCAGATCGCCTGGCAGCAGCTCCCAGGTATCGCTCAGAATCTCGATCAGGGTGGGTACCTTGAACAGCATGTCGCGGGTGTTGCCGTCCTGGCGGGTGTCGCCGTTGACCGAGCAGCGCAGGGTGATGTCGTCCAGGTCCTGTCCGCTGAAGGGCACGAAGCGGCTGATCAGCGCACTGTGGTCGAAACCCTTGGCCAGATCCCAGGGCTTGGCCGACTCGCGCAGCGTGGTCTGCAGTTCGCGCAGGGTGAGGTCACAGCCCACGGCGAGGCCGGCGATGTGCGACAGCGCATCACCGGCCGCAATGTGCTTGCCCGGTTCGCCGATGGCCACCACCAGTTCGACTTCGTGGTGGATTGCGCCCTTCTCCTTGGGCAGGATCGCCATCCCCTCCGGCGGCACCAGGCTGGTGGACGGCTTGGTGAAAATCACGCAGCGGTCGGCGTAACTCTTGCCCATCTCCTTCTGGTGGGCGCTGTAGTTGACGCCGATGCAGAAGATGCGTGGCGGGTGATAGGTGGTGCCGCCGATGGTGATGGTGGGTGGATACATGGCCGCGCTCCGCTTCGTGAATCGGGCCAGTCTACAGGGAACCCTCCACCGTGTTGAAGCCCAGAATCTTCCACGACTGCATGCCGCCCCGGTAGTAGTAAATGCGCTCCGCTGGATAGCCCTCGCGCAGCATGGCGCGGATGGCGATGGGCGATTGGCCGCACCAGATGCCGTTGCAGAAGAGCACCACCGGTTTGGCGTTGCTGCAGTTCCAGGTCTCGTTGGCGCGGGTGCAGCCGAGTTCGTTGAGGCGTTGTGCCACCAGGGTGTAGGGAATGTTGACGGCGCCGGGGATGGTCTCCCTGAGGTGCCAGTCCTCGGTGCGTGCATCGATCAGCAGTGCCCTGCCGTTGCTGTGCAGATCGAGCAGTTCCACTTCGCCGACCGTCGTGAC
>JBNLBB010000233.1:1344-3092 GCA_050302415.1 Gammaproteobacteria bacterium | reverse complement strand
GCCAGTGCGCGGGTGAAGCCGATGACGCCGTGTTTGGCCGCGCAATAGGCTGAGACATACCCATAGCCGCGCAATCCGGCCGTGCTGGCCACGTTGATGATGCGCCCGTTGCTGGCCTGTTTCAGGGAGGGCAACGCCGCGTGGCAGCAGGCATAGACTCCGGTGAGATTCACCGCGAGCATGCGCTGCCAGAGTTCCGGATCGGTTTTTTCCAGGGGCGCGCTGGCGGCCGCACCGGCGTTGTTGACCAGGATGCCCAGCGGTCCATGCGCGGCTTCGGCCTGGGCCACGGCCGCGGCCACCTGCTCGTTGTTGGTGACATCGACCTGGAGAATCGCACCGCCGTGCCTGAGCAGGGCGTGGGTCTCCTCCAGCGGGCCCGGGCTGCGACCCAATAGGGAAACGGTGATCCCCTGTCCATCCAGGGCCAGCGCGATGGCCTGCCCGATGCCGCGGCCACCCCCGGTGACCAGTGCGTGTCTGTTGTGCGTCATGCGTTGATTGCCATTTCCAATTGTTTTTCCCGAAGTCTGAGGTACTGATCCCGACCCGAAAGATAGGGATCGGGCCACCACTGCCCATCCACCTGCAATGCCGCGGCGGCATGCTGCGTCCAGTTTGGATTGGAGAGGTGCGGTCTGGCCAGCGCCACGAGATCGGCGCGGCCCGCAGCGATGATCGAATTGGCGTGATCGGTTTCGTAGATGTTGCCCACGGCCATGGTGGCGACACCCACTTCGTTGCGGATCCGGTCGGCAAACGGCGTCTGGAACATGCGGCCGTAGACCGGTTGCGCCTCGATGCTGGTCTGACCGGCGGATACATCCACCAGGTCTGCGCCGCGCGCCTTGAACTGCCGCGCCACTTCCAGTGACTCTTCGGGCGTCAGTCCATCCGGATGCCAGTCGGTGGCGGAGATGCGCACCGACATCGGTTTTTCTGCAGGCCATAGCGCGCGCATGGCATCAAACACCCGCAGCGGAAAACGCAGCCGGTTGTCGATAGATCCGCCATAGTCGTCAGTCCGTCTGTTGGTGAGCGGCGAGATGAATGCCGAGAGCAGATAGCCATGGGCGGCATGCAGTTCAAGCATATCGAACCCGGCATCCATTGCGCGCCGGGTGGCGGCCACAAAATCAGCAATCACCCGGGCCATGTCATCGGACTCCATGGCCCGGGGCACCTGGTTGGCGGGACTCCAGGCGACGGCCGAGGGGGCAAGCAGCGGCCAGTTGCCGGATTCAAGCGGCTGGTCCATCCCCTCCCAGCCCAGACGGGTCGAACCCTTGGGACCGGCGTGGCCCAGTTGCAGGCAGCACTTGGCCGGAGAGTTCGCGTGAATGAAATCGACCACCCGTTTCCAGGCCGCTGCCTGCTCGTCGCTGTAGATGCCGGCACAGCCCGGGGTGATGCGCGCATCAGGCGAGACACAGGTCATCTCGGTAAAGATCAGTCCCGCCCCGCCAAGCGCCCGGGCCCCCAGATGCACCAGGTGGAAATCTCCAATCAGCCCGTCATGCGATGAATACATGGCCATGGGTGAAACGACAATGCGGTTGGCCAGCGTCATCTCCCGCAACTGAAACGGCGCGAACATGGGCGGAGATGACTGAGTGCTGCCGTGCCGTTGACTGAACCAACCTTCGATTGAGGTCAGATAGTGCGCATCACGCAGCCGAAGATTTTCGTGACTGACGCGCTGACTGCGGGTAAGCAGACTGTAGGCGAACTGCTCGGCTTCCAGGGCG
>JBNLBB010000233.1:0-1336 GCA_050302415.1 Gammaproteobacteria bacterium | reverse complement strand
ACGCAGCCGAAGATTTTCGTGACTGACGCGCTGACTGCGGGTAAGCAGACTGTAGGCGAACTGCTCGGCTTCCAGGGCGGTATAGCGCGCCACGTTCTCGAACCACTCCGTCGAATTGCGCGCCGCCGACTGCAGCTTCAGTGCATCGACTTTCCGTTCCTCCTCGTACTCGTGGAGCGCGCGCGGCAGATCGTCGGGATAGTCTGCGCAACAGCGGGCCAGTGCGATGGCATCCTCCAACGCCAGCTTGGTACCGGAACCGATGGAGAAGTGGGCGGTGTGCGCCGCATCGCCCATGAGTACCAGGTTCCCCTTAACCCAGCGTTCGTTGAGCACGCGGTTGAAATTGATCCACTGCGACGAGCCACGCAGATGGCGGGAATTGCTCATCAAAGGCTGTCCCTGCAGATGATCGGCAAACAGCTGCTCACAGAATGCGATGCTCTGCTCCGCGTCCAACTGGTCCAAGCCGGCAGCCTGCCAGACCGATTCAGGGGTTTCCACAATGAAGGTGGAGGTGTTGTCGTTGAAGCGATAGGCGTGGGCTTGAAACCAGCCCCACTCCGTCTCCTTGAAGATGAAGGTGAAGGCTTCAAAAATCCGGTGGGTGCCCAGCCAGATATAGCGGCATTTCCGGGTTTCGATATCCGGCTTGAAGTGCTCGGCGTAACGCGTGCGTATCCGTGAATTGATGCCATCGCTGGCGATCAGCAGGTCCGCCTGTTCATATTCGGCAAGATCGGCGACATCGGTTTCGAAAATCAGTTCGACTCCCAACGCCTCTGCCCGGTGCTGCAGGATGTTGAGCAGATGTTTGCGCTCAATGCCGCAGAAACCGTGACCACTGGAGGTGATCTTCCGGTCACGGAAAAAGATGTCGATGTCGTCCCAACGTGCCAGGCTGTCGACGATCTGTTCACGGGTGGGCGGATCGGCCTCGGCCAGGTTTTCCAGGGTCTGATCGGAAAACACCACGCCCCAGCCGAAGGTGTCGTAGGGGCGATTGCGTTCGATGACCCGAATCCGGTGATTCGGATTCTGCTTTTTCATCAGGATCGAAAAATAGAGTCCGGCAGGACCACCACCAATACAGACGATATCCAGCGTACGGCCTGACACGTGACTCATGGAGATCTCCCGACTCGAACCCGGCGCGGTTGCCGGTTTGCTTTAGGTCTTATTATTTTACATATGAACCTTTTTTGCGCAAGCTTTAATTCCGCCAGATCACCGCCAGGATGAAACAGCGTGCGCGAAAAAGTTGGGAGATATAAATGAAAAACCCGCCTGGAGCGGGCGGGTTTTTAAAGGTTGGTAGCGGGGGTAGGATTTGAAC
>JBNLBB010000232.1:0-3101 GCA_050302415.1 Gammaproteobacteria bacterium | reverse complement strand
GCTACGGGGGAACCCTCGAACTGGGGCGCTCCGCCTCGCTGGGCGGTTTCCGCGTCGAGGTGCAGCTGCCCGCCTCGCTGGTGATCACCAGCCCATAGGGTGTGCGGCTCCAGAAGCCCTTGCCGCTGATCGGATCGAAGTGCACCAGGCTCCAGGCCCGACCGGGTATGGGTGCGTAGGCAAGCACATAGGTCTGGCCACCGACGGCCAGGTCCAGTACCCCCTCGCCCCCCTGGCGAACGGTCTGCAGGCCCTTCAGAAATTCGGCATCGCGACTGATGCTGTCGCCACCCGGCAGATAGTCGGAGAGGCGTTCCGGTGGCAGGTAGTCTGGAAGTTCGGCGTTCTTTTCCGGATGCCGTTCGGCCCTGAGTTCATAGTCGAAGGATCCGGCACTGTCGGCAATCACCAGTCCGGACTGGTGATCGATGATGAAAAACCGCCCCTCCTCGTCCTGGTTGGGCGTCGCGCTGGCGTAGGTGGTAAAACCGAAATCTCGGGTCCGGATGATGCTCTGGTGCACCGACAGCGGGACTTCAATATGGTAGAACGCCGGCACGTCGCCGGGCCCCAGTTCCACGGGCGAGGTGAACGCCACCACCCAGCGGAAGGAGTCCGCCGACATGTAGGGGTCGGAAACATAGACCTCGCCACCTTTGATCCCGAAAGAGCGGTTGAAAAACGGCGCGTCGTGTTCGGCGCCGGAAAAATGGATCGGCCGCTCCACGCGGCCGCCCACCACCCGCAGATGTTCCTGCCCGTGTCGGTCGATCAGACAGGTCTCGCCGATGGGGAAGCGTTTGTGCAGGGTGAGAATCCACTCCTCCATCCGTTTGCGCACCGTGTTCTGCTGGGGTGTGAGCTGAATGGTGCCCATGGCGTCGTAGTGATTGTGCCGGGATTCAGGCAGTGCGAAATAGTCGCGGAACAGCGGCAGATCCAGGGAGGCGACCATGCTGCTGCGCGCCTCGTGGTAGAACATCTTGATGCGGAACATCATCAGATTGAGATGATCCACCGCCTGCTGCCGACCGCTGGCGATGTCGCCCGCCGGCGCCGCAGATGCCACACCCGCAGCGACCAGCTGAAGCACCAGCCCTGCCACCAAGCGCCTGCCGAAAAACCGCCCTGCCGCACCTCTTTTCATCACTCCCTCCCGCACGCCTGCCGACCTAGTGAAAGTCAAACACCAGGATCGGCGTAATCTGTTTCTGTACCTGGTAACCGGCGTCGAAAAACGCCAATTGACCGGTAATCGCCTGGCCAAGTTCGAACCGCGCATCTTCAGGGTCCCCGGTGTCCAGCGCCCGTGTCAGCTCGACGGTCCAGACGCCCTGGTCCCATCGCCCAAAGGCCTGGACATCGGCCCGGCTGCCCACCGGCTGCACGCTCCCATCCACCCCAAGCCTCACCTCTGTACCCGCCGCCGGTCGGGGTGCATTCGCCCAGCCACCTGCGCCGACGTCCATCTCCTTGCGGATATAGAGGATACCGTAGGCAGTCTGGTACTCCGCCGCCTGAGGCACGGGCCGGGTGGAGAAAAGATGCCGCATATCGTCAGCATGTCCGGACAGCTGGCTGCGCCCGGCGCTCCAGCGCCATAAATCCACGGCGTAGTCCTTGCCCGCCAGCATGCAGGCACTGAACTCGCCTTCGGTATGGAAACGCACCGCGAGCATGTCGTCGCGTTTGCGGCTGCGGCTGTAGCGACCGTTACGCGGGGTCCAAGGCCGATAGAGTGAATCCTCCCGTGCATCGTGCCAGCGCACCGCCATATAGAGCCGGTCGGCATAGACCCCGACCGCGACTTCCGGTCGCGGCTCCCAGCGGGCGGACTGCGCCAGATCGCCGGGCTCGCTGACGAATGAAGGGGCGGTGGTCAGCACCTCGGTCCACAACTCCGCCCGATCCACCCACTCATCGGCACTGCCGTCGAGCAAGGGTTCTTGAGCCAGCTTGATGATGTGAATGTGAACCGCCTCCCCTTCAGCGGCCACCAGTGTCCCCGTCCACAGCAGACCGGCTGCGGCCAGGATCATCGCGAGCATGCGCACGTCAGTATCCTTGTTCTGATCGGCCTCCCGGCTGGGTGGCCTGCTTCCCCCGGTCCGCACCTGGCGGACTGTTCCCACAACACAGTGTAGACCACCGTCTGCTGCACTGCGGCAGCGGTCCCCGGCGCGTACTCAGGGCCTATGCAGCCAGAACTGGTACATGCCGTTAAAGCTGCCGGGATTGGCCTGTTCGAAGCGGTCCCACCCCTCGAGAGACAGGGCACGCCCATCCGCCGGATTGAAGGCCAGGTAGCGCTGTTTGAGTGCGTCGTCGCAGACCATGCCAAGGAACTGCAGTCCCAACTGATCGATGGCGGCCGCGATCCGGGGCAGGGTGAAGCGGTGCTCCTGCACATGAAACACGAGATCCCGCAGGGTGGAGCTGGTGTAGAAGTCGCGGTCGCGCACCACGGCGCGTGCCGGATGGTCATCGGGCAGTCCGATGATGAACTGGCGGCAGGCGCTCAGCCCTTCCGACGTGGGCTCAAACCCCTGCTCGGCGATCAGCTCCCGGGCCGCCACCACGTGACGCCGGGCCAGCTCACTGTAGAGCGCTATTTTCATGTAGCCACCGCGGCGCAGCAGATCGGTCAATACCCGCCAGCCGGCCATGGGATCGGCCAGGTGGTGCAACACACCGTCGCAGGCGATGAGGTCAAACTGCCTGTCCAGGGAGCCCAGTTCCAGGATATCGGCCTGCCGGAACTGCAGATTGCGCAGCCCCAATTCATCGGCCTTGCGTCGGGCGTAGCCCAGGCTGGTCAGGCTCAGGTCCACGGCTAATACCGAGCAGTCCGCGTAGAGCGCCGCCAGCGTGGCGGGCTGACGCCCGGTGCCGCAGCCCGCCACCAACAGCTCCGGCGCTGCGGGCAACGTACCGTCGCTGACCTGATTGGGGGCGATCTCCTGGTTGAGATGCCGACCGAAGGGTTGCGGACGGCCGCGGTAAAAACCGAGCCAGCGGGGATAGGGATGCTCCTCGTATTGCTGCCGCACGGCCTTTGACACCGCATCGCGGATCTCGCCGACCACCGGGATATCGGCTGC
>JBNLBB010000231.1:0-3122 GCA_050302415.1 Gammaproteobacteria bacterium | reverse complement strand
CTTTGGGGAAAATCGGTCTGGAAAACCGACGAACTACTGCATCGCAAACACCAGGACCCTTTACTCAGAATCGCGGCCATCGGCCGCGCAGCCGAAAAAGGCTGCCTGTTCGCCGGCGTGATCAACGATTTGCACCGTGCCGCCGGCCGCTCCGGGGTTGGAACCGTCATGGCGTCGAAAAACCTGAAGGCCATAGCCGTACGCGGAACGCTGGGCGTCGGAAACATCCGCGACCCCGCCGCCTTTCTGCTAGCGACCGCTGCCGGGAAAAAAGTTCTGGCGGAAAACGCCGTCACCGGCGAAGGACTTCCGGCCTATGGCACCCAGGTGCTGATGAACGTCATCAATGAAGTCGGCGCCATGCCCACCCGCAACCACCGGGACATCCAGTTTGAGGGTGCCGGCAAGATCTCCGGCGAAGCGATGCACGAACCCCGCCCCACCGATGGCAAACCCAATCTGGTGACCAACGCCGCCTGTTTTGGCTGCACCATTGCCTGCGGCCGCATTTCCCAGATCGACCAGAATCACTTTACGGTCAAAAACAGCCCTGAATATTGGGGTGCCTCCGGCGGACTGGAATATGAAAACGCCTGGGCTCTGGGCTCCGACACAGGCACAGCCGACCTGGATGCCATCACCTTTGTCAATTTTCTCTGCAACGAACACGGAATGGATCCGATCTCCTTCGGCGCCACCGTGGCTGCGGCCATGGAGATGTTCGAGGCTGGCCATATCACGACCAAGGAGACCGGTGGGCTGGAACTGAAATTCGGATCCGCCCAGGCCCTGGTGGAGGCCGCCAAGCTTACGGCAAAAGGCGAGGGCTTCGGCAAGGAATTGGGCCTTGGCTCCAAACGCCTGTGCGAAAAATATGGTCATCCCGAGCTCTCCATGGCGGTGAAGGGGCAGGAGTTTCCTGCCTACGACTCCCGCGGCATACAGGGCATGGGCCTGGCCTACGCCACTAGCAACCGGGGCGCCTGCCACCTGCGCGGGTATACGGTTGCCTCCGAGATCCTGGGCGTGCCCGTAAAAACCGATCCGCTGGCCACTGAAGGCAAAGCGGAACTGGTCAAGGCGTTTCAGGATGCCACCGCCGCCTTCGACTCCTCCGGCCTGTGCATTTTCACCTCCTTCGCCTGGACTCTGGCCGACGTGGCCCCGCAGGTGGATGCCGCCTGCGAAGGCGAGTGGAGCATTGAATACCTGCAGGAGCTGGGCGAACGGGTCTGGAACCTGGAGCGGGAGTTCAATCTGGCCGCCGGCCTCACTGGTGCGGACGACACGCTGCCCAAACGCATACTGTCCGAACCGGCACCCACCGGACCAGCCAAAGGCAAGGTCAACGAACTGGGCAAGATGCTGCCCGAGTACTACCAGCTGCGAGGCTGGGACACGGATGGCAAGCCCACCAAGGAGACCAAAACCCGGCTGGGCATTTAGGTCGACAGCACGCAAGCGCCGGATTCTGTCCGGCGCTTTTTCTTTGCCCGACAGAGGAGAGGTACCATGCGCTACGCAATCATTGGAGCTGGCCCTGCTGGGGTGGTGGCGGCTGAAACCCTGCGCGCAGCCGATCCGGATGGTGTGATCACCCTGTACGCCGGAGAGGGCGAACCGCCCTACTCCCGCATGGCCATACCCTACCTCCTGGTGGGCAAGATAGACGAGTCCGGTACCTATTTGCGCCGCAGCCCGGACCATTTTGCGCGACAGCGAATCGATGTGGTTCAGGCCACGGTGACCGCCATCGACACCCGGAGCAAATCGCTTGCCGTCGCCGGTAAAGGCGAAATGCCATACGACTCCCTGCTTCTGGCCACCGGTTCAAGGCCCGCGACACCACCGATTCCCGGCATCGATCATGAGCGGGTGGTCTCCTGCTGGACGTTGGCGGATGCCCGCAAAATTGCCGCGCACACCGACAAGGGCAGCCGCGTGGTGCTGATGGGGGCCGGTTTCATCGGCTGCATCATTCTCGAAGCCCTCGCCCAGCGCGGCGTCAACCTGACGGTAGTGGAGATGGCCGACCGCATGGTCGCGCGCATGCTGGACGACAAGGCTGGAGGACTGCTGCAACAGTGGTGCGAACAACAGGGGGTTCGCGTGTTGACCGGCACCAAGGTAACAGCCATCGAGCCGGGCAACAGCAACGCGCCAATCCACGTTCAGCTCGACAGTCACGAGACCCTACCGGCGGACTTGGTGATCAGTGCCACCGGGGTGTTGCCCAACGCCGAACTGGCCAAAGACGCAGGAATCAACGTCAACCGGGGGATTGTGGTCGACCACCATCTGCAGACCAGCGTACCGGGTGTGTACGCCGTCGGTGACGTGGCCGAAACCGACACTTTTGGGCAGGCGGGCAAATCGGTACTCGCCATTCAACCTACGGCCGTGGAGCAGGCGCGTGCCGCCGCGTTGTCGATGAGCGGCAGTCCGTCCGCGTTTGTCGGCGCCCTGCCCATGAATGTGCTGGATACGCTGGGTTTGATCTCGGTCTCGTTCGGCGCCTGGGCAGGGGTGCCCGGAGGCGACAGCGCCCAGCTCTACGATCCGGCTGGTTTCCGCTATATCAATCTGCAGTTCGACGGCGAGAAATTGGTGGGGGCAACCGGCGTCGGTCACACCGACCATGTGGGTGCGATCCGTGGCCTGATCCAGGGCCAGACCCCGTTGGGACACTGGAAGCAGCGGCTGAGCGATGATCCCCTGCAGTTGATGGAGGCCTTCGTGGCCCTCGCGCAGAACATCCGGTAGCCGGCAGTGAAGATCCAGGTCAAGTTTTTCGCATCGCTTCGCGACTATCTCGCCAATCCGGCCGACTGCGAGTTTTCTCTGGAGGTGCTGGACACGGCAACGCCGGGCGACATTCTCGAACAACTGTCCATCCCCTCGGACAAAGTTCATCTGGTGCTGATAAACGGCGTGTATGTGCCACCGGAAACGCGGGACTCCGCACCGCTGAGCAGCAACGACGTGGTAGCCTTCTGGCCGCCGATTGCCGGTGGTCAGCCACCGCCCCGCTGATAGCGTGCATCAAAATAGCGCAGAAATTCACTGCGCTCCCCCGCTTCGACGCCATCAAAGCGGATGGTGAGGTCAATCTCCGTCAACTT
>JBNLBB010000230.1:0-3127 GCA_050302415.1 Gammaproteobacteria bacterium | reverse complement strand
AAACATGACCACTGGCTGACCGGGATCACTCGTTACCTTTTCGACAAACGCTTTCGCCTCGGGAGTGGCGGCCGCCGTTTCCTCCTCTTCATCAGCGGCTGGCGGAGGAGGTGCATCAAAGCGGAATCTGGGGGTGGACTTGGAGATGCCGATCTCTTCTTCGGTCATTTCGACGGGAATGTCGTCAAAGAGTTGAGTGCTCAGATAGCGCTCTCCGGTATCCGGCAGCATGCAGAGAATATTGGCGCCGGGCGCAGCGTCCGCCGCCACCTGAAGGGCGCCTGCAAAAGTGGCACCGCCGGTGATCCCCGTGAAGATACCCTCTTGTCGGGCCAGATCCCGGGAACACTGCAGGGCATCGACCCCTTTGATGGGTACCAACCGATCAATCAGTTCGCCGGCCACGGCATCGCCCACCAACTTCGGAATGAAGTCTGGCGTCCATCCCTGCATCAGATGGGGTCGAAAGATCAGATGACTTTCCGCAGGGGTGCCGTCCTCGTTGCGCTGCTGACCAACACCGGATCCAATCAGCGGTGAATTGTCTGGCTCACACACCGCGATCACCGTGTGCGGGCTGCGCTCCTTGAGCACGCGCGCCACGCCCTTGAGCGTGCCGCCCGTCCCGAACCCGGAGACCCAGTAGTCGAGCTTGCGATCCGCGAAGGCCTCGAGGATCTCCGGGGCCGTGGTGCGCGAGTGCATATCGGCGTTGGCTTCGTTTTCAAACTGGTGACAGAGAAACCAACCATGGGCAGCCGCTAGTTCCACTGCCTTGGCGAGCATGCCACTGCCCATTTCCGATGCCGGCGTCAGCACCACCTTGGCGCCGAGAAAACGCATCAGGCGACGCCGCTCCACGCTGAAATTTTCCGCCATGGTCACCACCAGCGGGTAGCCCTTGGCCGCACACACCATGGCCAGGCCAATCCCGGTGTTGCCGCTGGTCGCCTCGATCACCGTCTGTCCGGGCTTCAAGGCCCCGGTTCGCTCGGCATGCTCGATGACCCCGAGCGCCAACCGGTCTTTCACCGATCCCATCGGGTTGAAGGCCTCTGCCTTGACGAACAGATTGACGCCTTCCGGTGCCAGTCTGTTGATACGGACGATTGGGGTGCGCCCAACGGTTTCCAGTATGGAGTCGAATCGATTGGCCATGGCACTACCTCATCCAGGTGGCGGATTCCATGAACCTAGACCCGTCGGCACCCCGCTTCCAGAGCTAAATCCCGATTTATTGATGCTGCGCAGTTTGTGCCTGACCAACCAATCACGCACCGACAATATGGTTTTTGTGGCGCTAGAAATCCAGCCGATACCCCAGGCTGAAATAGAGGTCGGTCACTTCGTCACTGCCGGCATCGCTCTCCTCGCGCAGGCGGTCCTGACCGAGTTCAAAATCGAGCTGTTGGTCGCGGGTCGGCCTGTAATCGGCCCGCAGCAGCAGGGTGAGCGTCTCCGTCTCGCCACTGTCCGCCTTGTTCGCGCGGCGGGTGATGGCGACATAGGGATTGAGCCGCCAGTCCGGGCCCACCGGAAAGCGGAAATCAGTGGAGAGCGTCGTCGATTTGCTGGAGGTGGTGTCACGGTGCTGCAGCTTGATGTTGTTTCGACCGCGGCCATCGAACAGCTCCGTGGTGATCAGCTGCAGGTTGTAGTAGTACTCCTGATCGGTGGCGGGCTGCGCCTCCACCCCGCCCGAGGCCGGCGCGCCATCGAGCTTGGAGACCGTGACATCACCGCTCAGCGTGGTGCGCTTGGTCAGCGGCCGTGACGCGGTCATCATGGCCGACCAGCTGTTCACGGTGCGATCCGCCGCAAGTTCCCGGATCTCGTCTTCGGTGAGCGTCAGCAACAGTTCCTCCAACGAAGAGACCGCCTGTCCCTGCAGGGCGTTGCTGGTGGCCAGGATGGGTGACTTGCGATAGTCCAGGGTGATGTTGATGGTACTGCGGTTGTCGAAGCGCCAGTTACCCTGCAGCAGCAGCATATTCAGATCACGGTAGGAGGTGTCGTAATCCAGGGTGGCGAGCAGCGAGTACCACGATTCGAAATAGAGCAGTTCGCCCCCCACGCTGCGCCGGTCCAGGATGCCATCGGCCTCCTGCTGCAGACCGTACAGGCTTGAATTCCAGTGCTCGCCGAAGGTGCCCAGATCCAGGCTGGCGCCCGCTGCGGATTTTGCCTTGTTGATGGTCAGGCTGTCCTGCAGATCCACGGGGTAGCCGCCGAACAGTTCCATGGCGGTATCGGCGAACAGCGGGAACCCGAGTTCAATGCCATCAAAGCGCCCGATGGCGCCACCCCGGTTGCGTGACTGGCGCCCGATGGTGGTGAACGCGCCGCTCTGGCGGTCACGCAGATCCGCGTAGAGATCACTCAGGGTGGTGTCATCGTTGTCACTGCCCTCGATGCGGTCCTCCACCATTCCACCGCTGACCCGGGCGTTGAAATCAAACCGCTCACCGCGTCGCCGTGCCACCACACTCACGTTGGCGGTCAGATAGTCCTGGGTGGTGACCGTGCCGTCGTTGGCGAATTCCTGGTCGCGGCGGCGGTAGGCGGTCCAGAAACTGCCGAAGCTGCTCCAGGGTTTGATTTCCGAATCGCGCTTCGCTTCGCGCAGTTTTTCCTTGGGCGCCATGGCCGCCGTGATCAGCCCCTCCAGGCGCTGGCGCACCCGCTCGGCGTCTGGAGAATCCGCATAGAGTTCGAGGTAGCGCTCGTACTCGGCGCGGGCATGCGCCAGGTAGCCGTTGCGCTCGCGTGCCAAGCCAAGCAGTTCGTGCGCCTTCTGCTTCTCTTCACCGCTGCCAAACCGGGTGACGTTGGTGAAGAATTGGGTCGCCTTGCTGTAGTCACCATCCACCATGGCCCGCTCGCCGCTGCGCAGCCAATCGGCAATCTTATCGGCCCCCACCGTGGCCACCGGTTTGGCGCTTGCCGGTTGCGCGGGCGTACCCGCGTCGCGCGGCACGGTCACGGCGGCGATCCAGGCGTCACCGAACTGCCGGCGATACCCGGTCAGGGCGCGCGTGGCGTCCGCGTAGCTGTCGTAGTAGCCGACCTGCAACCGGTACCAGAGGCGCCCCTTGATGGTGTGCCGGGAAACAAAGGCACGGATGCC
>JBNLBB010000229.1:0-3160 GCA_050302415.1 Gammaproteobacteria bacterium | reverse complement strand
CAACCCTATCTATGGAGAACTCAATGAAATTAAAAGTTGCGGCCACTGCTGTCGCCTTTCTGCTCAGCACTGCTGTATCCGCACAGCAGGCCAAGGACGCCGGCGAAACGGTTCTGGCCAAGGTGAACGACTTTGTGATTACCGCCAAGGTCTACTCCGAATACGCCTCCATGCGTGCTCCCCAGCTTCAGGGCAAGTTTCACCCCCAGTTGCTGGAAGAGATGATCAATCGCCAACTGCTGCTGCAGGAGGCCGCCCGCCAGAAGATTGCCCAGCGTGAAGAGGTGAAAGCCGTTGTGCGGTTTCAGTCTGACAGCATTCTTGCCAGTGTAGCCATGAATGACCATCTGCAATCGGTTGCTCTGGATGAAGCGGGATTGAAAAAGGCCTACGAGGAGCGCTTTGCCAAAACCGGTACCGAGTACAACGCCCGCCATATCCTGGTGGATGATGAGAAACTGGCCGAGTCGTTGATTGCGCGCATCAAGAAGGGCGAGGACTTTGCGGCCCTGGCCAAAGAGCACTCGAAGGACGGCTCCGCGCAGCAGGGTGGTGACCTGGGTTGGTTTGACGCCGCCCAGATGGTGACGCCTTTTGCGGAAGAAACCCGATCCCTGAAAAAGGGTGAAATGAGCGCCAAACCGGTCAAGACCCAGTTCGGCTGGCATGTGGTGCAGGTGATGGACACCCGCGAAGCGAAAGCACCCGAATTCGAGGCGGTCCGCGAAGAGTTGGCCAAGGAGATCCAGGGTCAGCAGGCCCAGGCTTATATCGAACAGCTGAAATCCGGGGCCAAGATCGAATACGAAAACTGAGCTCCCTCCGGGCCCTTCGGGAAAACAGCGACGGGTGCCTAGCCAGGCACCCGTTTTTGATTCAGAACCGGTTGCTTGCCTTCAGGAACTCCCGCTTGAGTTGTTCGTAGTCCAGGGCGACCGGGTATTGCGGAAATTCATCAATCACATTCTGGGGCGGCGAGAAGAGAATACCCGCGTCGGCCTCCTCCAGCATGTTGGTGTCGTTGTAGGAGTCGCCGGACGCTATGACCCGATAGGTCAGGGCCTGAAAGGCTTTCACCGACTGGCGTTTGGGATCTTTCTGCCGCAAGTGGTAGGAGGCGACAAACCCGTTGTCATCCACACCCAGTTTGTGGCACAGCAGCATCGGCCACCCCAGCTGGCGCATCAGGGGTGCGGCAAATTCGTAGAAGGTGTCGGAAAGGATGGCCACCTGAAACCGCTCGCGCAGCCAATCAAGAAACTCGCGGGCACCGGGCATCGGGCCCATCTCTTCGATCACCTTCTGGATGTCGGGCAGGCCCAGCTGATGCGCCTCAAGCACCCGCAACCGGTGCTGCATCAGCTCATCGTAGTCGGCCACGTCACGGGTGGTCAGCTTGAGCTCCTCGATGCCGGTCGCTTGTGCAAAATTGATCCAGATTTCCGGGACCAGGACACCTTCAAGGTCTAGACAAGCGATTTCCACGAGAGATCTCCGAGCTGGTTCAAGGTGCCAGCATGATATCCATCATTGATGGGTTGTAAAGCGTTGTCGACGGCCGCGGCCCTAGTCGCCCAACAGTTCGAGCAGGCGCTCCTCTCCGGCCACCGGCACATCGAGCGCAAGCGCCTTGTCCCGTTTTGATCCCGCGTTCTCTCCGGCAATCACCAGGTCGGTATTTTTGCTCACACTGCCCGCCACCTTGGCCCCCAGCGAACGCAGCCGCTGCTTGGCCTCGTCGCGGGTCATGCTGGTGAAAGTGCCGGTGAGCACGATGGTCATATCGAGCCGCCGGTCGCTCCGGCCCATGGGTACCACATCCGGCCATCGGACCCCGGACTCGCGCAGACGGGCGACGACGGCATTGTTCTGCGGCTCGCGGAAAAAAGAGAAGACCTGTTGCGCCACGACCGGCCCCACATCGGGGACGGACTGCAGCTCCTCCTCGGTGGCAGACTGTATTGCCTCGATATTGCCGAAATGACCGGCCAGTGCGGCAGCGGTCACCTCGCCCACCTCCCGGATTCCCAGCGCATACAGGAAGCGGGGCAGCGTGGTCTGCTTGCTGCGTTCCAGGGCATCCAGCAGGTTCTGCGCCGACTTGTCGGCCAGCCTCTCCATGCTGGCGAGCTGCGCGTGGGTGAGATGGAACAGGTCGGCCACGTCGTGCACCTGTCCGCTCTCCACCAATTGGTCCACCAGCTTGCTGCCCAGCCCCTCCACATCCAGCGCACGGCGCGATGCGAAGTGGCGGATCGCCTCCTTGCGCTGCGCGGGACAGACCAACCCGCCGCTGCAGCGTGAAGCCGACTCCGTCTCCAAGCGCACCACCTCTGACCCGCAGACCGGGCAATGGGTGGGCATCCGGAATGACTCAGTGTCGGGCGGACGTTGGGCAATGACCACGCCCACCACCTCGGGAATCACATCCCCGGCACGGCGCACCACCACGGTGTCACCGACCCGGACATCCTTGCGCTGGATCTCGTCTTCGTTGTGCAGAGTGGCGTTGGTTACTGTGACGCCGCCGACCAATACAGGCGCCAGGCGCGCCACGGGCGTCAGGGCGCCGGTCCTACCCACCTGGACATCGATGGCCAGGACCGTGGTCTGCTCCTCCTGGGCGGGAAATTTCCAGGCGATGGCCCAGCGCGGGGCCCGGGCGACATAGCCGATCTCCTGTTGCTGGTGCAGACGGTTCACCTTGAAGACCACCCCGTCAATTTCATGGGGCAGTTGCGCGCGTTGTTGCAGAATCCGATGGTAGTACGCGCCGCAGGCCGCCACGCCCATGGCTAACTGACTGTCCGGGGAGACCGGCAGACCAAGCCCACGCAACCAGGTCAGCATCTCCGCTTGGGTGTCCGGCAGCCGCGCACCCTCCAGGGCGCCCACCCCGTAGGCCCAAAAGGTGAGCGGACGCTGCGCCGTGATGGCCGGATCGAGTTGCCGCAGCGAACCGGCGGCGGCATTCCGGGGGTTGGCGAAGGTCTTCTGCCCGCTCTCTGTCGCCCTCAGGTTCAAGGCTTCGAAGGCCTTTTTGCTCATGACCACTTCGCCCCGCACCTCCAGCAGCGCGGGGGGCTGACTGCCGAGCAGACGCAGCGGCACCGAGTGAATGGTCCGCACATTGCCGGTGATCAGCTCGCCGGTCTCTCCG
>JBNLBB010000228.1:0-3166 GCA_050302415.1 Gammaproteobacteria bacterium | reverse complement strand
GGCTTGGGCGGTGGGATGCCCATATCCGCCATCGTTGGCCGCGCCGATGTGATGGACGCGGCTGATCCCGGTGGCCTGGGCGGTACCTATGCCGGCAATCCGGTGGCCTGCGCAGCGGCACTGGCGGTTCTCGCACTCATGCGGGAAGAGGAGTTGCCGGCACGCAGTGAGCGCCTCGGCGGGCATCTGCAGTCCCGTCTGAAGCAACTCGCCGCCACTCACACCTGTATTGCCGAAGTACGCGGACAGGGATTGATGGTGGCGATTGAACTGTGCCGCGGCACCGAACCGGCGCCGGAACTCGCACGCTCCCTGGTGACGGAAGCGCGACTGCGCGGACTGCTGCTGCTCTCCTGCGGGACCTACGGAAATGTCATCCGATTCATGGTTCCGCTGACCATTGAAGAGTCGGTTCTGGACGAAGGGATCGAGATATTGGCAGATGCACTTGTGGCTGTGGACGACTGAGCGCAGGGAGACCCGAGTGGGTCTCCCTACAAAACAGGATCCAAAGGTAACAGGCGAAACCCGAACAGTTTCATGCGTTTCATGAAGCCCACCGTGGAGTCCGGGTTGAAGGACTCTGTCACCCGCCAGCTGTTGCCCGGCAACATGTCCTTGTCTATTGCAGCCTCCACCTGCAGAGCGAAACGTTCGCTGCGCACCACCACCCCCACCTCCGTGTTGAGATTGGCTGAGCGCGGATCCAGGTTGAAAGTGCCGATGTAGGTGGTCATGCCATCCACCACGAAAGTCTTCGCGTGAAGTGAAAAAATGGGCGCCAGCTGCTCCAGCTCTGGGTAGCGTTCGATGAGTTCCTTTTTTATTTCCGGATCAGGCTTGAACTCGTAGACCTCAATCCCCGCCCCAACCAACTCCTGCCGCACCTTCTGATATCCGCTAAAGGCATAGAGGTTGTCGGTCGAAGCCAGTGAATTGGTAATGATCCGGACCCGTACCCCTTCGGCCACTTTATTGCGAAAAAAATCGAGCCCGCCTTCGGGCAGCACGAGATAGGGTGATTGGATGGTGATCGCCTTCTTTGCCTTCGACAGTTCCTCCACCAGGGCATCCGTGGAGCTGCCACCGCCTGCAAGTCCGGTTGAGCCATCGTTCTTCCCTGGCATATCGTGGATGAACTGCACCTCGCCCCACACCAGGCGCTCGCGCAAGACGTCGAAGTGGCGCGCCAGGCGGTCGACAGCGGCCCGCACTTTGGGATTGAAATTGGCAGAGTCCGCTGCGTACTGGTGCAGCTCCGCCCAGACTGCGGTGGCACGCTCGTCACTGACCGGGGCATTAATCAGCTCCTCCACCGGTCTGGACAGTTCACTGTTCCAGAAGGCAGCGAAATTGGCACCCATGGTCTGCACCGCCTGACCGATCACCAGGGCGTCCCGGTCACGGAAATTATAGGCATGGTCGAAATCGTAATACTCATCTGCCATGTTACGACCGCCGGTGATCGCCACCACCCCGTCAACAATGACCGTCTTGTCGTGCATGCGCTGATTAATCCGTCGAAAGTCGGTGAGCAGATTGCCGATCCTGCGAAAGAAACCGACGCCGACCGTGTGCTGGGGATTGTAGATGCGCACCTCCACGTTCGGATGGCGCGCAAGGGCCAACATTGCCTCCGGTGGCGCATCGATCATCAGATCATCCACCAGCACTCGGATTTTCACGCCCCGCTCTGCCGCGCGCAGCAGACCCTCGGCGGCGAGGGTGCCCACATTGTCACTGCTCCAGATGAAATACTGCACATCAATGGAACGTTGCGCGTGGCGTGCCAGCCAGGCGCGCCCCACCAGGCTCTGTTCACCGTACTCCAGTACATAGACGCCGGTCTCGGCGGTGAGATCGCGATTGAGCAACTGCAGCTGGGTGGCCAGTTCGGAGACGGGCACCGGTTCTTCGTTGGCCGACAGGGTCGGTGATACACAGCAGATCATGCAGGCCATGGCCCATATCGCAAATCGCATCAATACTCCCGGCAACAGCACCAAGCCGACATCCTTGCCTAAACCTCCGCCCCGCGCAACGCACCAACCTTTTCCTGGAGCAGCGCGGCACTCGCCTGCGCTGCCGGAACCATCTCACCGGCAACCACGCCGACCCGTGACCAGAAACGCCTGGGCCGTTTGCGCAGGGCCGGCGCACCGCGGTGGGAAAAGAAGCTGCCCCACAGTCCGCGCAGTGCCAACGGCACGACGGGCACGGGACGGCGTTCGACGATCCGCTCCACGCCGCGTTTGAACTCACCGATCTCTCCATCGGTGGTGAGCTGCCCCTCGGGAAAGATGCAGACCAGCTCACCGGCCGCCAACGCTTCATCGATGCGGTCGAACGCCCGATTGAAGGCCTCCGGGTCCTGGCGTTGCCCGGTGATGGGAATGGCCCGCGCCGTCCGGAAAATGAAATTGAGTACGGGCAGATCGTAGATGGGTTTGAACATGACAAAGCGGATGGGGCGGCGACAGGCGCCGGCCAGGATAAGCGCATCGACATAGCTGACATGGTTGCAGACCAGCACCGCTGCGCCACGATCGGGAATATTGTGCAGATCGTGGTGCGACACCCGGTACATGGTGTGACTCAACAGCCATACCAGGAATCGCATACTGAACTCGGGAATCTGGCGGTAGATGAAGACCGCCACGGCCACATTGGCCACCGCAATCACCAGGAAGAGCTCGCGAATGGAGAGCCCGGCCACCCCCAGCAGCAGCATGGCGCACATCGCCGCCAACACCATGAACAGCGCGTTCAGGATGTTGTTGGCCGAAATGATCTGCGCCCGCCGCTCCGGCGCCGCCCGTTTCTGCACCACGGCGTAGAGCGGCACAATATAGAAACCGCCAAACAGTCCCAGAAAAAACAGATCTGCCAGCAGGCGACCGTTTCCGTCGGCGGCGAGAAAAGCGACCACCCCCAGCGGCTCCAGCGCTGCCGATGCATGGATGCTGAAATAGAGATCGATCCCGAACAGACTGAGGCCGATGGAGCCAAAGGGTACCAGTCCGATCTCCACCTTGTGCCCCGACATGCGCTCACAGAGCAGTGAGCCCAGGGCGATACCGATGGAAAAGACGGTGAGCAGCAGCGTCACCACCAGTTCGCTCCCGCGCAGCACCTCCTTGCTGAAGTTGGGCAACTGGGTGAGGTA
>JBNLBB010000227.1:0-3290 GCA_050302415.1 Gammaproteobacteria bacterium | reverse complement strand
GGCCAATCCGAAGTGGGCGGACCGCGACCGCTTTGTCCTCTCCAACGGTCACGGGTCCATGCTCATCTACTCGCTGCTCCACCTGACCGGATACGACCTGCCCATCGAGGAGCTGAAGAACTTCCGTCAGCTTCACTCCAAAACCCCAGGCCACCCCGAATACGGGTATGCACCCGGGGTGGAGACCACGACCGGTCCGCTGGGCCAGGGGATCTCCAACGCGGTTGGCATGGCAATCGCTGAAAAGGTGCTGGCCGCACAGTTCAACCGCCCGGGACACACCATCGTGGATCACCACACCTATGCCTTCCTGGGCGACGGCTGCATGATGGAGGGGATTTCCCACGAGACCTGTTCCCTGGCAGGCACCCTGGGCCTGGGCAAACTGATCGCCTTCTACGACGACAACGGAATTTCCATCGACGGCGAAGTCCACGGCTGGTTCACGGACGATACGCCGAAACGGTTCGAAGCCTACGGCTGGCATGTGATCCCCAGAGTGGACGGTCATAACGCCGACGCCGTGCGGGCCGCCATCGAGCAGGCACGCCGGGTGACCGACAAGCCCACGCTGATCTGCTGCCAGACCATCATCGGCTGGGGTTCGCCCAACAAGCAGGGTAAGGAAGAGTGCCACGGGGCACCGCTGGGTGACACGGAAATCGCCCTGGTGCGCGAAACCATCGGCTGGCCGCATGCGCCTTTCGAAGTACCGCGCGAGATCTACGAAGGTTGGGACGCCAAGGCCAAAGGTCAGAAAGCCGAGGGCGACTGGCAGGCCCGCTTTGAGGCCTACGCCGCAGCCCATCCGGATCTGGCCGCCGAATTCCAGCGCCGCATGGCCGGTGAACTGCCGGCGGACTGGGCCACCAAGGCGGCGGAATTTGTTGCCGCGGTCAACGCCAAGGGCGAAACGGTCGCCACCCGCAAGGCCTCGCAGAACGCCCTCAACGGCTTTGGTCCACTGGTACCTGAATTCCTGGGTGGATCGGCGGATCTGGCTGGTTCCAACCTGACCATCTGGTCCGGATCCAAGGGCGTCAGCCGCGAAAACGGAGATGGCAACTACCTCTATTATGGCGTGCGCGAATTCGGCCAGGCCGCGATCATGAACGGGATTGCGCTGCACGGCGGTTTCAAATCCTACGGCGCCACCTTCCTGATGTTCTCCGAGTACGCCCGCAACGCCCTGCGCATGGCGGCGCTCATGAAACTCTCGCCCATCCACGTCTTCACCCACGACTCCATCGGTCTGGGCGAGGATGGCCCCACCCACCAGCCGGTGGAGCAGACCGCCACCCTGCGCATGATTCCGCGCATGTCCGTCTGGCGTCCCTGCGATGCGGTGGAGACAGCCATTGCCTGGAAACTGGCGCTGGAGCGCACCGGCGGGCCGACCAGCCTGATCCTCTCCCGCCAGAACCTGCCTCACATGCCGCGCACGGACGCCCAGTTGGCCGACGTGGCCCGCGGCGGCTACATCCTGCAGGACTGCGACGGTACCCCGGAGGCGATCGTGATCGCGACCGGATCGGAAGTGGCGCTGGCGATGGAGGCAGCCAAGGCTTCCAAGCGTCGGGTGCGCGTGGTCTCCATGCCCAGCTGCGATGCCTTCGAGGCCCAGGATGCCGCTTACCGTGAATCCGTGTTGCCGGCGGCGGTGACCGCCCGGGTGGCCGTGGAAGCCGGCGTGACCGACGGCTGGTACCGCTACGTGGGGCTGCAGGGCCGGGTGATCGGCCTTAACCGGTTTGGGGAGTCGGCTCCGGCCGGCGAACTGTTCAAATATTTCGGTTTTACCGCGGAGAAGGTGGTGGAAGCCATCGAGGCTGTGGTCTAGTTTGGATTAACACCACCAGGCAGCGGTCTAATGACCAATGGGTTTGTAGTATCCTTCAGCGCTCGCTCGGCGAGCTGATAACGATATTTGAGTGAGGAGATGAGTATGGCGATAAGAGTCGCAATCAACGGCTATGGACGAATCGGGCGCAACATCCTGCGGGCGCTTTACGAGAACAACCGCACCAGTGAGATCCAGATCGTGGCGATCAACGATCTGGGCGACGCCAAGACCAACGCCCATCTGACCAAATACGACACCGCGCACGGCAAATTCCCGGGCGAGGTGAGTGTGGACAATGACCACCTGATTGTGAACGGCGACAAGATCCGCGTCTGCGCCGAGCGCGATCCGGCCAAACTCCCCTGGGGGGAGCTGAAGGTGGACGTGGTGCTGGAGTGCACCGGTATCTTCGCCAGCAAGGCCAAGGCCTCGGCCCACCTGGAAGGTGGCGCCAAGAAGGTGATCATCTCCGCTCCGGGCGGCAGTGATGTGGATGCCACCGTGGTCTACGGGGTCAACCACAACGTGCTGAAGTCCAGCCACACCGTCATTTCCAACGCCTCCTGCACCACCAACTGCCTGGCCCCTCTGGTCAAGCCGCTGAACGACGCCATCGGCGTGGAGCGCGGCCTGATGACCACCATCCATGCGTACACCAACGACCAGGTGCTGACTGATGTCTATCATTCGGATCTGCGGCGCGCCCGTTCCGCCACCATGTCCATGATTCCGACCAAGACCGGTGCCGCCGCCGCGGTGGGCCTGGTACTGCCGGAACTCAACGGCAAGCTCGACGGCTTCGCCATGCGCGTGCCGACCATCAACGTCTCGGTGGTGGACCTCACCTTCACCGCGGGCCGCGACACCTCGGTCGAAGAGATCAACAGCCTGATGAAGGCGGCGGCGGAAGGTCCGCTGAAGGGCGTGTTGGCCTACAACACCGAGCCGCTGGTCTCCATCGACTTCAACGGCAGCCCGGCCTCGTCATCGGTCGACGCCCTGTCGACCGCGGTGATCGACGGCAACATGGTCAAGGTGCTGTCGTGGTACGACAATGAGTGGGGCTTTTCCAACCGCATGCTGGACACCGCTGCAGCGATGATGCGGGCCGGCTGAATTTATGGGCGTGCTGAACATGGCCGATGTGGATCTGCGCGGCAAACGCGTGCTGATCCGTGAAGATTTGAATGTGCCACTGGCCGATGGCCGGGTGCGCAGCGACAAACGCATCCGCGCCGCCCTGCCGACCATTCGCCAGGCACTGGATGCCGGTGCCGCGGTGCTGCTGATGTCGCATCTGGGGCGCCCGCAGGAAGGCCGCTTTGACGCCGAATTTTCCTTGCAACCGGTGGCCCAGCATTTGCAGTCCTTGTTGCAGCACCCGGTGCGCCTGCAGCGCGACTGGCTGGACGGTGTGGCGGTGCAGCCGGGCGAAGTGGTGCTGCTG
>JBNLBB010000226.1:0-3292 GCA_050302415.1 Gammaproteobacteria bacterium | reverse complement strand
GTGACGTCATGATCTCACTCCCTGATTCATGAATGGCAGCGCCATTTTGGGCCAATCCTGCCCCCCCAACCCGCCAAATTGATCACAGATCGCACTTAAAGTAAACGCTCATCCCATCCTGACCCGGTGCCAATCCTGGGCAAAGGGCATTAGGTGGTCCCTAACCGGGGCTCCGCAAACGCGCTCGCGTCCCGTGATGGTACTTTTTTCGTAGATATCACCAGCGGCTATTTGGCTATGCTGAATCAGCCGCCCACCTGACCACCGGGCGGATACATGCTAGGTTATGAATTGCCCGAGAAGACTGGTGTGAGGCAGGCCGGAAGACTGCATCGCCCCGGGACGATGTGAACGACACAGGATAAGGATCATGGCGCAGCTCAAGTGGACACCGGACCTGAGTGTGGGAATCAGCGAAATCGATCGGCAGCACCGACGGATTGTGGATTACATCAACCGGCTGGACGAGATCGGCCGTCACGGGGAACGCAGTCAGATTTTGGGGGTGATCGAGGAGCTGACCGAGTACACCCACTCCCACTTCCAGTTTGAAGAGGATCTGCTCGAACAATCGGGCTACGAGCTGGTCAACGGCCACCGCCGGATCCACCAGATGTTCATCAAGCGGGTGGAGGGATTCCGCATGAAATTCCGCGGCGGGGAGGATATTGCCATGGAACTTCAGGAGATGCTGGTCAACTGGCTGCGCACCCACATCCGCAACGAGGACGGTGCCTACGCGGAACGGGTACGCAACCACCTGATCGCTCAGGGGGTCGATCTGGGCGAGGAGAAAGCCGGTTGGTTCCAGTCGGCACTCGGCCGGTTTTTCTCCGGCGGCGCGTAGCTCCGCACCGCCCACCCTATTCCCCGGACCTATTCAAACAGACGCGCGTACTGCGCGTAGCCCTCGTCCGCCAGACGTTCCGCCGGCACAAAGCGCAAGGCCGCGGAGTTGATGCAGTAGCGCAGTCCGGTCGGTTCAGGACCGTCATTGAACACATGACCAAGGTGGGAATCCGCGTAGCGGCTGCGCACTTCGGTTCGCGGTATCAGCAGTTTGAAGTCCCGCTCCTTGACCACATGGTCCGGCTCCAGCGGACGGGTGAAACTTGGCCAGCCGGTACCTGATTTGTACTTGTCCCTGGATGAAAAGAGCGGTTCGCCAGATACCACATCCACGTAAATCCCCGCTGCCTTGTTATCCCAGAACGCGTTGTCAAACGGACGTTCCGTGCCCTCTTCCTGGGTCACTTGGTACTGCAGGGGGGTCAGCGTTTCACGCAACACCTGATCATTGGGTTTGGAATAGCTGCGCTGCGATTGGCCACCCGGCCGGTACATCTCCCAGTTCACCTTGAGTGCCGCGCCCCAGGTCCGCTCCAGATACTGGTCGCGCCCTGAGTTGTAGCGATAGAACTTGTAGCGGACCGGGTTCACCTTGTAATAGTCCTGATGGTAGTCCTCTGCCGGGTAGAAGGTCTCGGCCGGACGGACCGGGGTCACGATGGGATCGCTGTAGCGTCGGCTGGCGGCCAGCTCGCGAATCGATGCTTCGGCCGCCTGCTTCTGCGTGTCATTGTGGTAGAAAATTGCCGTGGAGTACTGGTGCCCACGGTCGACAAACTGACCCCCGGAATCGGTGGGATCAACCATGCGCCAGAACGCGGTGAGCAGCCCCTCGTAGGTGATCATCGATGGATCATAGTGAACCTCCACGCTTTCAATATGGCCGGTTGTACCACTGGATACTTCACGATAGGTGGGATCGGTATCATGCCCCCCGGTATAGCCGGAGATGACCCGGGTAACACCGGGCACCTTTTCGAAGTCGGACTCGGTACACCAGAAACATCCACCAGCGAAAGTGGCTACCGCTTCATGCCCCCTATCTGGTTTCATCGGCATGGTGGTCTCTGCCATGGGCGCCTGTGTGGCTGCTCCCAATAACCCCAGCAGGGCGATGCCCACTGCTCCTATCACTGATTTGCGCATGGTCTCTCTCCATCAGAAGTTGTGTGTGTCATACCTATTGACCTGGGTGCACATGGAGATATTTCCGGCGTGATAGAAATGTGAGAATTTGGGGGCTGGGCAGCCGGGGACCACTGATTGAATCCCATGCCCTCTCCGGTGACACGAGCAACTCGGAGTCAAGGCGTAGGTTTGCCTCCATGTCACATCTTGCAGCCGGGCTGCTTGAGGCCTCGTAGGGAGAAAAGGAACTTAATCAGAGGTTCCCTAGTCTGTATGCGGACATTCCTCAGCTTTGGTAGTCCTTCCGATTTAACCCGTACTGACTCATCTTGTTGTTAAGCGTGCGCCGTGGCAGCTGCAGTTCGTCCATCACTTGGGAGATGTTGGCATTGTGCTTGCGCAATGTTTGGACTATCAATTGGCGCTCGAATTGTTGTACCCGTTCCCCAAGACTAAGCGCAGCCCGCGCCTGAGCATCCGGCTCATCGGACTGCCCCAGAATACCGGGAATGCCACGCGCGGGCCCGATCCCCAGTACGTAACGTTCGGCAACGTTTTTCAGCTGGCGAACGTTTCCTGGCCAGTCATGTTCCATGAGTGCTGCGAACTCTTCCTTCGTGGGCGGATTGTAGTTCCGCTGAAACTGCAAGGCTGCTTTCTGTGCATGAAATTCGAACAGCTGTGGAATATCCTCACGCCGCTCATTGAGATCCGGTATGTGGAGTTCGGCTACATTGAAACGATAATAGAGGTCCTCGCGAAACTCCCCGGCCGCCGCCGCCTGCGCCAAATCCACTTTGGTCGCAGCAATCACCCAGATGTCCAGATCGATCTCCCGGTTCGAGCCTACCCGTTCAAGTTTTCGCTCCTGCAACACACGTAACAGCTTGATTTGAAAGTTGAGCGGCATACTCTCGATTTCATCGAGGAATAGAGTCCCGCCCTGAGCGTGTTCAATTTTGCCGACGCGCTTGCCCGAGGCACCGGTAAAGGCACCCTTTTCGTGGCCAAAGAGTTCGCTTTCAAACAGCGCCTCGGGTATGGCGCCACAATTTACGGCGACAAATGGCTTTTCGTGACGGTTACTCCACTCATGCAAGCAACGGGCAACGAGCTCCTTGCCAGTTCCGGTTGAGCCGTTGATGATTACGTTGATTGGAGTTTCGGATAATTGCAAAATCTGTTGCCGCAGGTCGGCTATCCGTGGCGAAAACCCGAGAATGCGATTTTCGAGTGAAGCTCCTTGATTGACCATGCGTTTGAGTTTGCGATTTTCGAGCACCAGCTGCCGTTTTTCCCAGGCCCGCCGAATTCG
>JBNLBB010000225.1:0-3322 GCA_050302415.1 Gammaproteobacteria bacterium | reverse complement strand
ACCGGCACTCCTCACCGTTCTGCTTCCCCTCCAGCTTGCAGCGACACCGGCCGACACCTACTTCGCCGTGGCAGTGACCGAAAACTCCCACAACCACGCAGGCGCCAACCTGCTGTTTCTGGATTTCCAGGAACTGGCGGCACCGATTCTGGACGCCACGCAGACAGTCATTTCTCCCCGTGTCGCGCCGGACGCGATCCGGCTGGACGGGGACCTGGCTGACTGGAATAGGGCCAACCTGACCCGGCTGCAGACACGGGTGATGAACAACTATCCGCTCAGCGAGTTCTACGACGCAGTCCCTGTGGACCTGCTCATCGGCTCAGCGTGGGATGAGGAGTATGTCTACTTCGTGGTCGATTTCGAGGACGCCAATCACGATGCCTCCATCAACCGCAACCGCTGGCACTATCACAACGGCCACTGGCAGAAGCAGACCCATGCCAAACCCAATGCCGGCGCGCCCACCGGCCGCGCAGTGAACCACAGCGACACCATCACCGGGGGGGAGAGCGAAGACCGGGTCTTCTTCATGTTTCCCATCGTTGACCGGCAGGGGAACTTCCGCGATGGCGGGTTGGGCTGTGGCGGTTATTGCCACGCCAACCTGGTGGATTCGGAGCCCCCGGGCCAGGGCGCCATGGGTGAAGGCGTGGCCGCCATGCACACCACGCTGCCCGGCGACCGGGCCGACATCTGGCACTGGCAGGCCACGCGCAGCCGACCGGCCGACACCCTGAAGGATGCCCACCTGGTGTACGGCGAAGGATCATTCAATGGGCGCAAGGCCGATGCCGGCCAATCACCGGACCAGGACAACGACCGCAAATCACTGGGCCTGGGTGATCAGAGCACACCGGCCTATGTCAGCAGGCGCGACCACGAGGCCGGTGCCTACCGCACCCAAGGATTCCGGACTGAGAGCCTGGCAGCAGATGACCTCATGGAGATCACCGCAGACATGCAGTTTGCCGAAGGGGTGAGCGTGCCCTTCTCCATCCGGCGCGAGGCCACGGGTAGTCGCAGCGATGTGCAGGCCGTTGCCCGGTACCATCCCGAGACCCACCGTTGGACGGTCGAATTCCGCCGTAAGCTCAACACCGGCGATGACAACGACCATCAGTTCGCGCCCGGTGTGGATGCCAAACCGCCCGCGCGGGAAGCCATTCGCCCGGGCGACCCGGCCAACGGCAGGGAGCTGTACGCCAAATGGTGCTCCGGCTGTCACGGCGACTCCGGTGAAGGCAAAATCGCCAACGGCCACTGGCACTACCCGCGCAATCAGCGAGCTTCCGGACCCCTCATTTCAAAGGCGGCCTCAGTCGACCGCCCGAAACGGATGGAGAATCTGGCGTGGAAAAGCGACGGGCAGGGAGCGGCGCACACCCACCACCTGATGAGCTTTGTGCCGCTCACTCAGCAGGAGGCGGAGGATGTGGCTGCCTGGCTGCAGCAACAGTTCACGCCGCTGGGAAAATAGCCAGGGAGAGCGAGTGATCGGCTTTTAGGCGACGCGCACGGTCGCCAGCATGCCCGCCTCGGCATGCGACAGCATGTGGCAGTGGAACAGCCAGTCGCCCTTGTTGTCCGCAACGAAGCTGACGCGGGCCTCCTCTTCGGGCCCCAGCCACACCGTGTCGCGCAGTTGGCCCACGGTATCCGGCTGGCCGTTGTGATCTTCGATGCGGAAGGTGTGACCATGCAGGTGCATGGTGTGCGGCCACGCCGTGTAGTTCTTCATATCGAGCACCACGCTCTGCCCGACCCGCGCCGACACAAACGGCGGCATCACCTGGCGGAAGGCCGCCACGCCGCAGATTGCCCAGAACTTGTTGATCAGCAGCATCTCCGACAGCCCCTGCTGCCGGCCTTCGCGATACTGCTGGCGGGCACGGCCCAGATCCCCGCCTTCGAGCAGCACCTCTTTTTCCAGGGCGTTGGAAAGGCTTGCGCGGGGGACCGGGTTGGCGGCCAGACGCACCGGCGCATGGAGTGGCGATTCGCGCAGGGGTTTGCCTTCCGCGTACTCAATGTCGACCAGCCGGAACACGGCCTGTGGATAGAAGGTGTCGATGACCGAATAGCGATCACCGGGGCGCCCCGACATATCCAAGATCACGTCGGCGCGCTGAGCCGGCGCCAGGGTCACCGCGTTGCCCTTGGGCACAAAGGGTTCAACCGGTTGGCCGTCTACCGCGATGACGGTCGGCGCGTGCCCCTGGAAGCGGAGCGAGAAAATGCGCGCATTGGCGCCGTTGATGATGCGCAGACGGATGCGTTCACCGGCCCGCACCTTCAGATCATTGAACTGCCGGCCATTGAGGGTGACGGTGTTGCCGATGCGTCCACTGCGGCTGTAGTCGCGATCGTTGGAAAAGTCGGCCACGATCTGCGCATCGCGATCCAGGCGCCAGTCGCTCAACATCCAGACCAGTTCGCGATCCACCTGCAGCGGCTCTTCCTCTTCCACGATAAACGGACCCGACATGCCACGCGCGACCTGGATGGCCGAATTCTCGTGAGAGTGGTACCAGTAGGTACCGGCATCCGGTGGCACCAGATCGTAGTTGAAGGTTTCACCGGGTTCGATGGGCGGTTGGGTGAGGAACGGGATGCCGTCCATCGCATTGTCGATCCGCAGGCCGTGCCAGTGTACGCCCGTGTTTTCCGCCAGTGTGTTCCTGACCGCGATGCGCACCGGCTGGTTCTGTTTGACGCGGATGGCCGGTCCGGGTGACACCCCGTTGAAACTCCAGAGCTTGGTCTCCGGGAAGGGGGCTGCGGCCAGTCGGATCGATGATTCGGCCGCGGTCAGATCGTACTGCAGGGTCGCCGCTCCAGCCCATTTCGGCGCGACCAGACCGGCAAACGGGGCGGCGGCCGACAGTTTGAGAAAGGATCTGCGGGAGATGCGGGGAGCAAAGCGGCTCATTACATTACCTTGAAGTTGGCGGCCACGGCGCCGCATGGCCAGTCAGTTCAGTGCCGGAGGCGTTCAGCTATGGTTTCCTTCAGTTCATCGGCGCCGGTACCGGCGCCGAAATAGGCCTTCAACCGTCCATCGGGCCCCATCAGAAAGAAGGTATCAGTGTGCGAAACCTCGTAGCTTCCGTCAATGTCGCCATAGAAATAGCGCACGCCGAAGCG
Source organism: Gammaproteobacteria bacterium (assembly GCA_050302415.1). Taxonomy (GTDB): domain Bacteria; phylum Pseudomonadota; class Gammaproteobacteria; order JBNLBB01; family JBNLBB01; genus JBNLBB01. The sequence goes on along the minus strand of JBNLBB010000225.1, from coordinate 175 downwards.
CTTGGCTGCCGCAAACACCGCCGCCTTGTCGCCAGTGAGCGCCACAAAATCGGGATGATAGGGCACCAGAAATTCGCGTAACCGCTGCGGCGTATCCCGCTTGGGATCGGTGGCGATGAATACCGGCGTGACCGCCACATCTGCAGCCAGCCGGTTGAGTGCCCGGGTGATGTTG
>JBNLBB010000224.1:0-3348 GCA_050302415.1 Gammaproteobacteria bacterium | reverse complement strand
TCTGCCCGGAACGGGGTCAGGGGGTGACGAACACCTTGACCGGGTGTTTGTTGACGCCCACGGCGTCACTCTTTACCTTGTGGCCGCGAAACTCCAGTTTCACGGGATTGCTCAGGGTTTCGCCATCGTGCGGGGAGACGATGGCCACCGGAGAGTTCTTTTTCGCCCGGTGTGCGGTTGCCGGGGCCGGGATCAGGCAACAGGCAAGCAGAAGAACCAGTAGACGGTAGTACATGGCGGAAGCCATGCAACCAATTTCCCCGTCCGTATGTACCCGATGGTTTCATCGGATTGGCGCCCAAGGCCTCTGGGTGTGTGAATTTGGGGTTTCGACAACAGGGGAAGTTAATCGTGTTCATGATGGTGCCCTTTCGTCCGGATCTGGGAATCGCGCGCATTCCCTGGGTTAGCGCCGGCATATTCGTGCTCTGTTTTTTTGTCCATCTGGCGCAGCAGTTCTCCAATGAGGAGGTGGGCGAGGCGCTCTACCGCTACTGCAGTTATCCGACCGACCTCTCCAGTCCGCGCCATCCCGTGGATCCGTTCGTTGGCAACACCATGCTTTGTATGCAGATGCTGGGACAGGTACACAGCTGGCCCGGCGGCGAATCCTTTTTTGATCGACTGGAGACCTTCAAGGGCGATGAACTCACCCGCGACGAGGAGAGCCAGGTCGCAGTGATGCGCAAGCACTACCTTGCCTTTGCTGCCGACGCGCCCCCGTCCCTGGATGCCAAGCTGGTGAGCGACACCGAGTTCTTCAATCCGGTGCGCGCCCTGACCGCCACCTTTGCCCACGCCGACTGGTGGCACTTTGGTGGAAACATGATTTTCTATGCTGCGTTTGGCACCGCCATCGAAGTGCTGATCGCCAGTTCCTGGCGCTACATTCTCTCCATTTTGGCCATTGCCTTTGCCAGTGAGATCGGATTTTTCCTGGTGGGTTGGCTCAACAGCAACATCATGCCTTCACTCGGGTTTTCCGGAGTGGTGTCGGGCATGATCGGCATGGGCGCCTACATGATGCCCATGGCGCGCATCCGCACCCTGGTCTGGTTCATTGTGTTTTTACGGGTCATCTCCATTCCGGCCTGGATTCTCGCGCTCTGGTATGTGGGCTGGGATTTCTATGATCTGTTGCGCCAGGGACAGGATCTGGGGGTTGCGTTGTCGGCCCATGTCTCGGGTGCGGTTGCCGGATTCGGATTTGGGTGGCTCTGGTTTCGCGGGCGCAAGGAGGAGTATCGCGAAGAGCTGGAAGAGGAGATCGAAAACCGGCGGGCCATGCGTTCAGACGTCCTGGGGGTGGGCAGTTCCTCCCGGGCCGGTCTCAAGCGGCTGGCCCGGGAAGAGGAGCAGCGGCGCCAGCAGCAGGAGATGGACAACTGGCTCGACGAGGTGTTTGCCCGTGCCAACGGCGGGCAGCAGTCGGATGCCATCGTCCGGTTTATAGAGGGTCTGGACAAGTACGCTGCCGATCTGCTGGAGGTGTGGGCCCAGGTGGCGACCTGGCCCGCCACCCGGACCCGTCTGGCCATCGCCCGGATGGTGGTCGAAGAGCTGTTCCACGGCCAGCGGCCGCGCGAGGCGCTTCAGGTGTGTGAGGGGCAGCTGCGGGAGGCGCCGGATTTTGTACTCGCCGATCCGCATACCCTGATGCCGCTGGTCCGCGCGGCCGAGGAGCTGCAGATGTACGAGCTGGCCTGGGCATTGCTTCGCAACTGCCATAAACGCTATGCACCGGGTGCGATTAATGCCTACGAATGCTATTTGCATGCGGCCCGTCTGCTGCTGGTGCACATGAATCGCGAAGCCGACGCCCGCAAGATTATCGCCGGACTGAAAAAAACACCCAAAGGCAGCGCCGACACCCGCCTGGAGGCGCTGGCCCGGTTGCTCGAAGCCTGACCTGCTCCTCCGCTCCCGCGACACTCAGCCGGCACCTCCGGAGGATTTCTCAGGCCCTTCTGCTACTCATAAAGGGGTGACGCCGGGTCGGCAATCAGAACACTATCGGGGTTATCCATGGCCGTGGATTTGCGCCGATTCCGGCTGATGACGCGTCTTTCCATTTCCCCGGTTCTGACTTGGGTGGCCATGGTCGTGAGCATGTGGGAGGCGGTGGGCACCATCCTCAATGAACTGATCGAGTACACCGTGGTCCACTTCGGCTTTGAAGAGGAGCTGATCAGGTTCGTGCGTGACAGGTTGCTGAAACACATTCTCAAGGTGGACAAGGAGCTGGCGCGCGAGCTGCGCGGGTGCAGGCTGGTCTGAGCCCGGATCCGGTCAATCCGTGGCGTAGCGGATGCCGGTGATGATCAGGATGCGGCGGCTGCCGGCGGCTTCGAATTCCACCTCGTCGTCCAATGTCTTTTTCAGCAGGGCGCGTCCCAGGGGCGCGTCCATGCTGATGTATCCCCTGGCCGTATCGATTTCATCGGCACCCACAACCCGGTATTCCACTTCGCTGCCATCCTCCTGCTCCAGTCGCACCCAGGCCCCGAAAAAGACCCGCGCCTCGCTGCCCACCTCGCGTACCACTTTGAGGTCGGGCAGGCGTTTCTGCAGATAGCGGATGCGTCGGTCGATACCGGCCAGCTCCTTTTTGCGATAGAGGTACTCGGCATTTTCCGAACGGTCGCCTTCGGCAGCCGCGGCCGACAGCGCGGCCGTCACCTCAACGCGCCGTTTCCAGAGCTGCTTGAGTTCCAGTTGCAGGCTTTCATAGCCCTGCGGCGTGATGTAGGGTGAGGATCGGGGTTGCGGTGCGCGCCAGCGGCCCATGGGTTCATCCGGTGTCTGCTTGCGGGGATTAACGTCGGGTGATCAAACCGTCACTGCTATTGTCCAACTGCGAAACCTCTCATGGCAAACCTGCACTACATTTTCGATCCGCTCTGCGGCTGGTGCTACGGCGCGGCCCCCCTGCTTCAGGCCCTGCGCGGGATCCCCGATGCACGCGTGGGACTGCACGGCGGCGGCATGTTCGTGGGCCGCAACCGGCAGCCGGTCACCCCGGCGCTCCGTCAGTATGTGAAAAGCCACGATCAGCGTATCGGCCAGCTCACCGGGCAGACCTTCGGCGACGCCTACCGCGATGGGCTGCTCAGCGATACGACCGCAGTGCTGGACTCGGCACCGCCCACGGCCGCCATCCTGGCCGCGGAGGCGCTGCAGGGGCAGGGGTTGGAGATGCTGGCGCAGTTGCAGATCGCCCATTTCCAGCAGGGGCTGAAAATCTCCGAGGCGGAGGTCCTGGAGGCCGTGGCCGTCACCCTGGGGCTGGAGCGCACGGCCTTTGCCAAAGCCTATACGCTGGCCCTCACCGAAGAGCTGCCGGGCCAC
>JBNLBB010000223.1:0-3370 GCA_050302415.1 Gammaproteobacteria bacterium | reverse complement strand
CAATGGGTAACGAGCCCGGATTCAGCAGATAGACCGATCCGCCCGAAGTGGCCACATAGAATTGGCCATCGTGACCAGCGACAGCGGTGATGCTTTCACCTGCGGCTACCGTCCACTGACCCTGGATATCGGAATTGGCGGTGCTCGCCAGATGGAGTACGTCACCAGCCGCCGCCGCTATCAGGCTGCCTGCCGTTGTCAGGTGATTGAACGCCTTACCGCTGAATAGGGACTTGGCAGTTCCATTGTCATCGAGTTGAAGGACACGCAAAAAGTCCGGTTGCGACAGATAGCGGACACCAGATTGCGCCTCTACCTCTGTGGTGGACTGCGCGTACGCTGAGGGATAGACGCTACTCTGCCACTCGCCAGATTCGTCGCGGCTGCGGATGATTGCTCCATAGAAATCACCGGCAACCAGTTGCACACCCTGATCAAACCCGGCGTCTGTAGCGTTGCCCCGCGGCCGGGCATCGTCAAAGATCCGTACTGCCGGGACAGCGCTGGGAGCCAACCGGTAGACCCGGCCTCCTGCACCACCCAACCAGAGTTTTCCATCCGAAAGCAGAGCCTGCTCCGCAGTCTGACCCCAGCTCATCGGGAAGTTGCCGATAACCACCGGCACACGGCTGTCGCGTACGTCGATGACAATCAAGGTCTCTGCGTCGTGATCGAGTGCCAGCAGGTCGCCCTGCAGGCGGATCAATTGATCGGCCTTGACACCGAGCTCGAAGCGGCGGCTGTTCAGCGCACCATCGAAGCGATGGAGCACTCCGCCGCTGTCAACGGCCCAGAGATAGTCACCCGCTATGGTCCCGGCGGTAAATTCTCCATTGAGGCGCTTGATCAGGCCGCCATCGCGGTTCATGCGGCCAATCTGCTGCTCAGTGAGTACCGTAAATCCTGAGGTATCCGTAAAGAGATCAATCGCACGCCCCAGAACCGGCGCATCTGCCAAAGGCAACAGCTCGTTGCCGGCCACGGAGAAAATCCGGGCAACCCCATCCACAATGGCCAGCGCGCGATCATTGCTGGTGACTACGCGACTGATGATCGCGCTGGTCGGGTAGGTTCCCACCACGCGGTATTCCGCCTGCGGGTCGACCACGACAAGACCGACCCCATTCAATGCCACGAGAATCCTGTCTCCGAGATGAGACAGGGCGGTAATGGGGGCTTCCAGAGTGGTTCGAACCACACCATTACGGTCCAGCAATTTGCGACCGGACGCCATCCAGGCATCCCCGACATCCGGCAGGGCAACATCGAAGTACCGGGTGGTTGCCTCTACCTGGAATTCAAACCGGTCGACGATATCTACGATGCGCTCGCGGCTAGTGACATTGCCAAATCCGTCATCGACCCTGGCGGCTACGCGCAGTGAACTGACACCCTGGTCCACCGTCCAGGACAACGAACGTTCGCCGGTGGCCAACAGGTTCTGATCCTGGTCGTACAGCTCAAGAACCGCGACCGATCCTGCGGCGTCGGTACCCTCTATGGTCGGATTCAGGAGTGAGCCGCGCAGGATTCGGGGCGGAACGCCAGCCAGGTTGAATCCCGGTTGCGCAAGTTCGGGGAATACCCTGATACCCACTTCGTTTTCACTGAAGCGTAATTGCTGTCCGTAGTAGGCGCGCACGCGCAGGAAGAGATTTTCCTGTTCACTCACAGCCGGCAATCTCAGGGTGAGGTTTGCCGAAGCCTGGTTGGTGTAGTTGCGGGTAATCAGGGTTCGATTGAAATCGAAAACAGCCACTTCCACGTAGCGCAACTGATCCCCGCCCTCATCGGTCGCGCGGAATCCAACAGTGACCTGCTGACCCGCAGTGAAAGGTTTGTTGGCCTGGGGCTGCGTGATGATGACCGAATCCAGTTCAGGCTGATTGGCCACCAGAGTGATGCTGTTGTTGCCCTGTACGGCCCCATCCACCCAGTGCGCCAGATCGAGCATCGGGTCAGTTGCGGGGAGTTCCAGCCAGGTGTAGCCGGAGCTGCCCGCACCGGTGGTGGTTGCGAGTTGGTTGCTACCGCTAACGAGTACCTGTTCGGCAATTCGGGCACCGGGATCTACTGACAGGCGGACCGGAATCCGGGCACCGGCCGTGCGCTGGTCGCCGTTGGCAGGCAGGTCATTACCCGTCAGCGTCAACGGAGTTGCAAGGTAGCTCAGAGGTACCTGCTGCTGATCACCGGAGCGATCCACTCTTTGCGCTGTCAGCTGAGTTCCCGTCAGGGCAGTGCGAGGCACGAACCACGAACGCACACCATTTTTCGAACTGCTCCAGGCGGGCAGTGCCCTTCCCGTTCCATTGAGCAGGGTGACGGTTTCGCCACCCAGTACCGGCGATGCCGCGGGGCTTTCCACCACCACTCCAAGCGGCGATTCGGTCAGCGTTGCTTCGAAAGTGTTGACTGCCGATTCGGCAATCAATCCACGACGTTGAACAACACCTTCCAGCCGTTCGTATAGCATGTTTCCGACAAAGGCCATGTCGCTGATTTCTGATCCGCGAATAGCCACCAATGCACCACCCAGGTAGGCAAGCCAGGATCCGTCAGCAAACGGACCATCCGCCTGCAGCCAGACCAGTTCGCCGTCAAAAATTGCCCGGTGGATAGTCCCACCGGTCGAAACGGCAGCCACAGTAAGTATTTCGCCGCTATCGGTCAGAGTCTGGAATACGGCTTCGCTTCCCTTCCAGACCACCAGGTCATCACCGGAGGCGAGCAACCGATCAAAATCGCCATTGGCTGTGTAGAAGGTGCGCTGCAGTGCCGGCCACTCGCCATCCACCAGTTCAAAACCGTAGAGGCCGGTTTCGCTCATTACCAGCAAACGCTGATCGGCCACTATGGCATCGCGTACCGGTTCATTGAGTTGCACACCCACGCCATCAATCCAGGCGCCGTCCGCATAGCTGCGTGTATCAAACTGGTTGCCATGCCGGAAGAATAGGTTGGGTCCATGGGCACCGATCCACTCGCCGAAAGTGGTCAGGGTTGCGGGCGATTGGAAAGCACCCTCTTTCAGCGGCCAGTAGTACAACCGGTGAGTCCCTTGTCGGAGTTCTTCCGCAACCAGGGCAGCCCCCGTAAAGCGCATCTGCACCACACGTCCACTCAACGAACTGGTCAGTTCCGCGCCACCGGCCAGGATGCGATAGCCCCCGGCCCGCCGATTGACCACCCAGGCCACCTGCTCACCCGTGCCGACACCGGCAGGCAGTGCCAAGAGATGATCCACCTGCTCATCAGCAGACGCTGGCTGGTAGATCTCAGTGACACTCTCTCCCAGATAGGGGAGTTTTTGCAGTGTTTGACTGCCGACCTTCTCGTGACCGGAACGGTCGCGCAACACGGTATCCAC
>JBNLBB010000222.1:0-3421 GCA_050302415.1 Gammaproteobacteria bacterium | reverse complement strand
ACCTATGGCCGCCCGTTTGACTATCGGAAATTCCATGCGCTGATTGCCACCAAGGGAGAGATCGTCGCCGCCACCGCCTATGCCATCGACCGGGGTGACGACCAGCAGCGGAGGTTCCAGGACGCCCTGCGCCACATCGGGTTTACGGTGAAACTCAAACCCTATATCCAGCGTCGCGACGGGTCGGCCAAGGGGGATTGGGACGTGGGGATCACCATTGATGTGATGGAGACGGCACCCACCGTGGACAGCGTGGTCCTGCTCAGTGGTGACGGGGACTTTGACCTGCTGCTGCGGAAGATCCGCGATGTGTGGAATGTGCGCAGCGAAGTCTATGGTGTACCCGGGCTGACCGCGGGATCGCTGATTGAATCCGCAGACCGGTACCATGAGATCAATGAATCACTACTGATCTCATAGCCCCGGTATCGGACCATCTCCACCCCCGGAATGCGGTTACCTAGGGGAAGCTGTATCGGTATCCGATTCGTGCCTGGTTGTCTGAGCGGTTGTCTGTCTCAAATCCGATGACCACACCGCTGTACCGGTCGAAGCGGTAGTGGACGCTAAAGGAAGATGTGTAGGTGTTGCTGGTATCCGTATTGTCGATATGCGAATAACCTGCCAGCAGCTCCACCTGTGTTCCCACTTTCACGGCCATCCCCGAAGTGGCGCCCCAGCCATCGTCTTCCGATATACAGGTGACAGGAAAATCGCACGATACCTGATACTGAATGACCGGCGCGAGCTTCACGAACAGGTCCGCCCAGGAGGTGACATCCACGGCAACGCCCAATCCGATCGCCTGCGAGCGCAGGCCAAATTCGGAATTACCCACCTGACCCTGGACATCGTGGAAGGTGCCAAAGAGAAACAGGTAGTCGGATAACAGATACGAGATGTCAATTCCGTAACCGACTGCGGACTCGTCCTCCCCAGTCCCCAGATCGACCCGCTGATTCAGGAGATCGATTTCGGCGTAAGAAAAATTGACGCTCGCTGCTTTCGCAAGACAGGGACCCACCATGACAAAGAGCGCAAGCAACCAAGCGCTTTGATTTCGAGAGTTCATTGTTGTCGTTTGAAAAGAGGAGCGGACTGATCGCAAATCAGAAACATCCCTGCTCTCTTCAATACCTCCTGGTAACCGATGCGAGCCAATCAGGCGCTGATTATGCAGATATTGCCCGGAAAGTCACCTGTATGGATATGGTGTCGGTGAATTGCAAATTGCGTGGATGGTCATCGTGACGCCCGACATGAGCGCTACCATCTTCATCGGGTCACATCGGCAGGCGTACTGTTCACCGGTGCATACGGAATTTTTGCGGCCCGCTTTAACCACCGCCGGTCGAATAGCCGAAGGGGCATCACCCCCTCCGGCTACCGGTTGTCCAACGCCTCTCCGGATTCCTCTTCCCGCTCCATCAGATACTCATCCATCAGTGCGTCGGTATCGTTGCGCTGTGCCTGCCGCTCGCCGCTGCGGCTGCGCTGGTGGACGCCGCCCTTGCGCAGCAGGGGTGATCGGGCAACCGGATTGCGGCGGCGAATGGGGTGTCGTTCAGGCATCTCAGGCACCTCCGCTCAATGCAGCTGCAGCAACTGGAAGCGCGGAACGACACGCTGCCGACGCAGGTGCTTCGCCACCCGCCGATCGTCCAGCAGCGTCGGCAGTTGCCCGCTCGGCGCAAAACAGAACCGGCCGGGCAGCCGGCTGTAGAGCGAGCGCGGCGGTTGGGCTCTGCCGTTGATGCGCTTCAGCGCATTGCCCGACTCCCAGGTGTGATACCAGATGGTTTTGACACCCAGCTCTTCGCGGAGAAAGTGCAGCGTGGCGCTGAGCATCGCTTCGTCCCAGATGGCGCGGTAGGGCGCCAGCACCTCTTCCAGATAGCGACGCGCTCCGACCACCTGCCGGCACCTGGCCGATGTCGCGCGCCGGGTGCAGGTATCGCAGTTCGGCAATTCGCGCAGGGCATCCGCTGCTTCGCGTATCCAGTCGGTCTGGATCTCCTCGATCAGTGCTTCCCCGTTTTCGAGATCCACATCCAGGCGCGCCCAGGCGAGCGTTTCGCGGTAGTACCTGCGCTCGTCCTGCCGCAGCACGGGATGGGCGTGGTAGATGTTCAACGACCCGTTCCAGTGGTAGGGCGCGAACAGCTGCCGGAAGCGCCGGTCGTGACCCGACACGAAGTTGAGGCGCAGCACCAGGTTGTAGCCGGGGCGGGTGGTCTGGTTCCATCGCCACTCGCCGCCCCCCCATAATCCCACTGTCAACAGAAACGGCAATGCACCCGCTTCCCAATAGGTGGCAAGGCGTTCGCGGGTCAACCATCCATCGCCACATTCGGCCAACAGACGGCGTACCGGCGGTTTGTTCAGCAGGCGCGCGAAGGGACCTTTTCGTATGACTTCCACGCGCGCGCCGTCGCCGACGGCATACTGCAGCAACTGCAGCGCGTAGTCGTCGCGACCGTAGTAAAAACGGGTCCTCTCCCGCTCCAGGCAGGCCAGAATCTCATTCGCGTTGTTGTACTCCATGGCTTCCTTTCAAACCCAACTCTCTCGATTGCATGCACCAACCCACTGCTGTTTCTCGTCATCTCGTTCTCCTGAAAAAGGCCCCGGCCGGTGAGGCCGGGGCAGTTGTCGGTCCGTCAGCTGTTCACCCTGATCCGGACCATGTCGTTGAGGACTCCGTCGAGGCCACCAAACACGGTGAGCTTTTCCACCTTGTCGGTAACCTTCTCCAGTACCTCCAGCTCCTTCAGACGTACCAGCGTCGGGTTCTCATCCATCAGCCGCGCCGTGTTCAACAGGGAACGGGTCGCGGCGGTCTCTTCACGACGCTTGATGATGTTGGCCTGGGCGGCCTTCTCCGCCTCCACCACCTGGTTGAGAATCTGCTTCATCTCACCCGGCAGGATGACGTCCTTGACGCCCACGCTCTGCACCACAATGCCGTGTCCGGCCACCTTGGTCCGCACGCCGTCGAACACCACCCGGTCCAGCTCGCCCTTTTCGGCCAGCAGGCCGTCTAGGGTGCGGGTACCGATCGCCCGACGCAGGGCGAACTGCAGCTCACGGTAGAGGTGGGCGGTGAAGTCGTTCAGCTCCTTGCGCGCCTTCACCGGATCGGCCACCTGGTAGGCCGCGGACAGGTTGACCCGCAGGCTCACCTTGTCCTTGGTCAGAATCTCCTGACCCTGCACCTCCATGGTCTGCAGCCGCACCTCCACCGTCTCCACCTTGAGGTTCCGGTTGAACTTCCAGTAGGCGTAGAGACCCGGCTTTAGGGTCGTGGTCAGTTCGCCGTCGACAAACAGCAGACCGACCGTACCTTCGGCAATCTCCACCGGCAGTAAGGTGTCACGGACCGAAGCGATCAACTCCGGGTTGCGCGCCCGGGCCAGCAGTG
>JBNLBB010000221.1:0-3479 GCA_050302415.1 Gammaproteobacteria bacterium | reverse complement strand
TGCAGTTCCGGGGGCAGGTCATCCATGTGAACTTCATGCCCGCTTGCCATGACGGTCAGCCAGCGGCAGGCGTTTTCCATCTGCCGCACATTGCCGGGCCAATCCAGCTGTGCGAGATACTGTTGCACATCGGGGCGTAGTGTCTTGACCTCCACATCGAGTTCCCGGGCCGCGCTTGCCAGAAAGTGGCTGAGGAGTTTTGGAATATCCTCCCGCCGCTCACGCAGAGACGGCACATGCACCCGAATGACGTTGAGGCGGTGAAAGAGATCCTCGCGGAACTGGCCGTTGCGGACCATCAGTTCCAGGTTCTGGTGGGTCGCGGCGATGATCCGGACATCGACCTTGATCGGGGTGTGGCCGCCGACCCGGTAAAACTCCCCGTCCGCCAGTACGCGCAGCAATCGGGTCTGCAGTTCGGCCGGCATGTCGCCGATTTCATCCAGGAACAGGGTGCCGCCATCGGCCTGCTCGAACCGGCCCTTGCGTTGGCTCTGAGCCCCGGTAAAGGCGCCGCGCTCGTGGCCGAACAGCTCCGATTCCAGCAGTTCCCGGGGGATGGCTGCGGTGTTGAGCGCAATGAAATTCCTGCCGGATCGTGGGCTGTGACGGTGCAGTGCCCGGGCCACCAGCTCCTTGCCGGTACCGCTCTGTCCGGTGATCAGCACGGTGATGTTGGAGCGTGACAGGCGACCGATGGCCCGGAACACCTCCTGCATGGCCGGCGCCTCACCCACGATTTCGGGTGCGGCCAGCGATTGCGCGGCGGCGCTCGCGGCCGATTTCTGGTGGCGGTGATCAATGGCCCTGCGCACCAACTCGACCGCCTCATCGATGTCGAAGGGCTTGGGCAGGTACTCGAATGCACCGCCTTCGTAGGCGGTGACGGCGCTGTCCAGGTCGGAGTGGGCGGTGATGATGATCACGGGAAGATCCGGGTGGTGCTGATGGATCCGGCTCAGCAGCTCAAACCCGTCGATGCCGGGCATCCGGATATCGGTGACAATCACATCCGGCGCGGACTGATCGAGCGACTTCAATGCCTGGGTGCCGCTGTCAAAACAGCGTACCGGTATCTCTGCCTGGTCCAGGGCGCGCTCCAGCACCCAGCGGATTGATCGGTCGTCGTCGATCACCCAGACTTGCTCAGTCGTTGGCATGGAGTTCCTCCACGGGAATCAATATGGCAAATTCGGTATAGCCGGGACGGCTCTCACATTCGATCAGTCCACCGTGTTGGTTGACCAGGGACTGGGCGATTGAGAGGCCCAGGCCCGTGCCCTCGGCCCTGCCGGTCACCATGGGGTAGAAGATCTTGTCCTGCAGGCTGGCTGGAATGCCGGGCCCGTTGTCGATGACGGAGAGCTTGAGGACCAGTTTGTGGCGCTGGTGACCGATGGTGAACTGCCGCAGGACGCGGCTACGCAGAATGATCTGGCCCGAATCGTCCACTGCCTCCACCGCATTTTTTACAATATTCAGCAGCACCTGGATCAGCTGTTCCCGGTCGGCACGGATATCGGGAATACTCGGATCGTAGTCGCGGAGCACCGACACATTGTTGGACTCTTCGGCTTCGATGAGGTGGCGCACATGCTCCAGAATCTGGTGGATGTTGACGGTTTGCTTGTTGGGCAGTCCGCTCGGCCCAAGTAACCGGTTGACCAAGTTCCGCAGGCGGTCAGCCTCGCCGATGATGATTTGCGTGAACTCATGCAGCTTGTCGCTGTCGAGTTCCCGCTCCAGCAACTGGGCAGCGCCGCGAATACCCCCCAGGGGGTTTTTGATTTCGTGGGCCATGCCCCGCAGCAGGGCCTGGGTGGCCTGCTGTTGGGCGATGAGTAACTCTTCGCGGGTGATCCTGAGATGTCTATCCACCTGCTGGGCCTCCACCAGCACGGCGCGCCCGGCGTCCGACTCCCATATCGGATTGACGCTGAGATCCAGGGTCGCGGTCTGACCGTTAGTAAGTACCAGCTCCGCTTCCCGCTCAGTGAATGGTTGCCCATCACTGGTGGCACGTTGCAGCATCTCTTCCAGCATGTTGACCTCCAGAAAGAGGTCGCAGAGCCGCAGGCCCCGCGCCTTGTTGAAGCTGATGCCCAGCATCATTTCCGCGGCCGGATTGAGGTATTGCAGGCGGATTTCGCTGTCAAACAGGAAAATGGCTGTGGTCATGTTGTCCATCAGCCGTCTGAGCAGGTCGAAATTCGCTGATCCTTTTTTGTGCATACCCGTAGAGTTTGCAATATTCGCACCAAACAGTGGGCGAGAATCGACATCGGCCAGAGAAAAATACTGATTATTAATCAGTTAGTTAGAGTGGCCATGCGGGCCCGCAAGGGAGGCGGCGCTGCGATAACGGAGGTAGGCGGGCGCGCCCCGCAGGTTACGCACTATTATGGTGCAAAATTGGGGTCAATGCCGGATGGAGTGCTGCTGTACGTAAAAGATGATGTTGGCCGTGGAGGCGACCAGATCGCCGCGCAGGTTGAACAGGTCGGCAGATAGCTGGTGTTCGCCCCTGGAGATACCGGGGAGTGTGATGGCCAGCCCCGTGGCTCCGGACATGACCGTCTGGCCATCAAGGGTGACCTGGATGGTGTGGCCGGGCGGCAGATCGCCGGCGGGATCCAGTGCCAGTATTACCTGAAAGTTGGCGGATGCCTCGCGGATGGTCGATCCCTGTGTCGGAGTGACAAAGGTGAGTCCCTTGAGCGTCTTTGCGGGGTCCGGTTCGTTCTGGTCCGAGCTGCCGATTTGCGGCACCGGTTGGGAAGGAATCACCATCGGCTTCTGAGGCTTGATCTCCTCCGCCCCAGCCACCGGCTTGTCCGAGTAGTGCGTAACCCCCCGACTGTCGACCCAGCGGTAGACCGCGGCCGACGCGTCCAGGGTGAGCAGCAACAGAATAAGCGGAACCAGGGAGCGCATGGCGGTCAGTCTAACCTGAATTGGAGCGTGGACAAGAACCGCGGACATAAAAAACCCCGGCCTGAGCCGGGGTTTGTCAGCCGAAAGTCTGTTGCTTAGAGGCTGTAGTAAAGATCGAACTCGATCGGGTGCGTGGTCATGCGCAGCTGCGTCACTTCCTGCATCTTGAGATCGATATAACCGTCCAGCATATCGTCGGTGAAGACACCGCCGGCAGTCAGGAACGCTCGGTCCGCATCCAGGGCTTCCAGTGCCTGATCCAGTGAATGGCAGACGGTCGGAATATTCTGCAGCTCTTCGCGCGGCAGGTCGTAGAGGTCCTTGTCCATGGCGTCGCCCGGGTGGATCTTGTTCTGGATACCGTCCAGGCCGGCCATCATCATGGCGGCGAAAGCCAAGTAAGGGTTGGCCATGGGATCCGGGAAGCGCACTTCGATACGGCGGCCCTTGGGATTGGAGACCCAGGGAATACGAACCGATGCAGAGCGGTTACGGGCCGAGTAGGCCAGCAGGACGGGGGCTTCAAATCCCGGCACCAGACGCTT
>JBNLBB010000220.1:0-3491 GCA_050302415.1 Gammaproteobacteria bacterium | reverse complement strand
GAGTTGGCGCCGGCGAGAAAACAGAGTGCCTGCAGCTCGTCCGACATGTCCTCACGCCCGGCGGAGAGGCGCACATAGGAGGCGGGCATCAGCAGCCGGGCCACCGCGATGGTGCGCACGAACTCGAAGGGATCCACTTCCGGAGCGTCCTGCAGCGGAGTGCCGGGAATCCGCACCAGGCGGTTGATGGGGACGCTCTCGGGATGCGCAGGCAGATTGGCCAGGGCCTGCAGCAGACCGACCCGATCGTCCCGGCTTTCGCCCATGCCGATGATGCCGCCGCAGCACACCTTGAGCCCGGCCTCCCGCACATGGGCCAGTGTAGCGAGCCGGTCGTCGTAGGTGCGGGTGGTGATGATCTCCCCGTAGTGCTCCGGCGAGGTGTCCAGATTGTGGTTGTAGTAATCGAGCCCGGCCTCCTTGAGGGCGTCGGCCTGGGCATCGGTGAGCATGCCCAGCGTCATGCAGGTTTCCAACCCCAGGGCTTTCACCTCACGGACCATACGCAAAACATGGGGAAAATCTCGATCACTTGGCGAGCGCCAGGCAGCACCCATGCAGAAGCGGCCCACCCCTTTGTTGGCGGCGTTGCGCGCGGCGCGGATCACCTCGTCCACCGCCAGCAGCCGTTCGCGCTCCACCTCTCCTTCATGGCGCGCGCTCTGCGGACAGTAACCACAATCTTCGGGACAGGCGCCGGTCTTGATGCTGAGCAGGGTGCTCACCTGGATGGCCTGCGGGTCAAAATGGTCACGCAAGGCCGCTTGGGCGGTATGGACCAGGTCGAAAAACGGGCTGTCAAACAGGGCGCCGATCTCTTCCCGGCTCCAGTCGTGGCGCACTACACTGCGGTTCATGGCTATGGTTTCCCCACCCGTTCAAGGACGCAGAAGCATGGCGGGGTGCCAAATACTTGTCAACCAGAAGGGATTCACATGGTTAACATATGGTCAAATGTTGTTCGACTGCTCTACCCCTGCCGGTGCGCACTCTGCGGTCAGCCGGCCAGCACACTGGATCTCTGTGCCGCCTGTCGGGACGATCTGCCCTTCAATAAGACCCCCTGTGCACGCTGCGGCATCCCCCTGCCCGACACCGCATCTCCACACTGCGGTGCCTGCCTGCAAGAACCCCCGCCCTATGTCGCGACGCTTGCACCGTACCGCTACGAGTACCCGCTGGACACCCTGATCACGGGGCTCAAATTCCATGGCCGGCTCCACTTGGCCGCCCTGCTCGGCACCCTGCTGGCTGACGCCTGGCCCGACCGGCTGGACCTCGATGCCCTGGTCCCCGTGCCGCTGCCCGATCAGCGCCTGCGCCGACGCGGTTACAACCAGGCACGGGAGATCGCCCGCTGCCTCTCACAGCGGGTGGGTGTCCCGGTACGCGATATCTGCAGACGTCCCGCAGCTGCCGAACCGCTGAGTGGATTGGGCGCCACCGAACGCCGGCGCCGGGTGCGCGGTGCTTTTGTGATCCACCAACCGGTCGGCGGCTGGCGCATCGGACTGGTCGATGATGTGGTCACCACCGGCGCCACGGTCACGGAGCTGACCCGCCGTCTGCGCCGGGCGGGCGCCGCCAGCGTGCAGATCATCTGTGTGGCGCGAACCCCCTGAACAGCGATAACCTGTGCCTCTCACCCATCCGGAACCCGCCCGTGACAGATTCCCAGCAACACTGGCAGAAGGTATACACCCAGCAACCGCCCAAGGAGCTGAGCTGGTTCCAGGCCCAACCAGAACCCTCACTGACCCTGATCGAATGCTGCGGGGCCGGACCCGAAGACGCGGTCCTGGACGTGGGTGGCGGTACGTCCGGACTGGCGGGAAAGCTGCTTTTGCGCGGCTACCGCAATGTCCACGTGCTCGACATCTCACAGGCAGCGCTTGACGCCGCCCGTGCCGCCCTGGGGGGCCGCGCTGATCGGATCCACTGGCACTGCGCAGACCTGCTCGCTTTTGAAGCCGATACCCCGATCGCCATCTGGCATGACCGGGCCGTGTTTCATTTCCTGGTAGACCCGGAGCTGCGCGCACGCTACCGGCAGCGCATGCACGCCAGCCTGGCGGCCAACGGACACGTGGTGGTGGCCACCTTCGCGCCGGACGGACCAGAGCAATGCAGCGGGCTTCCGGTACAGCGCTATGCTGCCGACACACTCGCCAAAACCCTGGACCTGGAGTTGATTCGCGCAGAGCACGAAATCCATCGCACGCCTGGCGGTTTCGAGCAGTCCTTCACCTATGCCCTGATGCGAAAGAGACCATGAGCAAAAAACGCTGCAGTTGGTGCGGTGACGATCCGCTTTACGTTGCCTACCACGACACCGAATGGGGTGTACCGGTCCACGATGACCGCACGCTGTTTGAGTTCATCACCCTGGAGGGCGCGCAGGCCGGACTGAGCTGGATCACCATCCTGCGCAAGCGCGACAACTACCGGAAGCTGTTTGCCGATTTCGATCCGGCCAAGGTGGCCCGCTTCACTCCGGCCAAGGCCGAGAAACTGCTGGCTGATCCGGGTATCGTCCGCAACCGGTTGAAAGTGGAATCCACCATCACCAACGCCAAGGCGTTTCTCGCCATCCAGAAGGAGTTCGGCAGCTTTGCCAATTACCTGTGGGGGTTCGTCGACGGCAAGCCGGTGGTCAACCGGCCGAAAAGCCTGAAGGAGGTTCCAGCCGAGACGCCGCTCGCCCAGCGCATCAGCAAGGATCTGAAGAAGCGGGGATTCCGCTTTGTGGGGCCGACGATTGTCTATGCCTTTCTGCAGGCGGTGGGGGTGGTGAATGATCACACCGTGGATTGTTTTTGTTGTGTGAAGGGGAAGGGGTAGTTGGTGGAGCTGGGTGAGGGGATCAGAATAATAACTAGGGGTTTGGTAGTACGGACTGTTAAAACTCGTGCCTCGTTTTTACGGGGGTTTTCCCACTAAATATACTTGCAGTGCCTGCGGCGCATTACTTTCCTTTGCTCGTGTGAATTCAACCGGTCGACGCAACACAAGCTTCAAATCGTTCGGCAGGCGTCTCAAAGTCCAAGGTTTTCCGTGGTCTTTCATTGAGTTGGCGAGCCACTTTATTCAGGTAGGCCTGGGAATGGACTGACAGATCCGATCCCTTTGGAAAATACTGGCGTAGCAGACCGTTGGTATTTTCATTCGAGCCTCTTTGCCACGGGCTGTGCGGATCACAAAAGTACACCGCAATGTCGGTAGCCAGTGTAAAGCGCTCATGACTCTTTAATTCCGTTCCCTGGTCCCAGGTCAGCGACTTGGCAAGCTCTGCTGGCAACTTCTTTGCCTGTTTGATCAGTCGCGACACCACATGGGTACTTTCCTTCCTGTCCACTTTCACCAACATCACGTAGTGCGTATGACGCTCCACCAGCGTGGCTATGAAAGTCCCTTTGCGCCCTTCGATTAAATCCCCCTCCCAGTGTCCCGGCACCGCGCGATCTTCAACGCTTACCGGGCGCTGGCTGATA
>JBNLBB010000219.1:0-3528 GCA_050302415.1 Gammaproteobacteria bacterium | reverse complement strand
GCCACGCCAGGGTGGGGGAAAGGTATTGACATGTGACCTTTTGGTCACATATTGTTGGCCCCATGGATGCCATCTTCCGTGCCCTCAGTGATCCGATCCGCCGCCGGCTGCTCGACAGCCTCAAGGCAAACGACGGCCAGACCCAGGGGGAATTGGAACAGGGCATTCCGGAAATCACCCGATTCGCGGTGATGAAGCATCTGAAGATCCTGGAGGCGGCCAACCTGATCTCCACCGAGCGTCAGGGCCGCCGCAAACACCACTACCTCAACGCGGTGCCCATCCAGGAGATCGCCGACCGCTGGATCGCCCGCTTCGCCAAACCCTGGAGCGAAGGGCTGGCGGACCTCAAGACCCACCTCGAAAGGAACGAAGCCATGAGCAAACCCAAGCACCGTTTAGTCACTGTCATCCAGACCACTCCGGAAAAACTCTGGGCCGCCCTCACCCAGCCCGAGATGACCCGCCAGTACTTCTTCGGGCTGAGCGTCACCACCGACTGGCGGGTGGGCGCGGACCTCACCTACCTCCGCCCGGACGGCAACCCTGAAATCCGTGGTGAAGTGCTGGAGGTGATTCCCAACCGGAAACTGGTCTACAGCTTCAACGGCGAGTGCGCGGAAGAGAACCAGGCCGGTGATCCGCCCTCCCGCGTCACCTTCGAAATCGAGCCCATGGGCGCAGCCTGCAAGCTGATCCTGGTCCACGATGGCTTCGACACGGAAACCACCACCTACGAAGGGGTGGGCAACGGTTGGCCGCTGGTGTTGTCGGGTCTGAAAACCCTGTTGGAAACGGGTAAGCCACTCGATGCCGATGCGTCCTGAACCCCTTCACCGATAAAAGGAGAGAAAGATGAAACAACACGCCATTGTCCCCCACGACGCCTGGGTGGAGGCGCGCATCGCCCACCTGCAGCGGGAGAAGGAGTTCACCCGCCTGCGCGATCAGTTGAGCCGGGACCGCCGCGAACTGCCCTGGGAACGGGTGGAGAAACCCTACGTATTCGATACCGCCGAGGGGCGCAAGAGCCTGGCTGAGCTGTTCGGCGATTGCAGCCAGCTCATCGTCTACCACTTCATGTACGGACCTGATTGGGAAGAGGGATGCCCCAGTTGCTCCTTCTGGGCCGACAACTTCGACGGCATCGACATCCACCTGCGCCACCGCGACATCACCCTGCTCGCCGTCTCGCGTGCCCCGCTGCCCGTCCTCGACACCTACAAACGGCGCATGGGCTGGCGCTTCAACTGGGTCTCGTCCTATCCCAGCGATTTCAATGTCGATTTCGGGGTCACTTTCAGCCCCGCGGAGGTGGAGTCGGGCACCGCCCATTACAACTACCGCAGCGCCGGATTTCCGGCCGAAGAGGCGCCGGGGATCAGTGTCTTTCTCCGCGACGAGGCCGGCGAGGTATTCCACACCTACTCCTGCTATGCACGCGGCCTGGATATGCTGAATGGCGCCTACCACTACATGGATCTGACGCCCAGGGGACGGGACGAGGACAACCTGCCCTACACCATGGCCTGGCTGCACCGCCGGGATCAGTATCCGGACTGAGTCGTAGCGCGGATCGCTCTACAGGCCATACATCGACGGCAGCAACCAACTGAGCGCCAGCCAGACGATAAGCGTGAGCGGCACCCCGACCCGCACAAAGTCGGAGAAGCGGTAGCCGCCCGCGTTCATCACCAGCAGGTTGGTCTTGTAGGCCATGGGGGTGGCGTAACTCATGTTGGCGCCAAACAGCACCGCGAGCACGAAGGGCTCGGCAGGCAGACCCAGCTGCTGCGCAATCCCCATGGCAATCGGCGTCCCGATGACGGCGGCGGCATTGTTGGAGACGATGTTGGTGAGCACCGCCATCACCCCCATCAGCCCGGCGAGGATCCACGCCGGGGAGGCTCCGGCGGTGAGCGCGACAAACAGCTGCGCCAGATAGTCGGCGCCACCGGTCTGCAGCAGCGCGTTACCGAGCGCCAGACTGGAGACCACGATCAGAATGACCGGCGTGCTCAGCGCATGGGCTGCGTCGCGCCAACTGATGCAGCGGCTGACAATCATGACCAGTACACCGCAGACGGCGCTGATGGCGATGGGCAACAGGCCGACGGCGGCACTGAGAACCACCACCACCATGATGGCCAGGGCGAGCGGTGCCTTCCGGGTATGCGGCAGGTCGGCTGTCGCATCCAGCACCAGCAGTTCACCCTCGCGCTTCACTTCGGCCACCTGGTCGCGGGTGCCCTGAACCAGCAGCACATCCCCCACCCGCAGGCGGGCATCGCGGATCCCCTCGCGCAGCACCCGGATGCCGAGACCGGCGCGATGCAGGGCCAGCGTCACCAACCCGTAGTGACTGGCGAAGTGCAGCCTGCGCAGGGTGGTGCCATCCAGCGGCGAACCCGGCGTCACCACGATTTCGGCAATCTGCTGGTCTTCGGCACTCAGCGGATGCTCCTCGTCCACGCGATGACCGTCGGCATGCAGCGGCGTGGCGAGCGCCTGCTCGTACTCCTTGAGCCGGTCCGGCGTATCGCGCACGCTCAGCCGGTCGCCGACGCGCAACATGGCATCGGGCAGCGGTTTCACCACGGCGTCTTCACCGCGGTGGATTTCCGCCACCTTCAGCTTGCCCCCGGCCTTCTCGATCACCTCCGCCAGGGTTCGGTCCACCGCCCAACTCGCCTCCTCCACGTGGAGGTGCCCGGTGAAGACCCGGGGTGAGAGGTCGGAGAGCCCCGCCTCACGACGTGGCAGCAGGCGCGGCGCCACCAGCCACAGGAACACGATGCCAAAACCACCGGCGATGGCGGCCGGCACCAGGAAATCGAACATGCCAAAGCGCCGCAGCCCGAGATCGCTGGCCACGGAGACCACCAGCAGGTTGGTCGAGGTGCCGATGGTGGTGCTCATGCCCCCCACCAGGGTCGCGAAGCCCATGGGCATCAGCAAGCCGGAGGGGGACTTGCCGGTACGCAGCGCAATGCTGGTCAGGATGGGCAGGAGCAGCACCACAATGGGCACGTTGTTCACGAACGCACTCAGCCCGGCCCCCACCACCAGGGTGAGGAGCAGCGAGAACTGGGGGCTGACCGCCCAGAGTGCGCCCAGGGCCCGACCGACCGGTTCCAGGGCTCCGGTGCGCACCAGCCCCTGGCCCACGATCATGAGCGCGCAGACGGCCACCAGCGCCTCGTGGCCGAATCCTGAGAAGAACTCGATGGCATGCAGGACACGCTCCCCGGCGTGATACGGCACCACCTCGAACCCCACCACCAGCAGCACGAGTACCGCCAGGCTGGAGGTCTCCAACGGAATGCTTTCGCGGGTAAAGAGAATGAGCGCGATGACGATGAGCACCAGCACGGCGAGGCCGTGCGGGTCCGGAGCAGGTGGCAGCATTAGGAGAAATCCCTGATTGTTTCCCGGTGCAGGCGATCAATGATACGCAGGTATCTGCGTTCATGGACCACCATGAGCCACAGGACCGTCAACAGCACCGCAACCAGCAGGAACACCATC
>JBNLBB010000218.1:0-3695 GCA_050302415.1 Gammaproteobacteria bacterium | reverse complement strand
AAACCCGCTGGCGCTGCGATAGGCGGTGATCCGACCGTAGTCGGGAATGAAGTTGTTTTCCGGGTCTTCAGTGGTCACCCGACACTGCAGGGCGTGACCGTAGAGCTGGATCTGATCCTGGGCCGGCACACCGCTTTGCTCGTCGCCGATCCGGGCGCCCTGGGCAAGCCGGATCTGGGCCTTGACGATGTCGATGCCGGTCACCTCTTCGGTAACGGTGTGCTCCACCTGGACGCGCGGGTTGACTTCGATGAAGTAGAACTCGCCGGTGTCGGCGTCCTGCAGGAATTCGACGGTGCCGGCACACTCGTAGTTGACCGAACGCGCCAGTTTCAGGGCGGCATCACACAACGCCTGGCGGCTCGTTGGATCCATGTAGGGCGCAGGTGCACGCTCCACCACCTTCTGGTGACGACGCTGCACGGTACAGTCGCGCTCGAACAGGTGTACCGCGTTGCCGTGCCGATCGCCCAGGATCTGAACTTCCACATGGCGCGCGTTGCGCACCAGCTTCTCCAGGTAGACTTCGTCATTGCCGAAGGCGGCCTTCGCTTCACGCCGTGCGGCAGCCACGCTCGACTCCAGCTCCTCGGCTTTCTCGATCACCCGCATGCCGCGGCCACCGCCACCCCAGCTCGCTTTGAGCATGACCGGAAAACCCACCGCCTCGGCCAGGCGGCGCACTTCCGCGGGATCCGTGGGCAGCGGATCGGTGGCTGGCATCACCGGTACGCCGGCCTCGACGGCCAGGTGGCGGGCTTCCACCTTGTTGCCCAGGCGACGCATCACCTCCGGTCGCGGACCGATGAAAGTGATGCCGGCCTTGGCACAGGCCTCGGCGAATTCCGGATTCTCGGACAGGAATCCGTAGCCGGGATGAATCGCGTCGCAATGCGCTTCGCGCGCCACGTGGATGATCCCATCGATATCCAGATAGGATTCCAGCGGAGTCTTGTTCTTACCCACCAGGTAGCTCTCATCGGCCTTGTGCCGATGCAGGGCGAAGCGGTCCTCTTTGGAGTAGATGGCGACGGTGCGAATGCCGAGTTCGGTGGCCGCACGCATGATGCGGATCGCGATCTCACCACGGTTGGCCACGAGTATCCGCCGGAACGGGCGCTGGGACGCGCTCATAGTTCACCTCTTTCGCCGGGCATCCACAGCTGTCCACAGCCGCGGTTGTCCGGTCCTAGTTTGCCTGTGTCGAAGCCGGGTCTGCCAACCCGGAAGGATGGACGACGCGTCAGATTGCGCGTCGACTCGATTTTGCGATGCAACAATAAACACCGAGATGCGGGGTCGCGTCAACTCCTCGGGAGTGCGGTTTCAGCAGAGCACCACGTTTTTGCAGTAGCTGGCGACGTCCTGGGTTCGCGTCACCTCGCCCACGGAGCGGCCGATCCGTTCGGTGCCGTATTCCAGCACCAGGCGGTCACGAAACTTCTCCAGATAGGCGTCAAACAGCAGACCGCCGGTGGCCCCCAGGGCATGCAGGGAGTCCTCCCCGGGTGAGTATTCCAGCAGCACCGCGGCCAGCGGTTGGGGTGCCGGTCCGCCCAGGACCCGTGCGCCCTGGCGGGCGTCGTAGACACTCTTTTCAGAGCAGCACTTGATCACCCCCGCCCGACGGTCCGGCTGTTCCTCGCGGTTCTCGAAACTCACCGGTTCGTGGCGGTAATTGATGAAATTGACGGCGCGTACGGGATGGGTCATGCGATGGGCGCAGATGGCGGAAAAGGCCACTACCGTGTGGTCAGGCCCCACGCCGCCTGGGGTCACATAGCGCGCCCCCTGCTCCGTGGTCAGTTCGACAGACCGGGGTGCCTCTTCCAGTCGAATCAGGAAACAGGGAGTGCTGATGTAGGGGTAGTGAAAGATGTAGCTGGTACCCACCGTAAGATCGGAGACACGGATGGGTTCATCATTGTGATCAATCAACCTGGCGCGGGAGAAGGCCCTGATCTCGCCCGGGGGCTGGTTAGCCAGAGTCGGTGCGGTGCCGGCAAACGCCAGCATGGAAGTGCAGAACTGCACGAAGCGGCGTCGATCAATCCCCGTGGTACGCGACATTGAACACCTCCCGTCGCGGCTGGTGACGCAGAGCGGGTCAGTATCGCACAATAACACTCAAGAATTCCCTGTGATGCAGCCCGGCCCGGTGAATTTGTCATCAGAAAGACAGTTGCTTGTTACAAACAAATAACTGTATGATCCCGCCCATGAGTACCCCTGCGCCCCAGATTTCCCGCTCCCGCCGCACCCAGGCCGAACGGACGGCCCTCTCCGACGCCCGGATGCTGGATGCGGCCGTCGCCCTGGTCTGCACCTACGGTACGGAAGGCACCACCCTCAAGCAGGTGGGTGAGGCCGCCGGTTACAGCCGGGGGCTGGCCGGCGCCCGCTTCGGCTCCAAGGAGGGGCTGTTCAGCTTCATTGTCAAATCAGTGGGCGACGAGTGGCTGCAGGAACTGAAACAGGTGACGGAGGGACTGGCCGGTATCAGCGCCATCGAAGCGGCGCTCGACGGCCACTACCGCTTCGTGGCCGAGGCGCCCGAGCATGTGCGCGCCTTCTACATCCTCTGGTTCGAGTCCATCGGGCCCGATTCGGGAGTAAAGAGCGTCATTGAGCGCATCCACCAGCGCCGCCAGCGCGATGTGGTCGCCTGGATTGAGCGCGGGATTGCGAGCGGTGAGATCGATCCCGAGGTGGACGCCGCCGCCATCGCCGACCACTTCTGTGCCGCGATCATCGGCATTGTTTACCAGTGGCTGGTCCGTCCGGAGCCCATTGCCACCATCCACACCCTGCACGAACACCTGAAACAGATCATGCGCGACCTGCTGCGGTCGCCGCCCACGCCGGGCTTCCGAGGAGACACCCCATGAGTTCCACCGCTATTGATACCCATCGCGCGCTGGCCGCCAAATTGCCGGTGCGCTTTGTCACTGCCGCGAGCCTGTTCGACGGCCACGATGCGTCCATCAACATCATGCGCCGTATCCTGCAGTCCACGGGCGCCGAGGTGATCCATCTGGGCCACAACCGTTCGGTGCACGACATCGTCACCGCGGCGGTGCAGGAGGATGCCCAGGGTATTGCCGTCAGCTCCTACCAGGGCGGGCACGTGGAGTACTTCAAATTCATGATCGACATGCTGCGTGAAAAGGGCGCCGGCCATATCCGCGTTTTCGGCGGCGGCGGCGGCGTGATTGTTCCCGAGGAGATCCGCGAACTGCAGGCCTACGGCGTGGCGCGCATCTACTCGCCCGACGACGGCCAGCGCATGGGCCTGAAGGGCATGATCGAAGACATGGTGGAAGGCGCGCGCTTCGATCTGTGCGCCGTGGCCGGCCCCAGCCTGGAGGCGGTTAAAGCTGAGGGTTGGCTGGGCCTGGCGCGCATGATCACCGCCTTGGAAAACGGCGGCGTGGACGAGGAGACCCGCGACCAGCTGGCGAAAGCGGCCAAGAAAATCCAGACCCCCGTGATCGGCATCACCGGCACCGGTGGCGCGGGCAAGAGTTCGCTCACCGATGAGGTGATCCGCCGCTTCCGCCTTGACCAGGAGGACCAGCTGCGCATCGGCATCATCGCCGTCGACCCGACCCGGCGCAAAACCGGCGGCGCGCTGCTCGGCGACCGCATCCGCATGAACGCCATCGACCACCCCAATATCTACATGCGCTCCATCG
>JBNLBB010000217.1:0-3719 GCA_050302415.1 Gammaproteobacteria bacterium | reverse complement strand
CATCAGCCAGCGCTGCGCCGATCACGAATGTCAGCGATATCACCCGATCGGTATTGATACCCAACAGGTTCGCCATGCGCCGATCCTGCGCGGTGGCGCGACAGGCGCGTCCCAGTCGACTGCGCGAAATGAACAGCGTCAGCAACACCATGGCCACCACCGTTACCACGCCGATGATCACCTGCATGTAACTCAGATAGACCTGGAAACCTGCTTCGTCACCAAACCGCCAGCCACCACTGATGACAGGCTGCATGGCCACGGCACGCGCACCCTGTGACAACATCACGTAGTTCTGCAAAAAGATGGACATGCCGATGGCGGAGATGAGCGCCACCAGCCGTTCGCTGTTACGCAACGGTCGGTAAGCCACACGTTCAACGGTCCAGCCGTAAGCGCTGGTCACCAGAATGCTGGCAGCCAGAGTGATGAGCAGTACGATCGGAATGACATGGATGCCAAGCATTCCCAACGCTCCGATCACGATTACGCCCACATAAGCACTGATCATGTAGATTTCGCCGTGGGCGAAATTGATCATGCCGATAATGCCGTACACCATGGTGTACCCAATGGCAATGAGCGCGTAGATACTTCCCAGGGTCAGACCGTTGACGATCTGCTGGGCAAATTCAAGCAATGATTCAGACACGGCAGTACCCCTAAAGGCGAACGCCCCCTTGTCTCAGGGGGCGTTCTGGTTTTCAGGGAATCCTCGGTGATTACTTCACTTCGGTCTTGGTAGCGTCCGCATGCCATTCGAAGACGACGAAGCTGAATTCCTGCAGGTCGCCATTTTTCTTGAAAGCCACTTTCCCGATCGGGGTGTTGTAACTGGAAGCGCGCATGGCTTCAGCCGCCTTGAGCGGGTCGGTGCTCTTGGTCTTGCCTACGGTGTCGGCAATGATCTGCACGGCCGCGTAGGAAGGCATCACGAAGGGACCGCTGGGATCTTCATTTTTCTTCTTGAAGGCATTGACCAGACCGGCATTGGCAGGCACTGCTGCGAAGTCGGCCGGCAGGGTCACCAGCAGACCTTCGGAGGCCGGACCGGCGATGGCGCTGATGTCCTTGTTACCCACGCCTTCCGGACCCATGAAACGGGCATCGAAACCCTGTTCACGCGACTGGCGCAGGATCAGACCCAGTTCCGGGTGATAACCGCCGTAGTAAACGAAATCGACGCCCGCACTTTTCATTTTGGTGATCAGCGCAGAAAAGTCAGTCTGGCCCTTGTTCACACCTTCGAACAGCACCACGTTGACACCCTTTGCCTTGACGGTGTTCTGGACCTCTTCGGCAATGCCCTGACCGTACTGTTGTTTGTCGTGGAGGACGGCCATCTTCTTGGGTTTCATCTTGTCTGCGATGAAGTTGCCGGCAACCGGGCCCTGCTGGCTGTCCAGACCGATGGTGCGGAACACCATCTGATAGCCGCGTTCGGTGATCGCGGGATTGGTGGAGGCCGGAGTGATCATGAGGATGCCTTCGTCTTCATAGACATCGGAGGCCGGCTGCGTGGAACCGGAGCAGAGATGGCCCACAACAAACTTGATGCCGTCGTTGACCACTTTGTTGGCCACCGCGACAGCCTGCTTCGGCTCGCAGACGTCGTCCATCAGCACCGCTTCGAGTTTCATGCCGTTGACGCCGCCCTTGGCGTTGATCTGTTCGACCGCCATCTTGGCGCCGATCATCTGCATGTCCCCATACTGGGCGACCGGTCCGGTGATCGGGCCCACGACTGCAATCTTGAGGGTATCGGCGGCATGGGCACTCATGGCCAGACCCATACCGAGTGCGAGGGCTGCGCCCTTCTGCATGAATTTATTCATGGAACTTCGCTCCTGTTATTTGGCATTTAGACGCTTGTGGCGCCATTTTGTTGTCTTGTGAACAATCCGACGGGAGTCGGCGTAAGCCCGGAATCCAGATTCCGGCGCTTGATGGGGGGCAGTTTATACCATGCGTCTTCGGAGGGCTCAAAAGGATTCGTTGCTGCATCGCAGCGTACGGTTTTGATTTACACCGCCATCAGCGCCTCGATATCCGCGATCGCCTTCGGAGCCAATTCGGTCAACACTTCGCAGCCATCCCGTGTCACCAGCACATCATCCTCGATCCGAATGCCGATGCCGCGAAAACGCTTGGGCGCGCGCCGGGCATCCGGGGCGATATAGAGACCGGGTTCAATGGTCAGCGCCATGCCCGGCTCCAGCAGTCGCCACTGATCGTCAATTTTGTATTCGCCCACGTCATGCACATCCATGCCCAGCCAATGGCCGGTACGATGCATGTAAAAGTCGCGATAGGCCCCCTCCTTGAGCAGGGTGGGCAGGCGGCCTTTCAGGATGCCCAGCTCCCGCAGGCCCTTGGTAAGAACGCGCACCGCCGCGTCGTGAGGATCGTTCCAGTGATTACCCGGCTTTACCTGCACAATGGCTGCGGCCTGCGCTGCCAGTACGATTTCGTACAGCTCTGCCTGCGGTGGCGAAAAGCGGCCGTTGACCGGAAAAGTCCGGGTGATATCGGCAGCATAGTGCTCGTATTCGGCACCCGCATCGATGAGTACCAGGTCGCCATCCCGGAGCTGATCGGCATTCTCCGTGTAATGCAAGATACATCCGTTGACCCCACCACCGACGATGCTGGGGTAGGCAGGGCTGCGGGCACCTTCCGTCTGGAAGGCATGGAGCAGTTCAGCCTCCAGTTGATACTCCCAGATACCGGGACGGCAAACCTGCATTGCCCGGATGTGGGCCGCCGCTGAAATCTTGGCGGCGCGGCGCATATTGGCTATTTCACTGCGCCCCTTGAACAGCCGCATTTCGTGCATGAGGTGATCCAGCGCAACAAATTCCCCCGGCGGGTGCGCACCGGCACGAACCTGCTCGCGAATCCGGTTCACCCAACTCATCAACTGCTGATCGAACTCAGCGTCGCAACCCATGGCGTAGTAGACCCGCTCTGTTCCTTCCAACAATCCGGGGAGGATGTCGTCAATATCGTCAATGGGAAAAGCGTCGTCGGCGCCAAACCGCTCCACCGCGCCCTCCAGTCCGGCCCGCCTGCCGTGCCAGATCTCCTTTTCCATATCCCGCTCCCGGCAGAAGAGCACGTACTCTCCATGCTTGCGGCCGGGAGTCAGCACCGCCACCGCCTCCGGTTCACCGAATCCTGTCAGGTAATGGAAATCGCTGTCCTGGCGATAGGGGTAGTCCACGTCACGATTACGCACCCGAACAGGGGCGGCCGGCAGGATGGCCACACTGCCGCGCCCGATCATCTGCATCAGCTGCCGCCTGCGGCGGGCATACTCTTTGGCTGGAATGTTCATCAGTGTTTGGTCGGTGGTTTTTCGGGGACCAGCTCCTCGTACACGAGGACCGCACCCATGCGCACAAATTCCACCAGCTCCACAAAATCGGAATCCGCCTCGGCATCATAGTCCTCACCCGAGAGCCCGATCCGCGCAATTTCCGAGGCATCGCGCAGGAACTCTTCGGCGTCCTCGCTCAGATCGGCATCATGCTTGAACCCGGCAGCGCCCAGCCCAAAGAGGTACCCCTGGCACCAGCGCCCGATGGCCACCACCCGCTGGTCCAGGGGACTGTTCAGATTGGGCAGCCAGAGATCAAAACCGAAATCCGCGTCGTCCAGACGCTCGCGGTTGAACTGGTAGGCCTCCTGCAGAGGGCTGAGCAGGGTGTCCGGGAGGT
>JBNLBB010000216.1:0-3761 GCA_050302415.1 Gammaproteobacteria bacterium | reverse complement strand
ACCTGGTCAGCGCAGATGAGCTGCGCGAGCTCTCCGCCGCCATCAAGGGGCGCAACCGTCTGGCCCGCATCTATGAGACCCGACACGGCGCCATCGACCTGGAACGGATACTCGGTGTGCGCGCCTTCGACCTGGAGAGCAAGGTAGAGGAGATCCCCAGCTTCCTGCAGGAGGAACTGCCTTTCGAATGGTCCGGTGTCTTCACCCTGGAGGCGGGCGGCTACGAGCTGAGCTTCCAGCCCGGCCCCGACCCGAGCATCGACCTGGTGCTGGGTGCACTGGACGACGAGCAGGACTTCGACAGCTGGAAAAAGCGCTGCATCCTGCTCTATTCCGATGAAGCGGCAGCGCCGGCCGAAACCGGTCTCACGCCCGCCGAGCGCCTCTACCGTCTGCCGGTGGATGAGCAAAAGGGAGGACGCTTTCGGGTGCACATACCCCGTCCCGGCCGCTACGCGCTCTTCACCCAGCACCTGCCCGCAGAGTTCGACATGCGCCTCACCCTGGGCGGCGCTTCGATCGCAGCCGATTCCCAGCTGGAGTACGCCAGCCCCCACAGCCATGACGAGACCGTGGGCTCTGTGGGCCTGCACCTGCAAGGAGATCTGGATCAGGCGAAATTCGAGAGCTGGGTGGTCTCCCTGCTGCGCAACAAGGGGCCGGACATCTTCCGCTTCAAAGGCATCCTGGCGCTGGCGGGCCAAACCGAGCGTTTCGTCTTCCAGGGCGTCCATATGATGTTCGATGGCAAGTTCGGGCGCCCCTGGGAAAATGAGCAGCGACACAACCAGCTGGTCTTCATCGGCCGCGAGCTCGACCGCGCGGAGCTGGAGCGGGGATTGGTATCGTGCAAGGCCTGAGCATGGCGACCCGGGCAGTGGAGAGTGCGGAACTAGCCTGGGCCACGGTCCTGGGCGAGAGCATCGCCGACCTCGCCTGGCTGCCCTCCGGCGAACTGCTGCTGGCCGGCAGCGCCGACGGGGAGCTGTGCGCTTTCCGCAACGATGCGCAGTGGCAGTTCCGTGTTCAGGCGCATCAACAGGGTATCACCCGGGTCTGTCCCAGTCCCTCGGGGCAGTCCATCGCGACCACCGGTGAGGACGGGGCCGTGCGGTTGTGGCAGTCGCAGACCAGCGATCTGCTGGAGACCCTGGCCCAGGACCACTACTGGGCGGAGCAGCTGGCCTGGTCCACCGACGGTACGCTCCTGGCCGGCTCCGCGGGCGCCCAACTCTATATGCGCGATGCCGACGGCCTCACCAACGAGTGGGACGACCATCCGGGGAACGTCAATGCCCTGGCCTGGGCACCCAAGGGACACCAGCTGGCCAGCGCCACCAACAAGGCGGTCTATCTCTGGAATCCGGGAAGCCGGCAGCCGACCCGGGTGTTGAGTTTTCCCGGCGCCGCCGTCTCCCTGGCCTGGAGCCACAACGGTCGCGCCCTGGCGGCGGGCACCCAGGACGGTTTCCTGCATATCCGTCTGCAACTGCCCGGATCCACCCCCCGTCAACTCAGCATGAGCGGCTATCCCGGCAAGGTGACAAGCCTGAGCTGGCACCCGAAAAGACTCCGCATCGCCACCTGCGGCGGCAGCGATCTGGTGCTCTGGGATCTGGACGACAAAAAGGGCAACCGCAAGGCAACCCCCCTGCGCCGTCACAGCGCCACGGTGACCGCCCTCTCCTACGCTCCGGAGGGACAGCTGCTGGCCAGCGCGGACCGCTACGGGCGGCTCTGCATCTGGAGCGAGAAGGCCGAGGTGGCCTTCGAAATGGAACTGGGCACCGAGATCACCACGCTGGCCTGGCAACCCGGCGCCCGCACTCTGGCCGTGGGCAGCATCGACGGTGTGCTGCGCCTGTTTACCCTGGGGGACAAGGCATGAACCCCTCCACCATACACTTCTGCAACAAAGAGGTAACACCATGAACAAGATCGAGATGACCGAGGCCATCATGACCGCCAAGAGCAACTCGGGGCTTGGCTGGGAGGAGATCGCCGCGAAGGTGGGACTGGATCCCGTGTTCGTCACCTCCGCCTGTCTGGGCATGAACTCACTGAAAGCCGAGCATGCCGACAAACTGTGCGCGGCCCTGGAACTGCCGGATGAGGTCTCCGCCGCCCTGCAACTCTTTCCCAACAAGCAGTGGGCGCAGATCGTCCCCACCGACCCGGTCATCTATCGCTGGTACGAGATCGTCGGCGTCTACGGCGAGACTATCAAGGAGCTGATCCATGAGAAGTTCGGCGACGGCATCATGTCGGCCATCGACTTCTCCATGAAGATCGGCAAAGAGGAGAACCCCGCCGGCGACCGCGTACTGGTGACCATGAGCGGCAAATTCCTGCCCTACAAGAGTTGGTGATGGACTTCAGGCCGAGAGCGGACCATCGAATCCTGAGCCCGTTTTGAAACGTCGCCGGATTTCTGTTCGGCGACATCTATCGAGAGAAGAGAAACTGAGAGGTAACTGACATGCACATCGAACCAGGCGTCGTACTCGGCGCGAAAATGGCACTGGGCTATGCAACAGCGGCAGGCGCGCTCCTGTATACGGCAAAGCGCTCACTGAAGACCATCAAAAAGGATGGGCTTGCCGCACTCGGCATCCGAACACTGATGACGGCAATGCTCGTGTTTGGATTCTTTCAGCTGCTGCCGCACTATCCGGTCGGCGTCTCCGAAGTCCATTTCATTCTGGGCTCCACCCTCTTTCTGATGTTCGGCGCAGCCCCCGCCGCCATCGGACTGGCCATGGGCCTGTTGGCGCAGGGCCTCTTCTTCGCACCCACCGACCTGCCCCAGTACGGCATGAATGTCACCAGCCTGCTGGTGCCCCTGTTCCTGATCGATGCCGCGGCACGTCGCATCATCCCCGCCAACACCGCCTACAAGGACGTGACCTACCTGCAGGCCTTCAAGCTGTCGACCGTGTTTCAGGCCGGCGTGGTGGCCTGGGTCGCCTTCTGGGCGACCTACGGCCAGGGTTTCGGCGCGGAGAACCTGAGCCAGATCGCAACTTTCGGTGCCGCCTACATGCTGGTTGTCCTGGTCGAGCCGGTGGCGGACCTGGCCATCCTTGCCGCGGCCAAATCCCTGCATCGGCTCCGTGACAGCACGCTCTTCCACGCCCGCCTCTATCGGGCTGAATCTGCGGTCTGACTGCGATGCCGCGTTCTTAGTGAACCTCTGATCCATTGACCCGGATGTGGTGGGGCAGTGCCCCACCCTACCTGGGATTCTCAGTCTGGGATGGGGGCCCACACCACCCATGACGAACCCGTAGTGTGCGGCTTGCCGCACCGTGCACTCGGTTTTCGTGCCGCCTTGGTTCACCACCCTCCGTCACCATTTCATCCGGGCAAGCGCCACTCCATTCCGAATTGAATCAGCGGTACCCCTGAACCGGCGCCGTCGGTCAACAGGTCGCCAGCTCAGCCGGCATACTCAAACATCCTCCGTATAGTTTTCCAATCTTGATTTAGATCAAGGATCCCCTGCCCCGTTTTCTCTTACATAACTCCTGGCAAACGCCCTATAAACAAGAAAAGGTTTTGTCCAGTCGTCACCCAGCCATGCCGTCCCCTCGAGCAATAACCAAGGGGTTGAAGGAGTTGTTGTATCAGTCCGCCCTTTTCCCAGCCATGCCGCAAACCCGGAGCATCGTCCTCTGCACACTCGATCTCACCCGCTTTCTGCGCCTTGTGCGATGCCGTGGCACACCAGCAGAGCTTAAGGGAGGTTCCCAGGTGCTGAC
>JBNLBB010000215.1:0-3767 GCA_050302415.1 Gammaproteobacteria bacterium | reverse complement strand
CCATTCCGGATTTTAATGCCGATCTGAGCAACCAGAACCGACCGCAGCTGACCGAGGCAGCCCTCACCGACCCAACCAAGACATGGCACTTTGAGGTCGATTTCGATATTGCCGAAGGTGTCGGCTTCAGCAGCTCGCCGATAGGAATGGCCGCGCTTCATGAGCTGATTCAGGCCGTCGAGCTGAGCGCCGAGCCGGGCAGTTCCAACAATGGATTTACCGCCAATCTGAATGTAGAAGTGCTTTGATGAGGCACTGCGCACTATTTGTTGTACCAAACCGCGAACAAACGTTTCTTCAGGCCTGAAGCTCTTCTCTACCGGACGTTGAAGGTCCAACGGCTCGGTCGGCGGGCGTGACAAAGCCCTGCAGCAGGGATCGCCAAACTGGGAGGTTCAGTTGCGGAATCTGGCCGACGGCCAGTTCAGGTAGATGTGGAGGTCAGACTTTAAACTGACTCAGTTGCCGGCCCAGCATATCCGATATGCGGTTGAGCTCGGCGCAGGTGGCCACGGTTTTTGACACCTCCACGGAAGTCCGCTGCGAATGCTCGTTGATCTGCACAATCCGCTGGTTGATCTCTTCGGTTACCGCCGTCTGCTCCTCCGCCGCGCTCGCAATCTGGGCATTCATGGTATCGATGGTGCGGATGGAATCGATAATCGAAGTGAATGCTGAATCGGTCGATTCCGAACCCGACAGGGCGTTGCTGCTGTAGCTCCTGCTCGTCTGCATCACCTGAACCGACTCCCGGGTCAGGGCCTGCACCTCTTCAACCAGCGATTCGATCTCATTGGTGCTGTGCGCCGCCTTGGCGGCGAGCGCCCGGACTTCGTCCGCCACCACCGCAAATCCTCGGCCCTGCTCACCCGCGCGGGCCGCTTCAATGGCCGCATTCAGTGCCAGCAGATTGGTCTGCTCGGCGATGGACTTGATGACGCCCACCACGGCGTTGATATTCTCGGACCGGTCGTTGAGCGTTTCGATCACCTTCACCGCGCCTTCAACCGCCTCGACCAGTGAGGTCACCGAGCCCTTGGCGGAGACGACCACCTCCTTGCCCATGGCGGCATGGTCATTGACTTCATTGGTGGAGGTGGCTGCAGCCAGGGCATTGCTGGCCACTTCCTGGGAGGTGGCGCTCATCTCGTTGATCGCGGCGGCAATCTGCT
This sequence comes from Gammaproteobacteria bacterium, assembly GCA_050302415.1. Classification (GTDB taxonomy): domain Bacteria; phylum Pseudomonadota; class Gammaproteobacteria; order JBNLBB01; family JBNLBB01; genus JBNLBB01. Next base: position 2,595 of record JBNLBB010000215.1, on the reverse strand, counting down.
CAATCTCCTCTTTCTGGTTCTCTATGGCATCTTCGCCCTTCTTCATGGCCTCGAAGGTCGCGTCTGAAGCGCGGTGCATCTCCCGCGCCGACTGCAACACGTCGGTGATGACGTGCTGCATCTTGTCCACGAAGGTATTGAAGGCAGCGGCTATCAGCGTCATTTCATCCTTTCCCGACACCGACAGACGCTGGGTCAGGTCACCTTCTCCCTCGGCAATATCCTGCATCAGCGATACGGTATTGCTGATCGGAACCACAATGGCCCGAACCAGCAGAAACACGGCCGCCAGGATGACCACCGCCAACAGCACCAGCAGCGCCACAATGGCGACCTGGTACTGATTGATCTGCTGCAGCGCGGTTTCCGCCTGCGTCTGGATCGCGCTGCTGCTGTCGCGGGTGGAGTTGCTGATGGTGACCTGCTCACCAACAAAGGAGGTCACTTCTGCAACCTTGGCCGATTCGCCGGTCAGCAGGGTGCTGAATTCGCCCATGCGCTCACTGGTTTCCAGAATATTGACCAGCGCCTCGCGCTTGAGTCGCTCCCCTATATCGCCCACTTCGTCGCTCACTTCCTGCAGAATCTCGAGCGCTTCCGGATCGGAGACATCGGCGGAAAGTTCTTCGATGGTCGCCACCAGTTCGTTGATGGAACCGGCAATTTCCGTCACTTTTTTGCTGATCAGCTGGGTCCGCTGATTGGCGCGCTGCATGTTGTCCACCACGCCAAGCATCTGATTGTTGATGGCAATCAGCTTCTGACTGCTCTCCTGTGCCCCTTGGGCCGACTGTTCAGCGCTTGCGAAACTGGATTGGGAGGCAGACACCACTTCGCCAAAACTGTGGGACAGTCCACTGAACACCCAGGACACGAACAGACTGATAACGACAAGTACCACCCCGAGCAGCGAACCACTCGACACAAGCTTGGTTTTGATCAACATGGCAGCTATCCCTCAAGTTCATTGCAGCACGGTCACCGGCTCTTATTTGGCTGCTTCTTCTTCATACATCTTCACTGCGTTGTTCATTTCGGCCAGAAGCGGAAGATTGGTTTTGGCGATTTCCTGTACCTGTTCCATCGATATTTCTGCGATTTTGGGATCGGAACCCTGCTGCACCAGCGGTTTGAACTTCGCCCACAGCGCGGCCACCTTGTCCAGCTGGTCGCGGATATGTTTTGGTTTGGTGCCGGGCAACCCGAGTGTTGAATCACCGTCTTTCAGACCCACCAGTGTCTGATCAAACAGCGAGTAGGTTTCCAGCAGATTGAGTTTGTTGGTCTCCACTTCGTGACCCAGGGCGATCAGGAAAAATTCCTTGCTCATCTTCTGGGACAGCATGCGCTGTTTGCCGGAAAGGTTGATGGTTGCCGCCAATCCGGGCGCCGACTCCATCTGTCCGCTTTTGGCATCCTTCTCGTAGAGGCCCACTGCCTTGTTCATCTCCTTCAACAGCGGGAGATTCTTGCTGGCAATCGTGGAAAGCTGTTCTGAGCTGACTTTACCGCTGTTTGCGATATCGCTGATCACGGGATAGAACTCACCCCAGATCTGCGACACGTCATCCAGTTGACGACGGATGCGTTTCTTTTCGGTGGGTGGAAGTCCCAGTGAGGTATCACCATCCCGCAAGCCCTTAAGCGTCTTGTCAAACAGGGCAGAAGTTTCCTTCAGGTTCTTAGTGTTTTGGTCCACGTCCACACCCAGGGCGATCAGCATCACCTCCTTGGACATCTTCTGCGACAGCATCCGCTGCTTACCGGAGAGGTTGAGCACCACACCATACTCTGCGGCCGTGGGCGCGGCGTAGGTGGCGACAGGTGCGGCTACAAACATGACGCAGACCAGATAGAGACAGACATTCAAACGGGTAGGGCGCATCCCATAACTCCTTCTACTTGTGATCCGTCAATGACGAAACAAAACACGCATGGTTTGCGAAACCTGACGATTGACAGAGGTCAATTTCTCGGCTTCTCTTCCCTGAAAGTAGTCGTCAATAATTGGAATGCAAGGAACGGGTTCGAGACCTTTTTTGCACGGAAATCCGGGCAAATTTCAGCACGTTCAGAGTATTAATACTAAAGTCGTAATGATTTGGCGGGGACCGACTGAAGGCTATCGTTCATCAATTTTCAGAAGACCGAGCGCTTGGGATCGGCAGCTCTCCAATATATCCTGGTTTAGTGACCTCAGCCAGCGGACCGGAATGGCATCCACACCATAATACGCACCGGCAATCGCGCCCAGGATGGCACCGCTGGTATCCGCATCGCCCCCACGATTGACCACGTCGATCATCGCGCTGCCGAAATCATCGGTGTCCATGAATGCTTCCAGCACGGCTCGCATCGTATGCACGACATAACCACTGGGATTTTCCTCCCGGCGCTTACGAAATTTGAATACGCCGTACTGTTCGACCAGCTGTTGAATGGGGCCGTGCAGCAATTCGTTTTTGGAGGCATCCTGCATGGCCAGACGCACCAGGTCACCCATGCAGATGCACGCGGCATCGGACAGCGGATTGTTGTGCGTGACGTGGGCCTGCGCCACCACCGCAGCGATCATCGCCTGGCGTGACTGATTGA
>JBNLBB010000214.1:0-3945 GCA_050302415.1 Gammaproteobacteria bacterium | reverse complement strand
GAGCTGAGGTTATACCCGCGGCGCGGTCATCGTCCACACGCAACGGGTGGCGGCACGGTCTGGAGATACGACCGGACTACCCATAAAAAAACACCCTCCTGGGAGGGTGTTCACTAAAATTGCCTGCCCCGGAAGCAGCGCAGGCAAGTCTGATCAGGCTATCCGGAAACGGCGCACCTTCTCCGTCAGCTCCTGGGCCAGCGAAGAGAGCTGCTGGCTCGCCGAATAGTTCTGCTGCGAACTGGTCGCCGTCTCGTTGGCGATCTCGCTGATGGTGTTCACGTTCTGGTTGATCTCTTCGGTCACCGCGCTCTGCTCTTCCGCGGCACTGGCTATCTGCGTGTTCATGTCGTTGATCGAGGCCACCGCCCGGGTGATCGACTCCAGCGACTCGCTCGCCTCGGCCGCCCGCTCCACCGTCTCCTCGGCCTTGCTCTGCCCGCGCGCCATCACCTCCACCGCGTCGCGCGAGCCGGCCTGCACCTTCTCGATCATCGCCTGGATCTCTTCGGTCGATTTCTGCGTGCGGCTTGCCAGCGTGCGCACCTCGTCGGCCACCACCGCAAAGCCCCGGCCCTGCTCGCCCGCGCGCGCCGCCTCAATCGCCGCGTTGAGCGCCAGCAGGTTGGTCTGGTCGGCAATGGACTTGATCACGTCCAGGATCGTGCCGATCCCCGCCGTGTCCTGTTCCAGCTTCTCGATCACCTGGGCTGCGCTCTTCACATCTCCGGCCAGCACCCGGATCGCCTCCATGGCGTTGTTCACCATCCGGTTGCCCGTCTTGGCGTGATCGTCCGCTTCGGCCGCCGCCCCCGCTGCCTGGCCCGCGTTGCGCGCCACCTCCTGCACCGTCGCCGTCATCTCGGCAATGGCGGTCGCCACCTGGTCCGTCGCACTGTGCTGGCGGCTGGTGAGCGCATTGGTCTGCGAACTCACTTCGGCCAGCTGATGCGCCGATCCGGAGACCTGCTCCGAGGAGTTCACGATATGTCCGATCAGGCTCTTCTGGCTCTCCAGAAAGGCGTTGAACTCTTCGGCCATCTCACCCAGTTCATCGCGGGTGCGCACCGGTATCTGCACCGTCAGATCGCCCTGCGCGGCCTTGGACACCCCTTTGCCCACCTCTTCAATCTGGCCCTTGATGGTCCGGCTGAAGAACAATGAGACCACCACGGAAACGATCGCGGCAATCGCTATCAGGATTTCAAAACTGGTAATGGTGAAATCAATCTGTTCCTGCGCCGAGCTCAGCGCCTGTGCATTCTGCTCGCGCGATTTACTGAGCATATCCACCACTGCAAGGTTGACGTTTTCAAAGGATTTGGCGGCATCTTCAAAGCCATTGGTGGCACCACTGACATCAATGGAAATCATGTCCCTCGCAAACGAAACATAGGTGAGGTACTGGTTGATGGCGGCCAGAATGTCGACTGCTTCCGCATTGCTTTCCAGGCTCCCTGCGAGTTCAGCGATCCGGTTGACGTAGTTGTTGAACTGGGCCTGTCCCTCGTCGGTATTGCCAAACAGGCTCACCTGGTTGAGGGTGCGATAAGCGTTGGCGTGGGTATCGGCAAGTGAGCGTCCAATTTCCACGTAGGTTTCAAACTGCTCGATGTTGGCCTTGATCCGCAGCAGCGTATCGTCGCGCTGCGACACCAGGGCGAGGTAGGTCATCACCCCCATGCCCAGCATGAAGACCAGCACGAGCAACGGACTGGTCAGCAGTTTCTGCCCGATATTCATCCGGGATATCAGCACCATATATTTATCCTCATTGTGGAACGGATCTGTGATTGGATTTCCGGAGCAGAGCCGAACGGCAACACCCATTCTCACATCCGGTTGTTTTTATCCTTATCGACCCAGGCATGGATTTCCTGAGGCCGCTTTCTCACCATAGTTGACACCAGCTCAATTTCAAGCACTTAGCGCCACCGTCACGATGGTCGATTTATCCGTTTCACCATGCGTAATGCGCCGTACCGCCACGCAGCTGCGCCGTGGTAAAAAAGTGAATCTTTTGCGTCCACAGTGCCATGGCCATTCAGAGACTGTGGGTATAGGGTTTACCGGTATCACGTATTTCTGGGGGAGTGAGCCGTGACCGCCAATTTTGTTTATGCCAACGCCGAGAAGGAAATGGAGACTTACGGTTACGACCGGGTCGTCAAAAGCCACTGCCGAATGTGCCATGGCGGCTGCGGTGTCCTGGTCTACGTCAAGGACGAAAAGGTGGCGAAAATTTCTGGCAATCCAGAATGCCCCATTGGTAAAGGCACGCTCTGCAGCAAGGGACTAGCGACCACCCAGATCGCCTACCATCCCGACCGTCTGCGCCACCCCGTGCGCCGGATCGGTCCCAAGGGGAGCGGCAAATGGGAGCGCATATCGTGGGACGAAGCCCTCGATGCCATCGCGGAAAAGATCAATGGCTACAAGGAGCAGTTCGGCCCCGAATCGATTGTGATGGGCTACGGCACCGGGCGCGAGAACGAGGCGGTGATCTATCGCTTCGCCAATCTGCTCGGCACCCCCAATGTGCTGACTGCCGGTCATCTCTGTTACGGACCGCGCATCTCAACCAGCATCATCACCTGCGGCTCCAACCCGATTGTCGATTACGAAAACCATCCGGAGTGTGTGATGGTGTGGGGCAACAACCTGGTGATCGGCAACTCGGATGAGTACAAGGGCGAATCGCTGTCGACCTGCCTGGACCACGGCGCGCGCCTGATTGTGGTCGATCCGCGCATGACCCGCCTGGCGGCCAAGGCCGACATCTGGCTGCAGCTGCGCCCGGGAACCGACACGGCGCTGGCGCTCGGCATGCTCAACTACATCATTGAGGAACAACTCCACGACCAGGAGTTTGTCGCCCAACATGTCCATGGCTGGGACGCGTTTGTGGCGCGCTGCCGAGAGTACCCACTGGACCGCGTGGAGCAGATTACCTGGGTGCCACGCGACAAGATCATGGCTGCTGCACGGATGTATGCACAAGCCGAAACCGCCGGTATCCAGTGGGGTGTGGCCATCGAGCAGCAGATCAATTGCGCCGACAACAATCGCTCGCTGATGGCGCTGATGGGCATCACCGGCAATCTGGACAAAAAAGGCGGCCAGGTTCTGTTTAAAACCCCAAAGATTCGCAACGTAGGGCAGTTCGGCGCGCACCGGTCACTCACAGAAGAGCAGAAGGCGAAACGGCTGGGGGGTGAGCGTTTTCGCCTGGCCCACAATTTCGCCATCATGAATCCAAAGGCCGTGTGGGACGCCATTCTTACCGATGAACCCTACCCGGTGAAGATGTGCTTTTTCATCAGTTCCAACCCGGTCATGACCCGGGCGAATGCCGCCGAAGTCTACCGCGCGCTGGAGAAGGTGGAGTTCATGGCAGTGGCCGATTTCTTCATCACCCCCACCGCCGAACTGGCCGACATCGTGCTGCCCGCGGCCACCTGGCTGGAGATGGATTACGTGGCGGATTTCTGGAAGCGGCACGGCTATATCCTGCCGCGGCGCAAAGTGGTGGAAGTGGGTGAATGCCGCTCGGACCACGAAATGCTCAACGACCTGGCCCATCGCGTCGGCCAGGGCGAACACTGGTGGGAGAATTTTGAACAGGCGCTGGACTACATCCTGGAACCCATGGAGATCACCTGGCAGCAGTTCAAGGAGATGGACTATGTACGCGGTGAACTGACCTACGAAAAATACAAAACCAAGGGGTTTTCCACACCGACCGGCAAGCTCGAGCTCTATTCGACCAAACTCGAAGAGTGGGGCTACGACCCGCTGCCCCAGTACCGCGAGCCGGTGGAGAGTCCGGTCAGCACCCCTGAAATGACTGAGGAGTACCCCTACATTCTGGTCACCGGCGCCCGTTCTCCCGGCTATTTCCACACGGAAAATTTTCAGTCGGAGTGGCTGCGCGAATCGCGTCCC
>JBNLBB010000213.1:0-3984 GCA_050302415.1 Gammaproteobacteria bacterium | reverse complement strand
TCCCGAAGCCCACGATTTCCAGACGCTGGGGCAGGTCCTGCGCGGTTTGGCTGCCGCAGTCAGCGAACGCAACATCCAGCTACTGTTTCTGGTACCCGGCGGCATTGTCGGGTCCATGCTCGCCTTTGCCGGACTCTGGGGCGTTCCGTTTCTAACCACTCACTACGGCATGGAGCGCACCGATGCCGCGGCAGCCTGTTCCACGCTGCTCATCTCCTGGGCGGTCGGTGGTCCGGTGTTTGGGGCACTGTCCGACCGTTGGGGCCGGCGCAAGTGGCCCTACGTCATTCCCTGTGCCTTGCTGGTGGTGCTCTGGTCGATCCTGCTGTTTGGGCCGCGCCTGCAGCTCACCGTTTTTTGGCCTTTGCTGGTGGCCATCGGCTTTCTCTCCGGAAGCATGATTATCGGGTTTGCCTACGGCAAGGAATCCGTGCCTGCCCGTCTGGCGGGCACCTCGGCAGGACTGGTCAACATGGGCGTCATGCTGGGGCCCATGCTGCTGCAGCCGCTGGTTGGGGTGATGCTGGATAGACACTGGGGCGGTGTGGAAAAGGCGGGGGTCAGGATCTACGACCTGTCAGCGTATCACCACGGTTTTGCACTGATGGTGGGTTGGCTGATTGTCTCTCTGGTGATGGTCTCGCTCACCCGGGAAACCGGCCAGGGACGGGCGCCCCCCGAACATTGAGTTGCGCGGGGTCAATGTGTCCTACGGCTGCGCGACGGTATGCTGCACTCCCATTCACCAGATTGCACGGTGATGCCGATGTCCGACGCCAAAAATGTATTGGGTACCGAGTTGGAGGTGTGCTGCACCTCCCCCCTGACCGGATTTACCCGGACCGGCAGTTGTGACGTTCCGCCGTTTGATTTTGGTGTGCATGCCGTCTGTGTGCAGGTGACCCAATCCTTCCTCGAGTTTAGCCGCTTTCGCGGCAACGATCTCTCCACACCTTCTCCGGAAAACGAGTTCCCCGGGCTGAAGGAGGGCGATCGCTGGTGCCTTTGCGCACCGCGCTGGCAGGAGGCGCACGAAGCGGGAATGGCCCCCAAAGTTCTGCTGCGAGCCACCCACGAGGCAGCGCTCGACTACTGCAAGCTTGAGGACCTCAAACGCTTTGCCATCGACCTGAGTTGAGGTATGCCCATCCGTCGGCCTCTGTTACATTGAGTTCGGGTATACGGGCACCTGAGATGTCCGAACTGAGGGAGGGGCAATGCAGCTGATCAATCCGACGGCGAAAGATTTCGCCGCGCTCTGCCGCGAATTCCGCTGGCAGGTGCCCGAGTACCTGAACATCGCCGTCCAGACCTGCGAGCGCCACCAGGCCGATCACACCCGGACCGCGATCCTCTACGAAAATGCCCGTGGCGATATCGCCCACTACAGCTTCGGTGATCTGAAGCGGCTCTCCGACCGGTTTGCCAACGCCCTGCGTGCGCAGGGCGTGGCGCGCGGTGATCGGGTGGCGATCATCCTGTCGCAACGGGTGGAGACCGCCGTCGCCCACCTGGCCTGTTACAAGCTGGGAGCGGTGGCACTGCCCCTGGCCGTCCTCTTCGGCCCCGAGGCCATTGAGTACCGGTTGCGCGACAGTGGCGCGCGCGCGGTGGTCACCGACGAATCCAAGCTGGAAATCGTCCGCGGGATGCAGCCTGAATTGCCCGAGTTGCGCTCGGTCATCGGCTGTCGCTGCGGCGATCCCGCGCGGGAGTTCTGGGCGCTGTTGGCGCAGGCTTCGGAGAGTTTGGATATGGTGCAGACCCGGGCGGATGATCCGGCCTGTCTGATCTACACCTCCGGCACCACCGGGCCACCCAAGGGGGCGCTGGTGGCGCACCGGGCGGTGATCGGTAATCTCACCGGTTTTGAACTGTCGCAGAATTTCTTTCCCCGGGATCAGGATCTGTTCTGGACGCCGGCTGATTGGGCGTGGACCGGTGGCCTGTGGGACGGCCTGCTGCCCACGCTCAATTACGGGCGTCCGATCCTTGCCTACGAGGGAGGCCGGTTTGATCCGGAGAAGGCGGTTCATCTCTGGCACAAGTACAACGTGACCAACTCCTTCATTCCGCCCACGGCATTGAAAATGCTCCGACAGGCGAGCAACCTGCACACCGGGTCGCATACACCCATGCGTGCGGTCATGAGCGCTGGCGAAATGGTGGGCGAAGAGCTGATTCACTGGGGACGCGACACCCTGGGACTCACCATCAACGAAATGTGGGGACAGACCGAGTTCAACTACCTGGTGGGCAACTGCTCGGCCATCATGCATCCCAAACCCGGCTCCATGGGCAAACCCTATCCGGGCCATCGGGTCGATGTGATCGACGACGCAGGCAACGTGCTGGCGGATGGTGAACACGGCGAGCTGGCGGCCCACGCCGGTGACCCGGTGATGTTTCTGGGCTACTGGAACAACGAAGAGGCGACCCGGGCCAAGTTCACCGGCGAGTGGTTCCGCACCGGCGATGTGGGCTACCGCGATCCCGATGGCTTCCTCTGGTTTGTCGGGCGCACCGACGACGTGATCTCCAGCGCCGGGTACCGGATCGGCCCGGGTGAAATCGAGGACTCACTATTGCGCCATCCCGCCGTGCTGCAGGCCGCGGCCATCGGCAAACCCGACGCGTTGCGCGGTGAGCTGGTGAAGGCGTTCGTGGTGCTGGCGCCCGGTCAAACCGCAAGCGAGGAGCTGGCGCAGGAGATCCAACGCTCGGTGCGCGAACGGCTGTCGGCGCACGAGTACCCACGGGAGATAGAATTCATCGACGAGCTGCCCATGACCACCACCGGCAAGGTGCGGCGCATCGAACTCAGACAGCGGGAAATAGAGAGGCAGAAGCAGCGTGAAGATCATTGAAGACGACGGTCCGAGAAAAGAGGTGGTGCGCGCCAGGTTCGCCATGCGCTGGGGCGACATGGATGCCCTCGGTCACGTCAACAACGCCATCTATTTCCGCTACATGGAGGAGGTGCGCGCGCGGTGGTTTGACCGGATCAAACTCCCCCTGTCACAAACCGGACAGGGCATTGTCGTGGTCAACAGTTATTGCAATTATCGGCGGGCAATCACCTATCCATCCAACCTGGAAGTGGTGATGCTCACCGGAGTGCCCGGGCGCAGCAGCTTTGGGACCTTCTACGAAATTCGCGATGCCGATAAGCCCGAAGTGCTGTATGCCGACGGTGGTGCAAAGGCGGTCTGGGTCGACCGCGAGGCAGAGCGCTCGGCCCCGTTGCCTGACTATATGCTGGAGGCTCTGGCGCAGTAACCAAAAAGTTTGCACCGGCTCGCACAGGGAGTGCGAGGGACAGAGAGTCACATATGGATTGTGCGCGGATTATTCCCTCTCCCTCAGGGAGAGGGTTAGGGTGAAGGGATCAAATTTACACAGTGCCAGAGCAAGAGCCCTTCGCCAGAAGTCGTCGGATGCGGAGCATCTGCTATGGCGACATCTACGCAACAGAAATCTAGAGGATTTCAAGTTCCGCAGGCAGCTGGTCGTCGAGCCCTTCATCTCCCTGAGGGAGAGGGAGTTTCAGGCTGCATGCCTGGGACTGTTTAGTGAGTGATTGAATAGCGAGAATTTTCCAATAGCGAGCAATCGGACCTATATGAACAAAAACTATCCCCATCTCTTCGAACCGCTCGACCTGGGCTTCCTCACCCTGAAAAACCGCGTGCTCATGGGTTCCATGCACACAGGTCTGGAAGAGGCCGGCGGGTTCGACCGTCTGGCCGCCTATTTTGCAGAACGGGCGCGTGGCGGCGTGGCACTGATGGTGACCGGGGGCATCGCGCCCAATCGGGATGCCGCCATCTTCGACGGCGCGGCCGTGCTCAACAGCGAGGACCAGTTGGCTGATCATCGCAAGGTGACTGATGCCGTGCATGCCGAGGGCGGGCGAATCGCGCTGCAGATCCTGCACGCCGGCCGCTACGCGGCGCATCCCCACGCGGTTTCCTGCTCCGCGGT
>JBNLBB010000212.1:0-4008 GCA_050302415.1 Gammaproteobacteria bacterium | reverse complement strand
ACCAAGCGCAGGTGCAGCGAGGGGAGCCGCAGGCCACTCCCGTCGGGGCGGCGTTTCTTGGTTACTTCTTTTCGCTGGAGAAAAGAAGTAACTCGTCGTGAGCGAAGCGCACGGCGAAATCTTTATTCTTCGCGCAAAGCGCGAGTATCTAATTCCCTCAGCCTAACCTTCTCCCTGAGGGAGAAGGAACCAAGAGCAAACCCATGTAAACAGGGACGAGGAATATCACCTCAAATCTGTTTTCCGCCTTCAGGCACAGATGCCGACAACCGTTCCAGAAATGTTCGCACCTGCTCAGCGTACTGTTTGGCCTGCTTCTCCCACTGCTGTTGGTAATCGGAGATTGTCTCGCTGCGAATGGCCGCGAGGCGCTCTTGCGCAGCACTCACACGTTCGCTGCTTCGGACCACCGCGATCACCGTCGGCTCCTCCAACTGCCCCTGTTCCGATTCGAGATCGGCCGCCACCTGGGTCAACACCTGCCGGTCTCGATCCGGCAATTGCCGATCATCCTCCTTCAGAGAACGCTCGATGGACTCAACCATGGCCCGAAGACTCTGCTGCAGACGATCGGCATAGGCAGCAAACTCATCCGAAGCCCGCTCACCCAGGGCATTGGAGTGCGCCGACAATTCACGTGCAAGGCGCTGGATTTCGGACTCCACCGACTTGCCGGACGCTTGCAGACTTTGGCTCAGTTGCGCGCCCAACTGGTCGAGCCGACCCATCAACTCGCCAAAAGGACCGCCGCTCAAATTGCGCGCCGTTCGCGTGTAGTCCACCTTCCAGGCACCCTCGCGACGCACCAGGTGGGTGACGAATGCCCGATCCTGTAGCCCGCTATTGGGGGGTGCAGCAAATTGCGAATCAATCTGCGCCTCATCGCCGTCAATCACCACCCGGCCCCAGGTGGCCTGGTAACCGCCCCACTCACGCCCGAAACCATCGTAGTACTGACCATCGGTGAGCGTGGAGTAACGCACCGCCTCTTTCGGCTGGGCGTCGATCACGGAATCCCAAAAAGCCTGCGTCACTTCCTGCGGTGATTCGGGTCCGCCACAAGCCAGCAGCAGGAGTGCGAGACCAGAAAGCACCAGATGGCGCCGGATAAAAGTTGATTGCATGGATAAGACCTTGTGATTGTCCGGTTAGGGTAGGACAGGCGGAATGGCCATGGTGTTGCAGCCGGTTCACCACCCATCGCCCGGCACCAGTCGGGATGCTAGGCGATCAGAGAGAAAAAAACCGTGATTCGATCAAATTTCGGGCCATCCTGTTGGCGGGATCGTACCCTTCCACACCACAAAAAAGGGCGGCCTGGGCCGCCCTTTGCCGTATCCGCATGTAGATCAGTTGACCTGTGGGTCCAATTTGCCCTTCTCATAGGAACCGGACATTGCTTCCAGACCAATCACCTTGATCTTGGAGGCCATACCGGAGCAACCGAAGGCCTCATACCGGGCCTTACAGATCTCGTACATGCCTTTGGTTGCTTCGGTCAGATATTTGCGCGGATCAAACTCGGCCGGATGTTCGGCCATAAAGCGGCGGATGGAACCGGTCGAAGCCATGCGCAGGTCGGTGTCGATGTTCACCTTGCGCACGCCGTGCTTGATGCCTTCCACAATTTCCTCCACCGGCACACCATAAGTCTGCCCCATGTCGCCGCCGTAGCTGTTGATGATCTTCAGCCAGTCCTGCGGGACGGAGGAGGAGCCGTGCATCACCAGATGGGTGTTGGGGATGCGGGCGTGGATCTCCTTGATGCGTTCAATCGCCAGGATGTCGCCTGTCGGCGGGCGGGTGAACTTGTAGGCACCGTGACTGGTGCCGATGGCGATGGCCAGTGCGTCCACCTTGGTGGCTTTCACAAACTCTGCCGCCTCGTCCGGATCGGTCAGCAGCTGCGAATGGTCCAGGGTGCCTTCGGCGCCCACGCCGTCTTCCTCACCAGCCTGTCCGGTCTCCAGGGAACCCAGGCAGCCCAGTTCGCCTTCCACGGAGACACCACCCGCGTGGGCCATCTCCACCACCTGGCGGGTCACTTCCACGTTGTATTCGTAGGTGGTCGGGGTCTTGCCGTCGGTGCCGAGTGAGCCATCCATCATCACCGAGCTGAAGCCGAGCTGGATGGAGCGTTGGCAGATGGCCGGGGAGGTGCCGTGGTCCTGGTGCATGCAGACCGGGATATGCGGCCACTCCTCGATGGCGGCCAGGATCAGGTGCCGCAGGAAGGGGGCGCCGGCATATTTGCGGGCACCGGCGGATGCCTGCACGATCACGGGGCTGTCGGTCTCTTCGGCTGCCTGCATGATTGCCCGGATCTGCTCCAGGTTGTTGACGTTGAACGCCGGCAGGCCATAGCTGTGTTCCGCCGCATGGTCCAGCAGCTGTCGCATCGATACAAGTGCCATATTTTTCTCCTCGTCTGTTTACCGTCCGCGGCCGCGCCCGTGGGCGCCGGCCTATGAATCGAAAATGCCCTGATCGCCCACCCGCACGATCTTCATGGCATTGGTGCCACCATGCACGCCCATCAGGTCGCCTTTGGTGATGATCACCAGATCACCGGTCTCCAGGCTGCCATGGGCCTGCAGCACCTCCACCGCCGCCTGATTGACCACCGCATGTTCCTTGCTCGCGGGATCAAAGGCAACCGGGTAGACCCCCCGGTAGAGGGTGACCCGCCGCCGCGTGGCCTGGTGCTTGGTCAAAGCATAGATGGGAATTCCGGAACTGATGCGCGACATCCACAACGGGGTGTCGCCTGATTCGGTCAGCGCGGCGATGGCCCGCACCCCCAGATGGTTGGCGGTGTACATGGCCGCCATGGCGATCGCCTCGTCGGCCCGGGCGAAGGTGCAGTCCATGCGGTGGGTGGAGACCCGCGCCTCGCGCTGGGATTCGGCCCGCAGGCAGACCCGGTCCATGGCCTGGACCGCCTCCAGCGGATAGTGCCCGGTGGCGGTCTCGGCGGAGAGCATCACCGCATCGGTGCCATCCAGCACGGCGTTGGCCACGTCAAAGACTTCGGCGCGGGTGGGAATCTGGTTATCGACCATGGACTGCATCATCTGGGTGGCGGTAATCACGGCGCGATCCAGGCCGCGGGCCAGTTGAATGAGGCGCTTCTGAACGGCGGGCAGCTCGGCGTCACCCAGTTCCACGCCCAGATCCCCACGGGCCACCATGATGGCGTCCGAGGCCCGGATGATGGCTTCGGCATTGGCCACCGCCTCGGCGCGCTCGATCTTGGCCACGATGCCGCCACTGCCGCCGGCGGCCACGAAGAGCGCGCGGGCGGTTTCCACATCCTCGGCACTGCGCGGGAAGGAGAGGGCCAGGTAGTCGGCCCCCAGGGCAGCGGCCAGTTCGATGTCACGCCGATCCTTCTCGGTCAACGCTTCGGCTGACAGACCACCACCGGCCCGGTTGATCCCCTTGTGGTCCGACAGGGTGCCGCCGATTTTGACCCGGCAGTTGATGCGCGGGCCTGCCACCGCCTCAACCCGCAGCTCGATCAAACCATCATCCAGCAGCAGGCGGTCTCCGGCCTGCACGTCGGCCGGCAAGTTCTTGTAAGTGAGCCCAACCTGCGTCTGATCACCTGCCCCGGCGTCCAGTTCGGCGTCCAGGGTGAAGGCGTCTCCGGTGCTCAGCGTCACCTTGCCCTCGCGAAACCCCTCGATGCGGATTTTGGGCCCCTGCAGGTCCACCATGACGCCGATCTCCCGCCCCTGCTTGGCACTCTCGGCGCGCAGGCTCTCGACCCGGGCCCGATGCTGGGCGGGCAGGCCGTGGGAGCAGTTGAGGCGGACTACGTCGATGCCGGCTTGAATCAGTTGGGCCAGCACACCGGGTTCGTCGGTGGCCGGTCCCAGAGTGGCAACGATTTTGGTGCGTCTTGGCATAGGGGTGCCCCTCAGCGGGCGCGCGCCTCCAGCATGGCCACCGCGGGCAGGGTCTTTCCTTCGAGAAACTCCAGGAAGGCGCCGCCAGCGGTGGAGA
>JBNLBB010000211.1:0-4020 GCA_050302415.1 Gammaproteobacteria bacterium | reverse complement strand
CCATGCCCACCGCAATGCCCGTGGTGCCGTTGAGCAGCACATGGGGCAGGCGCGCGGGCAGCACCGCAGGTTCATCCAGAGTGCCGTCGAAGTTGGGAATCCAGTCGCTGGTGCCCTGCCCCAGCTCGCTCAGCAGCACCTCGGAAAAGCGGGCCAGGCGCGCTTCGGTGTAGCGCATGGCGGCGAAGGATTTGGGGTCGTCGGCCGACCCCCAGTTGCCCTGCCCGTCCACCAGCGGGTAGCGGTAGGCAAAGGGCTGGGCCATCAGCACCATCGCCTCGTAGCAGGCGGAGTCGCCATGCGGGTGGAATTTGCCCAACACGTCCCCCACGGTGCGCGCCGATTTCTTGTACTTGGCAACGGCGCTGAGTCCCAGCTCGGACATGGCGTAGATGATGCGCCGCTGCACTGGCTTCAGCCCATCGCCGATATGCGGCAGGGCGCGGTCCAGAATGACGTACATGGAGTAGTCGAGGTAGGCCTTGCTGGTGAACTCCTTCAGCGGAAGTCGTTCCACGCCATCCAGGGACATGTCCAGGGTTTCGCTCATCGTCTGTGGGCCTCGGGGGAGCAGTGCTGCAAATGGCTGGGCATTATCCGCGAATTGGTGAAAAGGGCAACGCGGCCACGCTGACCCTGGCGGCGATTCGTGCTAGCGTGTCGCGGAATTTTTTGCAGCGGCTGACCCTCCTTGAAAAAGATACTGCTCTTCGCCCTATTGCTTCTGGCCTCCGGCTGCAGCCGGGAGGTGCCGCTGGTCCAGGAACGGATGATGGTGTTCGGCACCTGGGTGGATATCTCCATTGCCGACGTGGAGCCCGAGCTCGCGCGCCGGGGCATCGCCGATCTGGGGGCCTATTTCCAGGAGATGCACAGCAAATGGCACGCCTGGGACCCGGGCGAGATGACCGCCCTCAACCAGGCCTTCGCCGAGGGCCGGGGCATGGCCGTGGATGAGAGCCTGCGCACCCTGATCGGGATCGGCACCCGCCTGGAGGCCAACAGCGACGGCCTGTTCAATCCCGCCATCGGCCGCCTGATCGGGCTCTGGGGATTTCACAGCTCCGAGCGCCCCAGCAAGCCACCACCCCCGGCGGAGACCGTGGCCGCGCTGGTGCGGGCCGCGCCCAGCATGGCGCAGATCCACATCGACGGCGCCACCGTGCGCTCGGACAACCCGGCGGTGCAGCTGGACCTGGGTGGTTTCGCCAAGGGCTACGCCGTGGACTGGGCGATCGACCATCTGAAGTCGCTGGGTGTCCACAACGCCATCGTCAATGCCGGCGGTGACCTGCGGGCCATTGGCAGCAAGTCGGGCAAACCCTGGCAGATTGGCGTGCGCCACCCCCAGGGCGAGGGTGTCCTGGCGACCATCGCGGTGCAGGGCGATGAGAGTGTGTTCACCTCGGGCAATTACGTGCGCTACAACGAGTTCGAAGGCATCCGCTACCCCCACATCATCGACCCACGGACCGGCCAGCCGGGACACGGGGTCACCTCGGTCACCGTGATCCAACACAACAGTGCGGAGGCCGACGCCGCCGCCACGGCGCTGGTGGTGGCCGGCCCGTCGGAGTGGCACCGCATCGCCAAGCAGATGGGCATCCGCTACGTGCTGCTGGTGGATGAGGCGGGCACCGTTCACGTCAACCCGGCCATGCTCGAGCGGGTGCACTTCAGTGGTCAAACACCCACGCTGGCGGTCAGCGACCCGCTGTAGGGAACCAAATCACGGCTCCCGGTTCTGAGACCATCGATGCCCTCCACAGTCCTTCATTCCCTGGAAAAGATCGACGCCGCTGCCTGGAACCGGCTGAGCGGCACCGACAACCCGTTTCTACGCCATGAGTTTCTATTGGCGCTGGAACGCAACGGCTGTGTCAGCCCGGAGCTGGGCTGGACCCCGGCCCATGTCGGCCTGCGCGACGCGGCCGGCACCTGGACGGGCGTGGTCCCCGGTTATCGCAAAACCAACTCCTACGGCGAACTGGTGTTCGACTGGGCATGGGCGGAAGCCTATCAGCGCACCGGCAGACGCTACTATCCGAAGCTGGTGGTGGCCGTGCCCTACACGCCGGCGACCGGTACGCGGTTGCTGGTGGCGAACCCCGAGGATCGGGAACCGCTGATGCGGGCGACGTTGGCGCATGCGGTGGCCAAGCAGGATTCATCACTGCACTGGCTCTTTCCGGACGAATCCGATCTGCAGGCGCTGACCGCTGCCGGATTCCTGCCACGGGTGGATGTGCAGTACCACTGGTTCAATCGCGGCTACGGCGACTTCACCGATTTTCTGGCGGGTTTCAGCCACGCCAAACGCAAGCAGGTGAAGCGGGAACGCCGGCGCATCGCGGAGGCCGGGATCGAGTGCCGAACCCTTTTGGGCAACGCCGCCGACGACCACATCTGGCAACACGTGGACACACTCTATCGCCGCACTTTCGAGTACAAGTGGGGCACCCCCACACTTAATCTCGGATTCTTCCGGGAAATCAGCCGCACCATGGGCGAACAGATTGTACTGGTGCTGGCCTACCGGGGTGAGGAGCTCATCGCCGTCGCCTTCTGCCTGCGCAGCCACGACACGCTCTACGGGCGTAACTGGGGCACCTATGAACAGATCGACGGGCTGCACTTTGAGGTGTGTTACTACCAGGGGATCGAATACTGCATTGCTGAAGGTCTTGAGAAATTCGAACCCGGTGCCCAAGGCGAGT
The DNA here is from genome assembly GCA_050302415.1 of Gammaproteobacteria bacterium. GTDB lineage: Bacteria > Pseudomonadota > Gammaproteobacteria > JBNLBB01 > JBNLBB01 > JBNLBB01. Next base: position 1,303 of record JBNLBB010000211.1, on the reverse strand, counting down.
ACAAGATCGCCCGCGGGTTTGAACCGACTCTGACCCATTCAGCGCATTGGCTGGCAGACCCCGACATGGCCCAGGCCATTGGCGATTTTTTGCGGCGGGAAAAACGGGCGGTCAGCGATTATCGGGATGCACTGGCGGACCATCTCCCGTTCCGCCAGGCCGATTGAAGGACTGTCCGCTGCCCGATTTGGCTATACTCCGCGCTCCGCAACCACGGCTCTGAACAATGAACGCCACCGAGATGTCAGCCTCCGCGCCATCCACCCCCAGGACCCGGCTGGGCGCCTGGATCACCTCCCGTCCGGTGCAACACATTATTCTGACGCTGATCGTGATCAACGCGGTCACCCTGGGGCTGGAGACCTCCGCCACGGTCATGGATCGGTTCGGTACCGAACTGCACTGGCTGGACAAGGCGATCCTGGCGGTCTTTGTCTTCGAGATCGCGGCCAAGCTCCTGGCCTTCGGCTGGCGCTTCTTCCGTGATGCCTGGAATGTCTTTGATCTGCTGGTGGTGGGGATTGCCCTGGTGCCCGCTTCCGGCCCGCTGGCCGTGCTGCGGACCCTGCGCGTGCTGCGGGTGCTGCGTCTGATCTCCAACATCCCCAAACTGCGGCTGATTGTGGAGTCCCTGCTGCGCGCGGTGCCCGGTATCGCGGCCATCGGCGGCCTGATGCTGATCATCTTCTATGTGGGTGCGGTGATGGCCACGGGGCTCTTCGGCGCCGCCTTTCCGGCCTGGTTCGGCAGCATCGGCAAATCCATGTACACCCTGTTCCAGGTGATGACCCTGGAGAGCTGGTCCATGGGCATCGCCCGCCCGGTGATGGAGGCTTACCCCTACGCCTGGGCGTTTTTTGTGCCTTTCATTCTGATTGCCACCTTCACCATGCTGAACCTGTTCATCGCCATCATCGTCAACACCATGCAGGACATGCAGGCGCGGGAGACCGCGGAGATCGAGAGCGTGGTCCATGTGGACGCCTCGCAAATTCTCGTCGAAGTGCAGCGCTTGAGCGACGAAGTGCGGGCCCTGCGCGAACGCCTGCCGGACACTCCGGGCAGCGGGGGAACCTCGGGATGAGTTCCTCAGACTCCGTGTGAGCGGTGACGGTTGGCGCGCCGCGCCACCTCGACCTCTTCCACCGCCGACCCCATATCCGCTCCATACAGGTCGCTGGCACACTGGCTGCAAATGCCGTGTGAAAAAGTGGCGTAGGTGTGGGTCTGTACGTACTTCTCCACCTGCTGCCAGTAGCCCTCCTCATCGCGGACTTTCTTGCAGCTGGAGCAGATCGGGATC
>JBNLBB010000210.1:0-4036 GCA_050302415.1 Gammaproteobacteria bacterium | reverse complement strand
CTTCGCGCCCGCCAACGCCAACGGGGTGCAGGTGCGCCTCACCTCGGCCGACCTGGACGGGCGCGGCGTCAAGCACATGCCCGCCATGTGCCTGGTCTGTCATGGGGGACGGCTCTACCCGCTGGACAACAACGGCGACTTCCCGGTGGTCTCGCTCAAGTCGGCGAAGATGAACCAGTTGGAGATGGACTCATTCGAATTCTCCAGCGTCGCCGGGCGCACCGAGTCCGCGCTGCAGGCACCGGCCCGGCAGATGAACCTGTGGGTGCACGAAGTGTTCGACACCATGAACCAGCGGGCCGATACCGACACCGCCAAGTGGAACGCGGACTTTGCCATGGAGATCGCCGAGGGCCGCTACGGCGGCACCGGATTCCCGGAGACCACCTACCGGAGCGACCATGTGCCGGTGGGCTGGCGGCAGACCCTGTTCCGCCCCGACGGCGTGGAGACGCTCTACAAGGAGGTGATCGAGCCCCACTGCATCAGCTGCCATTCACTGCGCGGCACCAACGCGGGGGAAAACGCGCTCACCTTCGTGCTCAACGGACAGACCGTGAACGGCGGCAACGCCATCAACTTCAGCAGCTACGAGAAGTTCATCTCCTATAACGACCTGATCATCGAGTACGTCTACCGGCGAGGCCAGATGCCGCTCTCGCTGCGCAACTACGACCGCTTCTGGAACAACCCGGACGGCGCGCCTTCGCTGCTTGCCGCCTATCTCACCGGCATCGATTCCGTGCTCGACAGCAGCGGCGGCATCAGCGTTCCCGGCAGACCCTTTGCGCGTCCCGGCGCGGACCGCACGCTCACCTCGCCGGCGGTGCTCGACGCCTCGGCCAGCTCCTTTGCCGCCAGCTACGCCTGGAGCATTGTCAGCACGCCGACGGGCGCCATTGCCACCCTCGACGATGCCGGCAGCCCGGCCCCCGTGTTCACCGCCGACCTGGACGGTGACTACGTGCTGCAACTGGTGGTGAGCAACGCGCTGGGCAGCAGTCCGCCGGAACAGGTGACCATCACCATTGACAGCGCACTCTCGCCCGCGCCGGACGCCATCACCTTCGATGTGGATGTACGCGGTGTGTTTGCCAGTGCCGGCTGCCTGGTCTGCCACATCAGCACCGCTCCCTTCGTGCCCGGCATGCCGATCTTCTACGACGACGCAAACCCCACGCTCTACCGCGACGTGTTGGCGCGTGTCGATTTTGCCGATCCGGAAAACAGCCTGCTGCTGCGTAAACCCACCTCGCTGCAGCATGGCGGCAGCGCGGTGCTCAGCCCGGCCTCAACGAGTTACAACACGCTGCTCAACTGGATTCGCAACGGCGCACCCTGTGGGTCGAACCCCACTTTCTGCAACCCGTAGAGACCACATTAGCGGATACCTGCCGCATCCTGTTGCGCGCGCAGGTAACCGAGGATCGATTCCACCGCGGCGGCGTCCAACTGGGGGAATGCCGGCATGTCTCCAAAATTCCAGTGGTGCTGCGGTACGCCCTGCGTCATCGCCCGGCGAAAGGCCGAATCGCTATGGTGTTTCGGGGCATACCCGCGATGAATGAGCGGGGGCCCCTGTGCGGTGCCCTCTGCTTGCTGACCATGACATCCGGCGCAGTGTTGCTGGTACCGCGCTTCAGACGCGGACACAGCCTGGCTCGACACCAGCGCAACCATCAGACAGTAGGACGTGATGCCAGGCACGGCGCGGCCAACGACCGCACCACGCCCTGCAGCGCGCTCAGCCACCATGCCCGCCGCCATCCTCATGTTCATGGTGCCCGCCGCCCTTCGAGTTCGCCGTCGACTTGAATTCCTGATGAAACTCCTTGTGGATGTAGTTCAGTACATCCCAACGCTGCTGTTCACTCAGGATCTCCTTGAACGCCGGCATGGCCGAATTGGCGGATTTGAACGGTTCCACCGTACCGCCCTCACTGACCCGCCAGAAAAGATAGGCATCGCCCTTCCCCGGCGCGAGGTGGAAGTGGCTGGTGAAATTGGCCGGCTTATGTTCCTGTGCACCCGCCGCGGGACCGTCGCCCAGCCCATCAGCCCCGTGACACACGGCGCATTGCGCAGCGAAAACTTCCTCTCCCCGGGCAACAGATGCTGGATTGCCCCAGTCCCCAAAGGTTTTACCGGCATATTCCGACGGTACCGAGCCCCAGCTCAGGTGACGATGGCCCTTACCGTGCCGGTTCTCTCCGCCCTCGTGCCCCTCGCTATCGCCATGATGGCGACGGGCTGTGCCATCGTCCGTGTGGCGTTTCATCATGGCATCGTGCTCTGCGGCATCTTGGCGTTTCTCGGTATGGTGATTGTCGATTGAGTCGCCGTCGGCCAGCACCGGGGTGGCGGAAAGCAGGAGCAGGCCAAAGCCTGTCCACAAAATGGGTTTCAACGTATTCACGGAAATTCACTCCAAAGCAATGATTAAAAAACAGCCGCGCACGCAATCGAGCCCGGCGCACCGGTCGTGGACTGATTTCAGGCTATGGGAGGACGTTGAGGGGGTGAGAAGGCCCAGTGGGTTAGGCGTTGACGCCGGATTGAGGGCCGAGGTTTGACCGGTTCATCGCAAAAAATCAGGTTGGTCTCCAGCGGCAGGGCGGTCACCGATCCGTGGCAGTGGGTCTTGGCATCCCCACTCTGGTGACGCTCATCCGAGTGATCTCTGTCCCGCTGCTGGTCGTGGTGGCGATGCTCAGGGCAGACGCTGTCCTCGCCCAACTCGGCGGCGGCCGATGACACCGGCAGTTGCACAGCCAACAGCCAGGCTGCCGTGATCAACAAGATGAGTTTATTGAAGCGTGTCACGTACATTTCAACTGTGAAAAGGCTCGAATGAGTCAACCGGCAAGGTCAATCCGGACTCCTCGTGGTTCCAAACATAGACCTGCCTGCCGGGGGAAGTTCCCTGCCCGAATGGACCATCCTCACCGATATCGGACCGGACGGCGCCGGTAATAAACCGAAAAAAAATGTAAATTTAGACACTAAATTCAGTCAGTTAACAGCTATTTCGAGAATGGGATCCTGATGGCATCAGGCTGCCGATTACCCTACACCTAAGTGTAGTCGATGATTCCGATAAAATTTCTCGGCCAAATTGATTGAAAACCAACCACATTTGCGCCATTTTTCTGTACAATCGCCGCCCCGCCGATTTTTTTTCAAACCAATTTTCAGGAGTACTGTGTGGATCAAGCTGAATTCGAGCTTCAGTTGAAAGTGTGGAAAGACCTTGCGGTCAGCAAGCAGATGCTGATGAATGCCGCGACCGAGGCCCTGGGACTGTCGCGCGAATGCACCATGGATGAGTTGAAAACTGCGCTGTTACAGAATGCCAAGCGCGGTAAGGAAGCTGACGCCGAAATCGCCAAGGCGCAGGAGCAGGCCCAGTCGGAGATCGACGCCATGGCCGCCAAGCTCGCGGCTGCCGTTAAGGCCCGCGACGAATCCGAGGCCGCCAAGAACAATGCGCTCGCCGCCCAGGAGCAGGCTGAGCAGCAGATGGGCGCCGCCCGCGAAGCCAATGCCGCTGAGCTGAAAAAGGCCAAGGCGCAGGTCGTCGAGAAGGGCAAACAGCTCAAGGCGATCAACACCGCCCTGGCCGACACCCCGGACAACGTGGTGAAAAAACTCAAGGCCCTGAAAAAACAGAAAAACGACGAAGCCAGCGCCAAGCAGAAGTACGAAGCCGAAGCCCGCAACCTGCGCAAAGAGAAGCAGGAGCTGGAGCAGAAGCTCGAAGAGCTGGAAAAGGCCCTGGAAAATGCCGGCAAACTCGCCGAGCAGTACCGCGAACTGCACAAGCAGTGCGGCGATCAGCGCGAGCAGCTCAAGGAGAAGGGCGTGGACGGCGATTCGCTGGTGGCACTGCCTGAGCTGGACGAAGAGCTGCTCGAGAGCGTGACCAAGAGCGAAGCGAAAAAGGATCTGGCCTCCGCCGCCTGACCGGAACGCCCTCCGCTGCAAAAGAAATGGCGCCCGGCAAGCAGGCGCCATTTTTTTGGGATTCACCGGCCTC
>JBNLBB010000209.1:0-4051 GCA_050302415.1 Gammaproteobacteria bacterium | reverse complement strand
CGACTGAAGAATTGATGCAGGCAGATCCCTACGCCCTGTACGCAACACTGCGTGAACTGGAGCCCAAGGTAAGCCTCAACATGCTCTACGCCATTCTCGGCGCCCAGGAAGGGCGTCACTGGCAGGAGATTGCGCGCGAACGCAAAACGGAAATTCTGATGCGCCTGGATGATCTGGGTATTGCACCAAGCTAAGAGGAAGACACGTATGATCAGTGGCGCACGCTATGTACACACCAACCTGATTGCCCGCAACTGGCGGGCATTGGCGGATTTTTATCAGACCGTATTTGGCTGCACTCCGGTACCACCGGAACGCGACTACTCGGGTGCGGCGCTTGAAGCGGTGACGGGCGTCCCGGGTGCGCATCTTAAAGGGGTGCATCTGCGCATGCCCGGTTTTGGTGACCAGGGACCGACGCTGGAAATTTTCACCTACACACCGGAAGAGTCCGCGCCTTTGCCAGCGGTCAATCGTCCCGGATTCGGCCACATCGCGTTCGCAGTCGATTCAGTGGCCGATGCGCAACAGGAGGTGATGAGCCGGGGTGGTGTAACCGTCGGCGATATTGTGACTTTGACTACCGCAACCGGCGCACAGGTGACCACCTGCTATGTCACCGATCCCGAAGGCAACATCATCGAACTGCAGTCCTGGAAACAACCCTGAGCGGTTTCAATTGCCTTCCCGATGTGTTGGGATGGGACCTCCCCTCAGACACAGGAGGCAGCCATGGGACTCAACAAGCAGCAAATCACCGAGTGCGAGTCGAGCCGCTGGGATTTTTCTGATCTGCGCGCGGTGTTCCTGAACTGTACTCTGAAACACTCCCCGGTGCTTTCACACACACAGGGGCTTATTGATATCTCGAAGGCCATCATGGAAAAGAACGGCGTGAGTGTGGAGGTGCTGCGTCCGGTCGATTATCAGATTGCCCACGGTGTCTATCCGGATATGACGAAACAGGGGTGGGCAGTCGATGACTGGCCGGATATCTACGCCAAGGTGCAGGCGAGTGACATTCTGGTAATTACCACACCCATCTGGCTCGGAGAAAAGTCATCAGTCTGCACCCAGGTGATCGAGCGCCTCTACTCCACATCAGGCAATCTGAATGCCGATGGCCAGTATGCCTACTACGGTCGGGTGGGGGGGTGCCTTATCACCGGGAATGAGGATGGTGCCAAGCACTGTGCCATGAACATCCTCTATTCACTGCAGCATCTGGGCTATGTGATTCCCCCGCAGGCCGATGCGGCCTGGTTGGGTGAGGCGGGTCCCGGCCCTTCGTACCTGGATGAAGGTTCCGGTGGACCCGAAAACGACTTCACCAATCGCAACACCACTTTCATGACCTGGAACCTGATGCACCTGGCGCGCATGCTCAAAGACGCCGGCGGCATTCCGGCCCACGGCAACCAGCGCTCGGCTTGGGATGCCGGCTGCCGTTTTGATCACCCAAATCCGGAGTACCGCTGATTCCGATCGGGCGCAGCCACGCAAGTGTGGCCTTGCCCGAATCGGGTTGGTCGACTAGGCGGCGAGTGCCAGCAGCGAGTCGCGATGTTGGCGGATGAATTCGCGGTAGTTCTGCGGTGCTTTGCCCGTGAGTGTCTTCACGTCATCGGTCTGCACTGCAATCTTGCCCTCGCGGGTGTTGGCGTCAAATGAGACGAACACTGGCGCGACCGGCGCGGGGACACCCGCCGCAATCATGCCCTGGGTCAACGACTCGTCATCCAAATGCACCACCTCAATCGCTTTGCCCAGCTCCTCGCTGAGGAGCGCAGCGATTTGCGCCGTGGTCAGCAGCTCCGGTCCGGTCAGGTTGTAGCGCTTGCCGGACTCACCAGCACCGGCCAGTACGGCTGCCGCTGCGCGCGCGCAGTCTTCACGGGATACGTTGGCAATGCGCCCTTCACCCGACGAGGTGTACCACTGTCCGGTGGCGAGCACCGAGGGCAGGGTCATGTAGAGGTTATCCATGTACCAGGAGTCGCGCAGGATGGTCCACTGCAGACCACTCGCCTCCAGTGCCTGTTCGGTGCCCAGATGATCCGGAGCGAAGGTCACCAGTGAATCATCGGGTTGCGGCATGGAGGTGTAGGTGATGTGTTGGACACCCGCCTCCTTGGCGGCAGCAACGGCTGCCTGATGCTGGCGCAACCGTTTGCCGGGTTCGTCGAGCGCGTCGGTGGAAATGAGCAGCATGCGTTCCGCACCGGAAAAAGCGGCGATGAGACTGGCCGGGTTGTCGAAGCTGGCGGCGCGTACGTCCACGCCTTGCGCTGCCAATTCGGCCAGTGATGCCGGATTACGCGTTGTGGCGATGATCTGCTCCGCGGGTATGTTGTGGGTGTTGAGCAGGTGGGCGAGTACCCGCCCACCCAGGTGACCGGATGCACCGGTGACGAGTAGTTTTCCAGACATGTGAATCTCCAGTTTGTCTGCGCCTTCCGGCGCTTGATGAATACAGAAAAACAGTTAGTCTCTTTTTGAGACCATGTGTAGAATAGGGGTCACGCACGATCCGGTAAAGAAGGCAGTTTTCCGGCTGATAGTTACTTCGAGGTAACCACCCATGGCAGTACAGGCTGAACTGGCGCAGATAACCGTCATCAAATTTCAGCAGCACGCAGGCAAGGTACCGGCCCCCGGCAGGTGTCCTGTACGCGACGTGCTGGATAGGATCAGCGACAAGTGGAGCACCCTGATCATCCTGATCCTGGGTGCGGAACCGCACCGCTTCGGGCAGCTGCGTCGCGCCATCCCCGATATCTCCCAGCGCATGCTCACCCAGTCTCTGCGCGATCTGCAGCGTGACGGCCTGATCCTGCGCACCGTGCTGCCGACCCGTCCGCCCAGTGTCGAGTACCGGTTGACTGCCATGGGCGAGTCTCTGCTTGAGCCCCTGGCCGGACTCATTCAATGGGCCGAGGACCACCATCCGGCAGTCCGCAAGGCGCGAAATCGATTCGATACGGAGGCCGACTGAGCGCTGCGGTGAAGGGGGGGCATCCCGTTACCGGTCGAGCAGACGCTGAGCGGCGGGATTGTTGGGGAAGCGGGCCTGTTCAATTCGGTAGTAGGCGAGCAGAAGATCGGTCTCGAGGCCAATTTTCCGGCGTGCCTCTTCCAGCGGGGAGTCTAGAAGCGGTTCGAAGTCAAACCGGTCCAGTGGGGCGCAGTCTGAGATGAAAGCCAGGCGTACGGCGTTGCGGAATACGGCAATGTCCTCCTCGCCGAACTGGTACACCTCTGGATAGATATGGCGGCTGATGAGGGAAAAGAGGCGCTCACCGAGACCGCTGAGCCGATGTGTGCTGCCCATGGTGAAGCCTATGGTGAACGCTTCGTCCATAGGGAGCAGACCGCGGCCAAGGACCAGATGAATCAGGTCGTGTTGCAGGAGATCGACGCGGCCATGGAACAGATCGATGCCTGGAATGGCGAAGCGGGGGTTCTCCACCAGTTGCACCATCAGCGGCACCTCCTCCTGCGATGCGCTCACCTCGCCCATGGCCCGGGCGGCGTCGCGTAGCTTCAGCGTGGTGCGCTGCAGGGGAATATGGAAACTGAGATAGTCGTCCATCAACACTACTCCGTTACACCAGACATGAATCAGCCCGTTGAGGCATTAGACAGGCAATCCTGCGGGCAAGTTTGCCGCCGGCCGTGGGCGGAACGAACCGGTGGGCACAATGCCAAATGTAAGGTCTCGGACCTGGATTGACTCTGGAGGTGTGCCATGCGCCGGATGATTGCGCTCATTGTGCTGCTGTTGACCGCGTTAACGCTGACTGCCTGTACGGGCGCCTACGGACACCGCACTTCGGGTGGTTCCATGGAGACCCAGGATGAACCGCCGGGTGGGGGATACTGATAAGGGGGAGCGGAAGGATGCTCCCGGGTGTCGCTGCGACCTGCCCATTCCGGAAAATTAGAAGATTCTGTAATAATGACGCACCCGGCGTAAATCGCCTGTGTGCTGGACCCGCAATGTCATGAAGCGACTCTTAAGCATTTCCCTGACTGTAGGCATCCTGGCTAT
>JBNLBB010000208.1:0-4104 GCA_050302415.1 Gammaproteobacteria bacterium | reverse complement strand
GATCAAGCGGTTTGTTTGTCTGAGCGCAGCGAGTTTACAAACCGCCCGAAGCCGGCGAGCATCGCAGGGAACCCCCGGAGGGGGCGGGAAAGCGGGGTGCCTTTTTCTCTGGTTACTCTCTTTTGGGCAAGCAAAAGAGAGTGACGCGCCGCAGGCACTGCAACAAAACTTGGTGGGAAAACCCCCGTTAAAACGAGGCACGAGTTTTAACTGTTGGTACCGCCAAACCCAGGTTTTTTATTCTGACCCCCTGGAGTCGTCTCCCTGAAGGAGAGAGACCATCAGCGATCACCGATCTGACCGTATCTAAAAATCTACCTGTCACTCAAAGCAATGGTCATCATGACATTCGAATGAATAATCAGCTTCCCAAACTCCGGCGAGCTACCCTCTTCATCCATCAAACTCGATGTCGACATACGCATTTCCCGCTTAAATACCCTCATTTGCTGGGGAACCTGCACTCCACCCGACTCGGTCACACTGATCACCTCCCCAAGCGGTACCTCAATCGCCTCTGCAATCAACGCTGCTTTCGCCCGGGCAGCAGCAACAGCCTTCCTCAGCGCCTCATTTTTTGGCGTCTCCTGATCCGCCACCGTCGGGATGGCACTGATGTCGAAATCTCCCAATGCCGTGACAGCATCAAGCGTTCTTTCGTACTGCTCCATCTGTTGGGTCTTCAGAGAAATTTCGACACTGCAGTGATTGTCGTTTTTCGATCGATAGCTCCGAAACGGAGAGTTGTTAATCTCCTGCTGTGACCCATAGATGTCCGTCAGTGCCTTGCGGACTTTGGAAACCTCTTTGGTCACTTCCCGCTTGCAGTCATCCGCATCCCAATCCTTGGCTGCCACCTGAATCCGCCAATCAATCTGGTCCGGTTCCGCTTCCACCTTCGCCTCACCCGACACCTGCACAAACCGATCAAGCTCTGCCCAGGTGGGTGAAGCCGAAATCAGCAATCCCATCAAGCCCACCCATCTCACCACATTCATTCCACTGATCATTGGACTACTCCTACGGTCCGCCCCCGGCGGAAAAAGTCACACGAAACTCTGCACCGGGTTCCCGGTTGCGCACATCCACACTCCCGCCCATGGCCACAGTCAACTGATGCACCAGCGCCAAACCAATCCCGGTGCCCACCGTTTCGCGCGTCAACTCATTTTCCATGCGGTAAAAGAGCGTGAAGACCTTTTTCATCTGATCACGCGGCAGCCCCGGACCATAGTCCCTCACACTGAACTCGATCCGTTCGTCACTCCGTCGGGCGCAGCGGAGGTCAATCTGCCTGCGCTCACTCCTGGCGGAAAACTTGAGCGCGTTGTCCACCAGATTGATCACGATCTGAGTGAAGAAATCGACATCCAGCTCCAGCAGCGAACCGGCCGCCTCGCCGCAGTCGATTTCCAGGGTAAACCCCGCCGCGCTCACCTGCGCATCCACCCGCGACCGGATGGCATCCAGCAGCGTCTCGACCCGTACCGGCTTGAGATCCATCTGCAGATCGTTGCGCGTGAGCCGCGCCAGTTGCAGCACATTGTTGATGAGCCGGGAGAGCCGTTCGCTCTCGTCGTGAATGTAGTCGTAATAGCTGCGTTTCTTCTCCTCGGTGGCCCAGCCCTCGCGCAGCATTTCGCCGTACATGCGGATGGAGGTGAGCGGCGTCTTCAGTTCGTGACTGACCGCGGAGACAAAATCCTGCTGCTGACGCGCCAGGTGGATCTGCGAGGCGGCCAGCCGTTCGAGCAGCACGAAACCACCGGACAGCACCAGCGCGAGGATCACCGCGAGCCAGGTCACCACCGTGGCGCCGGGACCGGCGGGCAGGTGCTGCACGGAAAAGATCAGCTCCAGATCGCTCAACGGCGCGCTGAGACGGGACTGGTAGAGCAGCGCACCACGCAGTTCGTCGGCGCTGGCGAGATAACTGCGCTGCGCCTGACTGGCAAACAACGCCAGAACATCGCCGCGATAGGCCACCACCAGGTCGGTACTCTGCGCCAGGGCCGATTCGCGATAGGTGGACTCGGCCAATCCGCGCAGCCAGGCCTGCGCCTCCAGGATCATCCCCTGCGTCTCACGGCGCCCTGCGCGCCACACCGTGCGGTAGAGCACGAACTGGCCGCTGTTGAGACGGCTGAACTCGAAGGGATCGATTTCGCTCTCGAAGGTCTGGATGCGCAGCGGGGTATTCGCCTCCGCGCTCTGCCGGGAGATCTGCGGTGCCGGGGCGGCGGCAGTGGCGGGCAGCGGCTCCTGCGCCTCGGGCAGATTGGCCAGCTCCTTGCGGCTGGCCCGTTTGCGCAGCTGCCGATCATCCACTTCGCGTTCCTTGGGGGCAGCCGCCGGCGGCGCCTGCTGATAGCGCTGCTCGAGCTTGAGGTCTTCGACCCTCCCCAGATTGTCGGCTTGCTGTTTTGCCTCACTGCTGCTTGAAATGGAACTCAGTTGATCAAACAGGGAGGGGGCGGATTTGGATTTTTCCTGCAACACCTCGGCCTCTTCGTCGGCGGAGGCTCCCGACCCGGCGGCCATGGATTCACGGGAGGAGTTCGTCACGACGCTGCCGCCGGTGACCGTATCCTTGTCGCGCCGCGCCCGGGTCGGTTGCACTATGTCACGTACCGGCGTGCGGACCAGGCGATTGTCCTGGAGAATGGCGCGCAGCTGCCCGGCGAGGGCCTGGCGTTGCGCCAGATCCGCCGCGCCAATCCCCCAGGCGCCCGCGTCGATCCCCGACTGCGGCAGGAGCGGTGTGGAAAAGACCCCATCGCTGCCCACCTGGAAATAGCCGACCAGTCCGGGCAGATCGCGCGTGGCCGGCAACCCGGAGATCTCGGAGGGGCGCAGGAAGTTGTTGGCCGGATCGCCACTCACCACCAGGAACTCATAGTCGGCGTAGCCGCGCCTCTCCTCCTCCGCCACCCGTCGTGCAAACTCCCGCTCGATGCGCCGCGCCAGCTCCTCGGCCTGGGTCTGTGCCTGGTGGAAGGATTCCCATTTGAGCTGACTGTAAGCCTGCACCACCAGTACCGCCGTGGGCAGGGCGAGCGCCAGGAAGAAGAGCGCCAGCCAAAGGCGCAAACGGGTGAGCGTGAGGCCGGCCAGGCGCGCGCGCATGAAGTCAGCCCACCATCAGGCGGTAACCGGCGCCGCGCACGGTTACCAGGTATTGCGGCTGCGCCGGGTCGGGTTCGATCTTGCGCCGCAGCTTGGCGATGTGGATATCCACGGTCCGCGTCTCCAGCTCCGCCGTGCGCGCGTAACCCCAGACCTTGTGCAGCAACTCCTCGCGCGGCACGGCGCGCTCATGGTGTGCGTGGAGGTATTGCACAATCTCCATTTCACGCCGGGTGAAGGCGATGGCGGCCTCATCGAGCGTGCCGTCCAGGTTGCGCGGATCGATACGCAGGCGTTTGCTCACCACAATGGCCGCCCCGTTCGCGGCAGCGGGTCGGGCACGGCGCAACACCGCCTGCACCCGCAGCACCAGTTGCGCCACGGAGAAGGGTTTGGCCACGTAGTCGTCGGCGCCCAGCGAGAGTCCGTGGATGATGTCCTCGTCGCTGTTCTTGGCGGTGAGCATGATGATGGGCTGGTCGCGATCCTGGGCGCGGATGCGGTTGCAGATCTCAAAGCCGTTGATCCCGGGCAGCATCACGTCAAGCAGGATCAGATCGAAGCGTCCGCTCAGGGATTTTTCCAGACCTTCGGTACCGGTCTCCGCGCCCTCCACGTCAAAGCCGTGAAACACAAACACATCCAGCAATCCGGCGCGGATCGCCGGTTCGTCCTCCACCACCAGCAGTCGCAGTTTCTTTTCCATGGTGAAGGCAAGCCTACCAAGGCTGCCCGCCGGCGGCTTGTAAATTTTTTGTAAACCCGACCGTGCAGGTTTTACACAACCGGTCCTGGTTGCCCGCGGGCGGCGGGACCAGACTGACCCCACCAGCTCAACAACCACCACATGGGGGAAACGATCATGGCACTGGTGACCCGACTGACCCGGCTATTCCGCGCCGACATGCACGCGGTGCTCGACCGCATCGAGGAGCCGGACCTGCTGCTGAAGCAGGCCGTACGCGACATGGAGGCGGC
>JBNLBB010000207.1:0-4110 GCA_050302415.1 Gammaproteobacteria bacterium | reverse complement strand
CTCGTCAACCACCAGAAGGGCATCCGGGGGCAGGTAGTCAAACAGCGTCGGCGGCGGTTCTCCCGGTTCGCGTCCGGACAGATAGCGGGAGTAGTTCTCGATCCCCGAGCAGTAGCCGAGCTCCACAATCATTTCCAGGTCGAACAGGGTGCGCTGCTCCAGCCGCTGGGCCTCGACCAGCTTGTCCGCCGCCCGCAACTGCGCCAGTCGCTCCTTCAGTTCCTCCTTGATCTTGTCGATCATGTCCAGGACTGTTTGTCTGGGGGTCACGTAGTGGCTTTTGGGATAGACGGTAAACCTGGGCACCTTCTGCAGGATTTCGCCCGTCAGCGGATCAAAAATGCTGAGCGCCTCGATTTCGTCATCAAAGAGTTCGACCCGCACCGCATCGCGCTCGGATTCGGCTGGAAAAATGTCGATCACGTCGCCGCGCACGCGGTAGGTGGCGCGGTGAAAATCGACCTCGTTGCGGGTGTACTGCAGGTCGGCCAGCCGCCGCAGAATGAATCGCTGGTCGACGGTGTCCCCCCGCACCAGATGCAGCACCATGGAGAGATAGGACTGGGGGTCGCCCAGACCGTAGATGGCCGATACGGTCGCCACGATGATGCAGTCCCGCCGCTCGAGCAGCGCCTTGGTGGCCGATAGGCGCATCTGCTCGATGTGTTCATTGACCGAGGCATCCTTCTCCACGTAGGTGTCGCTGGAGGGGACGTAGGCTTCCGGCTGGTAGTAGTCGTAGTAACTGACGAAATACTCCACGGCATTGTGCGGAAAAAACGCCTTCATTTCGCCGTAAAGCTGGGCCGCCAGTGTCTTGTTCGGGGCCATGATCATGGTCGGGCGCTGCAGGGCCACGGCCACATTGGCGATGGTGAAGGTCTTTCCCGAACCGGTCACCCCCAGCAGGGTCTGTGCCGCGAGCCCATCGCGTACACCTTCAGTCAGGCGGCGGATCGCCTCGGGTTGGTCACCTGCGGGTTCGAATTCAGCTTCCAGCTGCAAATTTTTGGTCATTTGGGGATTTTCCGGATTCAGGCTGGTGGGCAGATGGAGTATCATTCGCCCTCGCGCAACAGGCGCACCATTCTAACCCACCCCGACAAACCAGACAGACGGAGTTGACCCGTGCAGCTATCCGACCGTGTACAGCGAGTCAAAGAATCCCCCACGCTTGCCGTGACCGCCAAGGCCAACGCGCTGAAGGCTGCGGGCAAGGATGTCATCGGCCTGGGCGCCGGTGAGCCTGATTTCGACACCCCGGAATTCATCAAAGCCGCAGCCATTGAAGCCATCCAGCGTGGATTCACCAAGTACACCCCGGTGGGCGGCACCGCAGGCCTGAAAAAAGCGATCTGTGACAAGTTTGACCGCGATAACGGACTCCGCTACGAGGCCGCACAGATTCTCGTCTCCTGCGGCGGCAAACAGAGTTTCTACAATCTGGCACAAAGCCTGTTGAACGCAGGTGACGAGGTCATCATTCCGGCACCCTATTGGGTCTCATATCCGGACATGGTGCTGCTGGCCGATGGTCAGCCGGTGATTGTCGAGGCGGGGGTCGCGCAGAACTTCAAAATCACCCCGGAGCAGTTGGCGGCGGCAATCACCCCCCGCACCCGGCTATTCGTGATCAACAGCCCGTCCAATCCGACCGGAAAGGCCTACTCCGCCAGTGAACTGGCCGCCCTGGGTGAGGTGTTGCGCCAACACCCCCACGTGCTGATCGCCACCGACGACATGTATGAACACATTCTCTGGACCGAGGAGAAGTTCCACAACATCCTGATGGTCTGTCCCGATCTCTATGACCGGACCATCGTGCTGAACGGCGTATCCAAGGCCTACTCCATGACCGGGTGGCGCATCGGTTACTGCGCCGGGCCGAAGGAGCTGATCAAGGCGATGACCAACATCCAGTCGCAGAGCACCTCCAATCCCACTTCCATTTCGCAGGTGGCGGCCGAGGCGGCGCTCAATGGTGACCAATCCTGCATCGCTCCCATGCTCAAGGCGTTCCAGGAACGTCATGACTATGTGTGTGACGCACTCAACGCCATGCCCGGGGTCGAAGCGGTGGCGGCGGATGGCACCTTCTATATCTTCCCCTCATTTGCGCAGGCCATCGCCAACAAGGGGCTGGAAAATGACATCGCCTTTGCCGAGCAGTTGCTCGAAGCAGGGGTGGCACTGGTTCCCGGTTCTGCCTTTGGCGCCGAAGGCTGCATGCGCATCAGTTTTGCCACCAGCATGGACAACCTGAAAAAGGCCATGGAGCGGATCGCCGCCGCCCTCTAGCAAAACAAATCCTGCTGCAGCAGACAAAGGGGAGCCCGGGCTCCCCTTTTTTAACGGGCCAGGCGCCGGAGTTCGCGATAGGAGTAGCCCGTATAAACGGCCAGCGCCACCCAGATGCAGGAGAAGGTGATCAGATGCGCGGGCCCGAATGGCTCGTCGAACACCCAGACCGCGAGGAAAAAATGGCCGGTGGGCGCGATGTACTGCATGAGCCCCACCGTCGAAAGACGCAGACGATGGGCGGCGTAGGCAAACAGCAGCAAGGGTGACGCGGTGACCACGCCCGACAGCACCAGCAGCCAGGAGACCGACCAGCCCCCGCTAACAAAGGTACCGGTGCCCACTGCGGCCAGATAGAGCAGATAGATACCGGCCACCGGGAGCAGAAACAGTGTTTCCACCAACAGGCCGTCGAGCGGACCGACCGGCGTCTGTTTGCGGATCAGACCGTAGGCACCGAAGGTGAGACTCAGGACCAGTGCAATCCAGGGCAGATTGCCCAACGCCACCACCTGCACCGCCACCCCCACGGCAGCGATGCCGACTGCCATCCAGCGCACCACCCCCAGACGCTCGCCGAGGAACAGGACGCCCAATACCACATTGACCAACGGATTGATGTAGTAGCCCAGACTGCACTCCAGGACCCGGTTATTGGCAATGGCCCAGATAAAGAGCAGCCAGTTGGAGGAGACCAGCAACGCGGAAGCCAGCAGGCGCCAGCGCAGGACAGGCTGGGACAGCGCCCTCCAGACGCCGCGCAGCCCGCCGAGTCCAAGCAGCATGGCACCGACAATCAGCAGCGACCAGACCACGCGATGGGCCAGCACTTCCCAAGGCGGTACCGCAGCGATCGCTTTGAAGTAGAGGGGTACCAGGGCCCAAATGCCGAATGCCGAGAGGCCCGCCATCATGCCCTTACCTACCTCGCTGGACGGGTCACCCACCAATGATGCCTCTCCTGCAAACACCGGTCGCACCGTCGTCGCACTCCGAGCGCGCGATGTCAGTATGGTTCGCTCTGTGTAAGATTCGCACCATGAGTCTGGAAATCTGGATCGCCTACCTGTTGACTGTTTCGGCGGTGGTCATCTCACCGGGACCGGATACGTTGCTCATTCTGCGCCACAGTCTCAGTTCCGGCAGAGCGGTTGGCATCGCCACCGTCGCCGGTGTCCAGTTTGGCCTCATGATCCACATCACGCTGGCCATTCTCGGCATCTCCATGATCATCGCCTCGTCACCTCTGCTCTTCAACACCGTCGCCACCGCAGGGGCTATCTACCTGGGATGGCTCGGTTGGCAGGCGATTCGCGATGGCCGGATGCTGCGGATGGAGACGGATGCCACCATCGTCACCCCACGCCGTGCCTGTACCGACGCCATGCTCACCAACCTGCTCAATCCCAAAGTGATCCTGCTGTTCATTGCCCTGCTGCCCAATTTTGTGGACACCTCCCGCGGCGGTGTTGCCGGGCAGTTGATCCGGCTTGGAGTGGTCCTGATCGCAGTCAATGTGGTGTGGCAACTGCCCATGGCATGGATTGCCGACCGCGCACGATTCTGGTTGGGCAATCCCCGGGTGGAACGCCGGATCTCCCTGGCTACCGGGTCCGTTTTCCTGCTGTTTGCAGCACTCATCATCTGGGACCACCTGGCCGGCAGCCTGGTGCAATAAGATCGCCCACCAAGTTCAACCAAAAACCCCCGGCACAGACCGGGGGTTTTTGGAACCGGAGTTTGGCGAACGTTCAGTGATTCAAAATCTGGCTGAGGAACAGTTTTGTCCGGTCTTCCTGGGGATGGTTGAAG
>JBNLBB010000206.1:0-4138 GCA_050302415.1 Gammaproteobacteria bacterium | reverse complement strand
ATTGCCACCGATCACCCAGAGCAGGTTGCTGCTCAGGGTCAGCATGGTCAGCGAAAGCGTCAACACCAGCATGCCCGCGACACCGTGTTGTTCCGGGATATAGAACTGCGAGAACATGATCGCCGGGATCATGAGAAACTTGGCGTTCAGCAACTCCACCATGACCCCTTCCCGGAAGCCCAGTGGTTTTACTTCCTGGTGTGTTTTTACGGTCGATCTGAATAGCCGGAACGCCAGGTAGAGCAGCAGCGCCACACCGGCGTATCGGGTCACTGTCGCAATGGCCGGATGCCTGGTCATCAGCACGCCCAGCCCGAGACCCACCATCAACGTCTGAATCAGGCACACCAGATTGGTCCCCAGCAGAAAGGGCAGGGTCCTCCTCACACCAAATGCACTGCCCGAGGCGGCATAGAGAATGTTGGCTGGACCGGGGCTGAGGGAGAGGGGCGCGAGAGTCAACAGCCACAAGACGACTGGTTCACTGTTCATTCTTCACCCGCCCGACCCGCAGCTCATCGTGTGCGCTCACTGTCAGCCCGATACGGTCATAGAATCCGGAAGCCGCCGAACCCTGGCGTGCGGCGAGCACGATTTTGACATCACCGCCCATCTGGGATACCGCCTGTTGGATGAGGTCTCTCGCAATACCCAGTCCGCGCATCTTCTTGTGAAGGTAAAGCTCCTGCAAAAAAAGGATTGATTCCGTGTGCCAGGGGTAGGAGAAGCCAAATAGAGCGCCCACCAATTGCCCCTCGCTCGTGGAGGCCACCAGGCTACAGGCGGTATCGAATTCGAAGAATGTGGCCAGATAGCGCTTGGCCTGTTGAACAGTCCAGCTTTCGTGGTAGGGGGCATCTGCATAGACCGCACACAAGAGCGCACCACATTCATTCAAATCTGAGTCTTTGCACCCGCGGATGACGGGCAACAGCAATGCGTTTGTCGGGTCCATTCCGAAGCTCCTGAGTCCACTAGGTAGTCAACCGCATATGGATAAGAATTGCAGGGTCGCCCTGCGCGTCCTTACGCACTTCAAGATCAAAGGGTTTGAAGCCGAGTTTGCCATAGAGCAGCAGGGCCACAACATTTTCGTTGAAGCAGGCGAGGGTTATCTCCGAAGCGCGATGTCTGGTTAACGAGATATGGATCATCTGTTCAACCAGAAACCGGCCCACACCCAGTCCGCGGGCGGAGGGGGATACCATGACGTTGCCAATGGAGCAGGTTCCGCCCGTTTCCCACCGGTAGAGATTGGCGAAACCGACCACCCGGCCGTCGTATTCCGCGACGGTCGAATCCGAGCGGCAACTGACCGCATCGCTCAGTTGAGCGGGGGTCAGCGGAAAGGTTGCTTTGGGGAAGGCGAAGAACAGTTCCTTCTCGGTCGTCGGAAAGCCGCAAATGACGGGGATATCCGTGTCGATTACGTTGCGTGCTGTCAGTTCCATGGCGTCGGTCCAGTGTACCCATTGGAAATTGAGGGTCAGTGATTATGCCTGACGAAATTGGGAAGCCTCTGACCAAGACTCACGCGCTCACTTCATGACCTCCATGGACGGCGGTGCCAACCCCGACCGGCTGTCCGGCGTGTCGTTCCACTCGCGCCATTCGGAAATGCGGTCTTCACCAAACCGAACGCTCCAGATGGCCGGTTTGGCCAGCTGTGGATCAAAGCGTTCGGATCGTCCGGGCAGCACCACCCGTTCGCCGGTTACCACTGTCGGGGAAATCAGTTTCCGATAGTCTGGCGGGGTGTCCAAAAAATGACCGCCGAACCGCCTTTGGCTGCTCCATATCGGTCGGCACGTGGCCTGCACGGTTGACAGACCGGTGAGCGGGTGAGGCCGGCGCCAACAGACCGACGAGATCCCGCCGGTTGCTGCATTCGATGAACTGATGCGCAATGGAGATGAGATCCGTGGCGCCTGTTGACCCGCCGGATTTCCTGGCGCGGCTGTTCAGGGTCTATCCACCCACTCGATGAGTATCAAACCCATATAGAACTGCCAGTTCAGATTGCGTGCTGGATCGTAGAGGACGGTCTGTCCGTAGATCTCCAGTGTCTTGCTGCCGCGATTGGTTTGAAGGTAGATACTGCAGTCCGGTGCCACCCCTTCATAGAGCCCCCGTTCCGGTGGATGCAGAGTGACGCGCTGGAGCTCATCCCAAAAATCCGCTATCTCCGTGGCGTCCAGGTCGTAGGTTTGGCCTGTGGAGACCAGAGTCAACTGCACCGACACAGGCCGCTCCGGCGAAAGCAGGCGGATCAGGCTGGTCCAGAGGGCAAGTAACAGATAGATGAGATGTCGCATGCTGCCCACCTACCAATTGTTGAACCGGTTCCAAGCGTTTCCGCCTGTGGCGTCGCGACCGCCGGGATAGGCGCCCCACCGCCGGGAGCCGTAGCTCTTGTAGTGATGGACTTCCATATTCTGCTCCATGGCGGATCGTCCCTGCAGGCCATATCCGGCCAGCCCCCACACGGAGACCCGAACCGCAAAATTGGTGGCATCGAAGGGAATGGCTGATGCAATCCGCTCCGCCAGCGAGTTGCGTCGACCGCTCCGAGGCCGGAGCCCGGTATTGCATCCGGTCAGCAGCAGGTGGGTCTCGTCGCACAATTGGTCACGCAAATCCCGGTATCGGCGCACGAAGCCGCTCTCGGTCAATATCTCGATTCCATCGCAAATGTCCGGGTTCCCGTGCGCATTGATTTCCAGGCGTTTGAGGCAATGGCTGGGATCGGCGTCGAGGATGGTCTTGACCCGGGCCAGCAGGTCAGCATGGTCCGCAAAATTGTTGATGAACTGATACCCGGCGTTGCGGGCACGCGTAGCCATGTTGCGCCGGGAAGTGTTCAGGTTGTTTCCATGAATTCCGGCATTGTTGGCTGGCAATGCGATGATGTTGATCTCAGCCATGGCAGTCAGCAATCCTCTCCTGGACTGTCGCGGTTCCACCCTAACGCAAACATGTGCTCGGGGAATTGATCTGAGGCAGCAGGCAAGGTGTTAGCGCGGAAACCGGCCGGCGAATCCGAACGGTCTGTGGCCGAGTCGGTTCACTCGTCGGAGGCGGCGACGCCAAGTTCCCGCAACATGCCGCGGACACGCTCCCGGATGTCATCGCGCACGGCCCGGTACGCGTCCGGGTCCATGTGCTTGGGGTCCGGCAGAGGCCAGTCGGTACGGATGCGGGCGTCGATGTAGGGACACTGGTCTCCGCAACCCATGGTGGCCACGAAATCAAACGGAACGTCGGGCAGATCCTCCAGCGATTTCGAGCGGTGTGCGGCAAGGTCGTAGTCCAGCTCGCGCATGGCAGCGATGGCCCTGGGGTTGATGACTCCGGAGGGCTTGGACCCGGCACTGTAGGCTTCCACTCCGTCACCGCCCAGGATGCGGGCGAATGCCTCGGCAAGCTGGCTGCGGTTGGAATTTTCCACGCAGACGAACAGGACACGTTTGACTGATGGGTGCAAGACCGTTTCTCCGTCAGTTGGTTGGGATGCTGGTGGGAGGGTGCGCGGAATTATTGCACATCGTTCTCGTGTTTCTTAGCGACGGATACTCTCCGCGATGCTCTGGACCCAACGAACCGCGCGCTCACGGACCTCAGGTGAAACTTCTTTGATGGATGGATGGCGCCCCTCTCTCAAGAGTTGAAGCCGCCTCAAAAACCCGGGTCGATTCAGGGTAGGGTATTGAACAAGCGGTGGCGGAAACACGCAGTACGAAGACTTTGCCGCTGCGCTCAGTGCGTGGGATTACAGCTTGCCTTCTTGTTGCAGAGTGGCGTGAATTTCCGGGTACTGGGTCTTGATACAGGACGGGCAGATCCCATGGCTGAAGCCCGCCTCCGAGTGCGTGGTGATATATGCCTCCAATTGTGTCCAGTAGCCTTCGTCGTCCCTGATCTTTTTGCAGTAGGAACAGATGGGCAGAAAGCCGCGCAGGGTATGCACCTCCCGCTCAAGCCGGGTCAGTATGGGTTCGGTGATTTGGCGAAACAGGGCAACACCCAGCAGGATGAGCACGGCCGCGACCACGGAGGTCAACAGTGCCGCCATCATGAACGGTCTCCTGACTTCATACATATCGATCTTGGCCACGATACCCAGATTCAGTACGGCAAC
>JBNLBB010000205.1:0-4150 GCA_050302415.1 Gammaproteobacteria bacterium | reverse complement strand
AACCTACATCGCCCGCTACGACGACCTGGTGGATGGCCACGAAAAACCCATCGACCTGAGCGGCGTGGCGGTATCCAATAACGGCATCGAGCTGCAGGACCGCGAGTTCCTTGCCGCCATCCGCGAGGGGCGCGAACCCAATTCCAGCGTGGTCCAGTGCCTGCCTGCGATGCAGACCCTGGACCGCATCGAGCAGTGCCTGAACCAGACGGGCTGAGCCACCCACCAAGGAGCCGCCATGCAGCAGCGACCCATCGGACCCTTCCGCGTCTCAGCCATCGGTCTGGGGTGCATGAACCTCTCCTGGGCCTACTCCGGCCAGCTGGAGCCGGAAGCCGGCATCCGCCTGCTCCAGGAGGCGCTGGACCTGGGTTACACCCATTTCGATACCGCCTATCTCTACGGTTTCGGTGCCAACGAGACGCTGCTGGGTCAAGCGCTCAGCCATCGCCGC
Source organism: Gammaproteobacteria bacterium (assembly GCA_050302415.1). Taxonomy (GTDB): domain Bacteria; phylum Pseudomonadota; class Gammaproteobacteria; order JBNLBB01; family JBNLBB01; genus JBNLBB01. Next base: position 3,696 of record JBNLBB010000205.1, on the reverse strand, counting down.
CAGGAGTTCATGCTCGCCACCAAGTGCGGCATGATCAAAAACGCCGAGGGCCAGCGCGAGCTGGACGGTCGCCCGGAAACGGTACGCCGTACCTGCGAGGAGTCGCTCAAGCGGCTGAAGACCGAGGTGATCGATCTTTACTATCTGCACCGCTGGGACCAGCGTATCCCCATCGAAGAGAGCGTGGGGGCCATGGCCGAACTGGTGCGGGAGGGCAAGGTGCGTACCCTCGGCCTGTCCGAAGTGTCGTCCGACACGCTGCGCCGGGCCCACGCGGTCCACCCGATTACTGCGCTGCAGACCGAGTACTCGCTCTGGACCCGCAACCCGGAGATCAGCGTGCTCGCCACCTGCCGCGAACTGGGTGTGACTTTCGTGCCCTTCAGCCCACTGGGTCGCGGCTTTCTCTGCGGCGAACTGCGTGATCTGTCCACTCTGGGCGAGAAGGATATCCGCCGCAGCATGCCGCGCTTCTATCCGGAGAATTACGCGCGCAACCTGCAGCTGCTCGACGAGTTCGGCGAGATGGCTAAGGCACACGGTTGCACCATGGCCCAGCTCGCCCTTGCCTGGCTGTTGCACGTGGGCGACTATCTGCTGCCCATCCCGGGCACGACCAATCTCCAGCACCTGCGCGACAATTTTCATGCCGCCGACGTCTCACTAGACGCGGCGACCACCCAACGGCTGGGTGAGCTCATCAACCAGCACACCGTGCACGGCGCGCGCTACAACGAAGCGACCCAGGCGGAGGTCGGCACCGAAGAATTTGGGTGATTCGCTGCGCGGGTGAGTCGGCCACCCACCGTGACCGCGTATAATCGCGCCTGACGCGGGACCCGGCCGTCCCGCCCCACCCAAACCCGAGGCAGCGGATGTCCGAACCAGCACGCATCAAGATCAGGGGCCAGATCCTGCCGGCAGACCGGTTGCCGCTGGTCTGCACGCCTCTGGTGGCCCACACCCAGGAGGCACTGATCGCGGAGGCGGCGCGGGTGGCCGCCAAGCGGCCCGATATCCTGGAGTGGCGCATCGACCATTTCGGCGCGCTCGGTGATACCGCGGCGGTCATCGCCACCGCCCGGGCCATCCGTCTCTCCACCGGCGATCTGCCGCTGATCATCACCCGCCGCGCCGCGCACGAGGGGGGTCAAACCATCGACCTGGATGACCGGCAGGTGGTCGCCCTCTATCAGGCGCTGTGTGCCGCCAAAGCGGCTGATTTCCTGGACTACGAACTGAGCAATCCGGCGGAGGGTTTCCGCCAGATCCGCGAAGCCTGCGATGCCCACGGTCTGCAACTCATCGGCTCGTACCACAACTTCGAGCAGACCCCGGACCGGGAGACCCTGCAAGCCCTGTTCGAGCGGGCCGCCGAGGCGGGCGCCGACATCGCCAAGGTGGCGGTTATGCCCCAATCCTTGCACGATGTCACCCGGCTGCTGGACGCCACCCTGGAGGCCAGTCGCACGCCCGGCATTCCCGTGATCAGCATGTCCATGGGCGGCCTGGGCGCCATGACCCGCACCCACGGCTGGCTCTTCGGCTCACAGCTCACCTTTGCCGTGGGGGAGCGCAGCTCGGCCCCCGGACAGATCGCCATTGAAGATGTCCGCGAGGCGGTACGCATCGCCCGCGGTGCCGCAGCAATCTGATTCCCTCACCACGCCGCCGCCCACTCACCCCACCCGATGACCGCATCCGTCCCCCCGCAGCCGGAGTTTGGCAAGGCCATCGGCCTGATCCTGCTCGCCACCCTGGTGCTCTCCTGCATGGACGCCACCGGCAAGTGGCTGACCCAGCAGATGCCGGTGCCGCAGGTGGTGTGGGCCCGCTTCTTTTTTCACACCGTGGCCATGTTTGTGGTGCTCTCGCAGTTGCGCCGCTTTGCGTTTCTGCGCAGCCGCCGCCCGGTGCGCCAGACCGTGCGCGCGCTCATGTTGCTGGTCACCACGTTGATGATGTACGTGGGCCTGCGCCATGTCCCGCTGGGCAATGCGGTCACCCTGCTCTTCCTCGCCCCGGTGCTCGTCACCTTTCTGTCGGCGCTCTACCTGGGCGAAGCGCTCACCCGCCACCGGGTGGGTGCGGTCATTGCCGCCTTCACCGGCGTGGTGATCATCATCCAGCCCGGCGGTGAGGGCTTCATCCTCTACAGCCTCTTCCCCTTCGCCGCCGCCTTCAGCCTGTCGGTCTATCTCACCATGACCCGCAGCCTGCACCTGCTCGACAACGAATCCACCACCCTCTTCTACACCACCGCCCTGCCGGCGGCCCTGCTCACCCTGGCACTGCCGGTCATCTATCAACCGATTGCGCTCCATCTGTGGCCGCTGCTGGTGCTCATGGGACTGCTTGGCGCTGCGGGCCACACCCTGCTGATCAAGGCCTATGCCCTGGCCGCCGCCTCCAGCCTCTCACCGTTTCTCTATGCCCAGGTGGCCTTTTCGGCAGCGTTGGGGATGATGTTCTTCGACGACCGGCCGGGCCTGAGCTTCCTGCTGGGCGCACTGATGCTTACCGGCAGCGGCGTCTATCTCTGGTGGAAAGAGTCCAGGCGCCGCGGCCCGCGCGTCGCAACCCCCGCCCGAACGGACTGACCGGGACGATCCCCGCATCCAGCGTTATCCGTTTTTTGCATGACCGGCACGCAATTCCGAATACTTCGCGTGCACCGGGGCTTGCTAACATGAATCCTGTCTCATACCCGCTCTACAGGACGGCTCCATGATCATCGACTGCCACGGCCACTACACCACCGCGCCGCACCCACTGGGCGACTACCGCGACCAGCAGAAGTCCGATCTCAAATCCGACCCGCTGTTCGAGCACGTCAAGGGCGTGATCAACATCACCGACGAGCAGATCCGGGCGAGCCTGGAAGGGGCGCAGCTCAAGCTGCAGAACGAGCGGGGTACCGACCTCACCATCTTCTCGCCGCGCGCCAGCTGGATGGGCCACCACGTCGGCAACCAGTCCACCAGCAAATACTGGACCGAGCATTGCAACGAACTGATCTACCGGATCACCGAACTCTACCCCGACAACTTCGTGGGCGTGGCGCAGCTGCCACAATCCCCCGGCGCCGACCTGAAGGCGACGGTGGCGGAACTGGAGCGTTGCGTCACCGAATTCGGCTTCATCGGCTGCAATCTCAATCCCGACCCGAGCGGTGGCTACTGGACCGGCCCGCACCTGGGCGAACGCTACTGGTATCCGCTCTACGAGAAGATGGCAGAACTCGACGTGCCGGCGATGATCCACGTCAGCGCCGCCTGCAACCCCAACTTTCACACCACCGGATCGCACTATCTGGGGGCCGACACCACCGCTTTCATGCAGCTGATGACCGAGCAGAACATCCTGAAGGATTTTCCGACCCTGCGCTTCATCATCCCCCATGGCGGTGGCGCGGTGCCCTACCACTGGGGCCGCTTCCGCGGTCTGGCCGACATGATGGGACACCCACCGCTGGACGAAATGCTCAAGGAAAACGTCTTTTTCGACACCTGCGTCTACCACCAGCCCGGCATTGATCTGCTGCTGGATGTGATTCCGGCGGACAACATCCTGTTCGCCTCGGAGATGGTGGGGGCGGTGCGCGGCATCGACCCGCAGACGGGTCACTATTTCGACGACACCAAACGCTATATCGACGGGGCAAAGATCAGCGACGCCGACCGGCAGAAAATCTTC
>JBNLBB010000204.1:0-4158 GCA_050302415.1 Gammaproteobacteria bacterium | reverse complement strand
AAAATGTTGCGTTCAGTGGGTGACAACCGCCAGGCAGAAGAGCTGCGCAAACGCATCATGGAGCAATTGTCCTGACGGATATTTTCAAAGGAGCTGGCAGTGGGTGAAATTGCCGAACTGACCACGCGTATCCGCCAGTTTGTGGTCGAGCGGGACTGGGAACAGTTCAATACGCCCAAAAATCTGGCCATGGCCCTGACCGGTGAAGTCGGCGAGGTGGTCGAACACCTGCAGTGGCTGACCCAGGAACAGAGCAACCATCTACCCGAAGAGACGCGCCAGGCCCTGGCCCTGGAACTGGCGGACGTGTTTGTCTACCTGTTGCGACTTGCCGACCGCCTCAATGTGGATCTGGTGGCCACCACCCTACACAAGATCGAACTCAACGAACGCCGCTATCCTGCCGCAGAGGTGCGCGGTAAGGCGGGCAAAAGACCCTAGCGCTGCACGGATACGGTCAGGTGGACTCCGCAGTCGGTTCGTCGTCGACCAGGGCTGCGGCGGCCGCGTTTTCGGCGATCTCCACCGATTCCTCAGTTTCACCGACCGGCAGGGTCACCTTCGCCATCCGTTTCGCGTAATAGTAGATACGCTTCAGTTTTTCCACGATGTCCACTTCGATGGAGTAGGCGGAGACCCGCCCCGGCTCCTGGGCGATCAGCCGCTTAGCCTCGTGCTTTAGGGCGTTTGCCATCTCCGTGTTGACATGGGTCTTCATGCCGATCACATGCCGCGCCTTCTCTACATCCTGCTCGGTGACCGCTTCAACCGCGCTGGCGAGCATGTCGGTCACCGTGGTGTGCAGGGCGGTGAGTATCTCGCGGGTTCGGGGGCTGACGTTGACTCCCTCCGCAATGCGCTTGTAGCCCAGGTCGACCAAGTTGGTTTCGATGACATCGCCCACGTTTTCCAGATCGTTGGCCGCCTCCATCAGGCGGATGAATTCATTGGTCTGCTGATCACTCAGATTCTGTTTGCTGATCTCGCCCAGGAAGCGGATGACATGGCCGTGCAGGATGTCCACTTTATTGTCCATGTCGGCCACCAGGCGCAGTTGCTGGGCGTTTCCGGAAAGCACCGCGGGCAGGCTTGCCTCCATCATATGGGCAACCCGGTTGCCGATTCTCTGCAGTTCCCGGCGCACGGCGTCGAGCGCCAGCGAAGGTGTCTGAAGCAGCAGGTCATCCAGGTGTTTCGGCCGGACCACAATCGACGCATCCGGTCGTTCGGGTACCAGAAACCGGGCGAGGCGGGCAAAGTGCTCGCTGAATCCCAGGAACAGCAGGGTGTTGACCACGTTGAATATGGTGTGGGCGTTGGCGATCTGGCGTGGTGTGTCGGAGGTTTGGCCGGTTACCGGAGAGAGATGGACAACCCACTGGGCCAGCTGATCAACAAACGCCACCCAGAGGAGCACGCCAAACACGTTGAACAGCACGTGGACCACCGCCGCCTGAACGGCGGTGCGTGGTTTTCCGATGGCGGCCAGCAGGGCGGTCACACAGGTGCCGATATTGGCGCCCAAAACCAGGGCGATACCGGCGTTGAGCGAAATGAAGCCGCTGCTTGCAAGTACGATCACAATCCCGGTGGTGGCGGCCGAACTCTGGATCAGAGCGGTGAATGCCGTGCCCACCAGAATAGCCAGCAGGACGTTGTCCATGTGGGACATCAGATCCAGGAAGGGCGTAAAGCTGCGCAATGGATTCATGGCCTGACTCATGACGCTCATTCCGAAAAACACAAGACCCAGACCGAGCACAATTCCGCCGTAATCCTTCAGCCACTCCCGCTTCACAAAGAACTGCAGTGCAAAGCCCAACGCCACCAGCAGCAGCGCCCATTTGGAGACATTGAACGCGATGATCTGGGCGGTGATGGTGCTGCCGATGTTGGCGCCCATGATGACGCCGACCGCCTGCGACAGGGACATGAGATTGGCGGTGACAAAGCCCACCACCAGCACCGTGGTAACGGAGGAGGATTGGATGACCGCTGTCACCACGGCACCGGTGATGGCGCCGGCGATGGGTGTGGCGGTCAACTTGCCGAGGATCGATTTCATCCGGTCGCCGGCGGCGCGACGCAACAGACTGGCCATCATATCCATGCCGAGCAGGAACAGGGCTAGGCCACCCAGCAGATTGATGGTCATGAATCCCCATGCCGGCGCGCCAGACGTATCCGGGCCTGCCGCCTGAGCGACTGCCGGGCAGGTGGCGCAAAGCAGCAACAGAGCAGTCAAATATCGGTACAAGCGTGTCGTGTCCATGTTCTACAATTCAATTCATTATAGTGAGGCCGCAGTGACGGAGTATTCAGACCTCTGCGGTTTTTTTTGACTTCGGAGTCCCCATGAAGCGAGCTACGGATATCCTGCGCGTCACCGGCCGCAGCCAGGATGAAAGAATCTTTCTGACTCAGGTCTTTGTCCGCTTTGGCCACGTAGACCCGGCCGGCATTGCCTACTTCCCGAGAATCTACAACTACCTGCACGAAGCGTTCGAGGATCTGTGGGAGCATTTCATCGGTATTCCCTACTATCACCTGGTGGGTAAAGAGCGGATTGGATTTCCGCTGGTCCACTCCGAGGTCGACTTCAAAAGACCGCTGCGATTTGGCAGTCGGCCGGTTGTGAAGATCACCTGTTTCAAGCTGTCGAAACGCTCCATCGGGCTACGGTACCGATTTGAACTCGACGGCCAGGAGTGTCTTCACGCGCGTATGACCACCGCCTGCATCGATCTGGACACCATGAAGTCGCGGTCGCTCAGCGACACGGTGCATGAAAAGCTGGCGGAACTCCTGGAGCCGGAAGCAAAACAGGCTATGGACCAAGAAAAGAGTTGATGTGGTCGGCCACCGGGCGCGGGTTGTCCAGGTGCGGGTGGTGACCACCAGGCACCATTTCAATTCGAAGGTCGGTGACCCAGCCCGTCCGCTTGGCATGACGTTCCACGGCGTGGTGACCCCGTTCTCCCAGCAACAGCAGGGTAGGCGCGGCGATTAGCTTCAGGTGTGCCGCCACCTGCTCTTCGGTCAGGTATAGGGGCGATTTGAACTTCAACCGGTAATCGAACCGCCAGCGCCACCCCTCCCGGCCTTTGACCAGATTCCGGTGTGCAATCAGCGCCGCCAGTTCAACGCCGAAATCGGCAACGGCGGCGCGAGCCTTCACGGCCTCCTGTCGTGATGCGTAAGCGGTTGGCCGGGAATGGTGGGCCAACATCTGATTGATGGCCTGACGCAGCGCGGGCGGGTTGTCCTCCGGTGGATGGGCGTGGGGCCCGATGCCCTCAATGAGGATCAGCCGACGGACTCTGGTCGGCGCCACCGCCGCCACGAAACTGGCAATGCCTCCGCCGAGCGAATGTCCAATCAGGTCGAACTGGGGCAGCGCCAGTGCATCGGCGGCCGCCACCACATCGCCCACAAAATCGACAAAGTGATAGTGCATTCCGGGTGGGCGATGCTGCGACCGGCCATGTCCGGGCAGATCGATCGCCACCAGCCGGCGGTCAGCAACGAGCGGCGCCAACCGGGCAAAACTGGCGGCGTTGTCCAGCCATCCGTGCACCGCCAGCAGCACGGGTGCGTCCGGCGGACCCCAATCCAGGTAGCCAATCCTTCCCATGGCGGTCTTGATGGTGCCGGGGTGTGGGTGTCTGTTTTCATTGGCTTTTGTCATTTATGCGGATTCAATCACAATTTTTTGCCAATTATCACTGCTAGCCTTGGACAAAACTTAAAAATATGTCAAATTGGCGACGCTGCCGCCTGCCCAGTCAGGCTAAAAGGTCGCAAGAGCCGAAAGCCGGGGAGGGTAGCAAAATGAAACGCCGTGAAAAGCAAGAATCAACGGGGGTCAGCATGGCGTGTCCTAAACAGACGGCCGAGAAGCTGAAGGCGACGATCGCTGACGAGGAGCGACGTCTTGCGGAATACCGCGTCAAGCAGCTCAATAATACGATCACAGGTGAAGAAAAAGAGGCATGGAAAGAGGTTCATGCCGATCTCTATCGTCACCGCCGGGAACAGGCGGCCGCCGTGCGCCTGTCCAGCCAATGCAAATCCCAGCGCGGCGTGGCCACCTGCGAACGGGCGGATTGCTATGCCGGCGCGCCCGCTGACGCGCAGCCCGCTTCCATCGATGGCCAG
>JBNLBB010000203.1:0-4172 GCA_050302415.1 Gammaproteobacteria bacterium | reverse complement strand
CACAGAACCGGCGCGAATCCGTTCGATATAGCGGTTGTCGATTTCGACCAGCAGCCGGATTGCGCCATTGTCCGCAACCTCCAACCGGCTAACCCGTCCAATCGGAATGCCGATCAGGGTGACCGGCATATCCACCCGCACCCCATCGGCGCGGTCCAGATAGGCCGCAAGCACGAATTTCTCGGTAAAAGGATTGGTTTCCCGATTGTAGATGTGCAGCAAGTACAGCGCGGCGATGATGGTGGCCAGTACCAACAGGCCCACCGCACGTTTAAACAGGCGATCACGCGACCGTTGCATCTACTGTGCCCTCTCCACATGCAATCCGGTTGCGTCCAACAGCGCGCGATGCACCGGAACGGCATCCGACAGGTCAGTGGAGACATGGCTGCGGCACTGGAGCAGTACTGCGGTCCCCGCCGCTGACAGGTGCCCGATCTCCCGCCACAATGCGCCCGCGTCGAACTCCGCAATGGTGTCCGCCTTGAGCCCGTCGAGCAGCAGCAGGTCGCGGCTGGCAAGCAGGGCACGCGCCACGCTCACGGCTCTGCGCTGCACCTGCGCCAGTCTGGCGGCGGGTCGCTCCAGCCACCCGGCCGGAAGTCCCAAACGCTCGAACAGGTTTCCGGTTTCCGTGTTGGCATCATCCAGATTCATCCTGCCATGATAGACCAGCGGCAAAGAGAGATTCTCCTGGACGCTCCAGGCACTGATCAATCCGTCCTCGGCGAACGCGGCCCCCACCCGACCGCGCACCTCCAACAACCGTTTCTGCGACATGCCGACCACATCCTCCTGCGCAATCCGGACCTGACCGGCACGGGGCGTCAACAGGCCAAGCAAGGTCTTCAACAGCGACGTCTTACCGCTCCCCCGCTCGCCATCCAGCCGCCACACCTCCCCGGGTAAGAGCTGCCAATCCATGGGCAGGGACGATGCCTGGCCATCGACCACCAGTTGGCGTGCTTCGAGTACCGGATTCATCCGCTTCGCGCCAGGGTGAACACGACGGTAATCAGCAGGCAGGCCAGTAACGAAGCGACAAACGCCCGGGGCAGATTACGCGGAATATCGGTCACCTCGCTGACCATCTCCGCATAGCGCATCTGCAGTGAGACCACGGCTGTGCCGTAGGCCACGTTCATCAGGGCGGTGAGCACAACATCGGACCACTGCAGGTGCTGCATGAAGGCACTGAGGAACGCACCCATGGTCAACCCCTCACTCACAGAAGCGAACAGGCCCGCTGCGGCAAGCGCGGCCACCCCGCCCCAGAAATTGAGCAACAGGAGACTGATCACCATGCCGATCAGGCGCGGCAGCAGGAAGAGCCGGTGGGGCTCGATGCCCATGGCGAGCAGTGTCACAGCCGCCTGATTAATGTGCAGTTCGCTCAGTTCCGCAGTGATGGCGGTTCCCGACCGGCCGATCACCATCAATACGATCAGCACCGGCGCCACCTGGTGGATCAGCACCACATCGATGACGGCGGTGAGCAGATTGAGATCGGTGACCCCGAAACCGACCATTGGCAGCATGGCCAACAAGCCGAGGGCAGCCCCAACCAGCAGCACCAGCGGCATGGCCTGCGCGGCGGTAAAGTAGATTTGCTGGATCAATGTCCGGCGCAGATAGGAGGCGTGGCCGCGGTGAATCAATTCCGTCGGCGCCAGCGCGTTGACCAACAGATAGGCCGCATCACCCAGGACCGCAAACAACCCGATCACCTGGCTTCCCAGATTGTCCAGATGCAGGGTGCTGGCGAGCCACGCGCGGCGAATATTCAAGCGTCTGTTATCCTTGTTGGCGAGCAGTCGGCGGGCGCGCGGCGACGCGCGACGCTGACTTACGGTTGGTGCACCATGGGATATCGCCATTGTGCTCCCGGTAAATCTATAACAAATCCGGCGTTGAGCCATCCATTGGGGCCATTTTCTTTGGGCATGCAGATTCTGATTCGACAATTGCTGCTGGCGGTCGGCCTGCCCGCCCTGCTGTTTCTCGCCGTATGGCTGGCGACCCCGACACTCAGCGCCTACCCGGTATTCCGCAACACCCTGTTGCCCGGCCTCCCCTACTTTCCGCTGATCGCCGGATCATTGCTGGCCCTGCTGTTCAACCGCAGCCGCGCCTGGTTTGCCTTGTGGCTGCTTGCCGCAGTCTACTGGGCCACCTCGACACTGCCTCCGCTGCCGGCGCGCGACGCTCTGATCACGGTGGTGCTTCCCATCACCCTCGCCTTCATTGCCGAATTGCGGGAACGTGGATGCTTTACCCGCCATGGGCTACAGCGCACCGCCATTCTGGTGCTGGTTGCCCTGGCGGTAAATTTTGTTGCCATGGACCAATCGCAGACCCTGATCATCTGGCTCTACAGCAAGCCCATGGGAGAGTTGCCCGGCACGTTCCTGTCGCTGGGGCAACCGGCGCTCATCGCCACCGGATTTGCCATGTTGTTGCTGATCTTGCGCTACCTGGTGGTGCGCACCTGGCTGGAATCCGCGCTGATCGGAGCGGTGATCGCCACCGCCGTGGTGCTCGATCCGAAATCCACCCCCGACCGCCAGGCCCTCTACGCCACCCTGGCCCAATTGCTGGTGCTGATGGCGGTGGTTCTCGACTCTCACTACATGGCCTACCGGGACGAGCTGACCGGACTGCCGGGGCGCCGAGCGCTGAATGAGGAACTGCTCAAACTCGGGTCCTTCTACTGTCTGGCCATGGTGGATGTGGACCACTTCAAGAAATTCAATGACCGACACGGTCACGAAGTGGGCGACCAGGTCCTCAAGCTGGTCGCCTCGAAGCTGAGAAAAGTCCGCGGTGGCGGAAAACCTTTCCGGTACGGGGGCGAGGAGTTTTGCGTCGTATTCCCGGGCAAATCCAGCACCGAGGCACACCCCGACCTGGAACAGTTGCGCGCATCGGTGCAGGACGCCATTTTCCGGCTGCGCGCAAAAAACCGGCCACGGCGCCACAAACAAAAAACGCCTGCCACCGGAGGTGAACGGGAAGTGGTTTCGGTCACCATCAGTATCGGTGCCGCGGAGAGAGACGACAGCGCACCGACACCGCAGCTGGTGATGAAGGCTGCGGACCGGGCGCTCTATCAGGCCAAGGAGGCCGGTCGGAATCAGGTGATCCTCGCACCCAATCCTGCAGCCGGGTGAGCAAGCCGGTACAATGGCCACACTGTTCGCCAGCGACCTGCCCACGGATATAACCATGTTTACAGATCAAATGAGCTCGGTATTGACCGGCCTTGCGTTCATCATCCCCGCCATTCTTATCCTGCGCTGGCTGCTGCGGGGGAAGATCGGGTCACCGGATGAGATCGTGGAGCATCATATCCAGGAGTTGAAGCGTCGCTATGAACGCGGCGATATCGACGAAGAGACCTACCAGAAGCAGTTACACGACATGACCGAGGGCTGATCACCGACCATCGCTCGGCGTCCTAGATTTCGTAGTCTTCGAGCACATAGTCAAGCCACTGGTCCGGATCGACCTCATCCTCGGATACCGCCCAGTCGTGGATCGCAGCGCCAGTGGTATACACCATGTTCCGGTCGCCGCAGACCAGCGGATGCCAACGCGGAAGATCCCGCCCTTCGGCCACACAACGATAGGCACAACTCTCCGGCAGATAGTCGACCACTTGCAGGCTGACCGGTGAGAGGACAATGCAGTCAGGAACCAGGGCGGCGCGCCGGGCATAACAGGTGCAGCCCCCCTGTGCCAGATCCAGATGGCGACAGGCGATGCTGGTGTAGAAAAGCTCGCCGGTATCGACATCCTCGATTTTGTGCAGGCAGCACTTGCCGCATCCGTCGCAAAGGCTCTCCCACTCCTCCGGCGAAAGTTCGGGCAGGGATTTCGCTTTCCAGAAGGGGATGGATGTCACCTGGACACCTGTTCACAGCCGACGGCTCCCAGCTGTCGCCCACCTGGGATAAACTGCCTCTCTGCACAGCCATACCTGCCGAGGAATCCGCATTGCCCCTTGAATTTCACTCGATCAGTCACGGTCCGATACCATTTGGATTTTTTCACATCGAAACACAACTGTTGCTGCTGCACAACCGCCTGCTATGGGCCCAGGATTTCTGCCGGATTCTGGATGCACTGGCGGAGACGGACGACAGCCTCTCCATCAATCTGACGGTTCCCGG
>JBNLBB010000202.1:0-4192 GCA_050302415.1 Gammaproteobacteria bacterium | reverse complement strand
GGGTGCTTCGGCGGGCCTGGTCTATCCGTCGCATGGTTGGCTGCGCTTCGGTTACCAGAAGGGTGCGCCGCAAGACCGCTACCGTGCCATTTACGAAGAGAGTGGTCTGCCGCTGATCCTGTTTCAATACCCGGACGTCACCAAGGCAACCTACAACCTGGAAACCCTGCTGGACATCGCTGCACAGCCCGGCGTGTTCGCGATGAAAAACGGCGTGCGCAACATGCGCCGCTGGGATGTGGAAATCCCCATCATCCGCCGTGAGCGGCCCGAACTGCAGGTGCTTACCTGCCATGATGAATACCTGCTCCACACCATGTTCGATGTGGACGGCGCGCTGGTAGGCTACGGCAACATCGCGCCCGAACTGCTGATTCAGCTGATTGAAGCCGGGAAGGCCAAGGACTACAAGCGCGCCCGCACGCTGCACGACCAGCTGTTGCCGGTGACCCGCAGCGTCTACCACCGCGGGTCGCATATGGAGGGCACGGTTGCCCTGAAGCACGCGCTGGTGTCTCGAGGCATCCTGGAGCATGCGACCGTGCGTACGCCGCTGCTGCCGCTTGATCCGGGTGCGGCTGAAGAGATTGCCGCCGCCATGCGCGCTGCCGGCCTGACCGACTGATAACCGGAGGGGTCGGGCCCGTGGGGTCCGGCCCTGTTCCCGGGCAATAGACCTACAGGGCGGTCAGCCGCTCGCGATAACGTTTTCTTGGAGGCACCAAATGAAACTGTTCAATCAACCCCTCGTTCGCACGGCAGTCGGCATTGCACTGGGCTGTTTTACTGCGTTTGCGGCGCACGCCGAATCGCTTCGCGTCGGAGCCATGCCGGTTGGCTCCGGCTGGTACGTGGCTGCAGCGGCACTGAAAAAGACGATTGAGTCGTCGGGCAGTGGGCTGGATATCGAAATCGTTGCCCGTGGCGGTGGGGTGGCCAACCCCATGGTGGTGCAACAGGGTAAGGCGCAGATAGCGCTCTCCAACGTTGCCACCTCGCAGTGGGCCATGAACGGCCAACTGCTCTACGCAGGCAAGCAGGCGCCGGATATCCGTTCTTTGGTGGGCGGACTCAACCCGGTCTTCATTGGCGCCATCGTACGCAACGCCTACATGAAGGAGCACGGTTTCAAGAGCCTGAAGGAGATCCTGGAGTCGGGCAAGCCGGTCAACATCATGATGAAGCCTCCGGGTTCAAACATTCCGCCAGCCGTGGATATCATCCTGGCGGCCCACGGCACCAGCCGTGACCAGATCCAGGCGAATGGTGGGCGCATCATCCAGGTGGTGCCCACGCAGATGGCCGGCATGATCCGCGACGGTCGCGCAGACATCTATTTCGATACCATCCTGCGCGGCCATCCCACCATCCAGGAGATCACGCTGACCGGTGACGTCAGTTTTCTGGATCTCTCCGACGAGTCGCTCTCCGCGCTGGGCAAGGTAGGCATTGTGCGCGGCGAAATTCCCAAATGGTTCGATGCCCAGACCCAGCCGACAGTGGGCGGCAACTACGGCACCCACCTGATCGCCCACAAAGACCTGTCGGACGACACCGCCTACACCATTACCAAGATGGTGATTGAGAACATGGACAAGCTCGCCGCCGAATTCCCCGCCTGGAAGGCCTTCAAGCCGGCGGGTGCCGCAGCCCCGGAGAACAATGGCATTCCCATGCACCCGGGTGCGGTACGCTACTACCGCGAAAAAGGTCTGCTCTAGTCCCAACACACGGGCTGGCCACCCGGCCGGCCCGATCTCCTCTGGAGACTCCGCTACGGGAAATACCGTCATGTCCACAGATCTCAAACAGATACTCCGCAATCCCCAAACCTGGATTGCCCTGGTCTTTATCACCTTCCAGTTCTGGATCCTCTTCATGCCGCAGCAGCCCCAGGTGGAGCGCCCGGCACATCTGGTTGCCGCCCTGCTGCTTGCCTACCTGGCGATGCCGCTGCGCAGTCAGCGACTGCCCCGATGGCTGAAACGCGCGTTTGATGGCGTGTCTCTGCTGGGCATCGGTGCGGTCGGCGTCTACTACTGGCACGAAGCCGAACGCCTCGCCACCCGCATCGAGAACGTATCGCCCATCGAGTGGTATGACATGGCAGTTGCCGCCATCCTGGTGGTGCTGCTGCTCGAAGGGGTGCGTCGTACCGTAGGCAACATCCTGCTGGTCGTGCTCTTCCTGTTTATTGGCTACGGCGCTTTTGGTTACGCCCTGCCTGGGGCCATCGGCTTTGGTGGCATCAGCCTGGAAGAGTGGTCGGAAATACTGGTGATGACCACCGGCGGGATCATGGGCGTGACCACCGCGACTTCGGTGAACTTCATTTTCTACTTCATCGTGTTCGGCGTGGTCTACAGTGCCGTGGGCGGTGGTCAGCTGTTCATCGATCTGGCCATGCGCCTGGTGGGCAAGTCCAAGGGCGGTGGTGCCAAGGTGGCGATTGTCGGATCCAGTCTCATGGGCTCCCTGTCCGGCAGTGCGGTCGCCAACGTGACTGCCACGGGTGTATTCACCATCCCGCTGATGCGTCGCACCGGTATTTCCGGCGAGCGCGCTGCAGCCTATGAAGCGATCGCTTCCACCGGTGGCCAGCTGATGCCACCCATCATGGGCATTGCTGCATTCGTCATGGCCGAACTGCTGGTGATTCCGTATGCCGATGTGGCGTTGGCCGGTCTCTTTCCGGCACTCGCTTTCTACTTCGCTCTGTTCGCGTCGGCGGATCTCTATGCGCGCAAGCACAAAGTGGGGACGCTCACGGACAAGGATTTTCTGGGCATACCTCCCGTCGGCCCGCGTCTGGCGCTGCTCGCGCCGCCGCTGGTGTTGGTGGGCGGACTCATCATGGGCTATTCGGCGCAGATCGCGGTGATGTACGCCACCCTCTCCTGCCTGATCGTACCCCTGTTTCGGCGCTCGACCCGCTATTCGTGGCGTGACCTGCCGAAGATGGTGCTGGACACGGGTCGTCAGGCCGCGGTCATAGCCGTACCCATTGCCGCCATCGGTATCGTCATTTCGGTAGCCATTCAGTCAAATCTGGCGCTGAAATTCGCCTCCGGCCTGATTTCCGTCGGTGGTGGTTCCTACGTGGTATCCCTGATCCTGGTGGTGTTCGGCTGCATCATCATGGGTATGGGGCTGCCCACCGTGGCGGCTTACATCATCGGTGCGATTCTCTACGTACCGGCATTGGAGACACTGGGCGTGGAGCCGGTGCAGGCGCACTTTTTTGTCATGTACTTCTGCGTGCTCTCCATGGTGACACCGCCCGTGTCGCTCGCCTCCTTTGCCGCTGCGGGTGTGGCCAAAACCGATGCCATGAAGACCAGTGTGGTTGCCTTCGGCATGTGCGCTGTGGCCTTCCTGATTCCCTTCGCATTCATTGCCGACAAGGCGTTGCTGTTCCAGGGAACCGCCACCCAGGTTGCGATTGCCGGCCTTGGCCTCATTACCTCCACTGTGGTTTGGGCCATGGGGCTGACTGGCTACATCATGCGCGATCTGAATCTGTTTGAACGCGCCATTCTGCTGTGCGGAGGCGCCGCAGCCATGGTGACCCCGACGGGAAGTGTGATCTGGATTGTGGGAATCCTGGCAAGTGTCGGTTACGTCGTATTGCACGTGGTTACGGCAAAGATGAATATCCCCGTGGGCGAGGAAGCCCGCCTGGGAAACTGACAGCTCGCGGCAAGGGAGTGCCGCGTGAGCTAGACGGAGAGTGATAGTTATGTGAGGTGCGGCAACGCACCTCTTTTTTTGTTTGGTTTGGAAAGTACGGGACTGTCCATACTAAACATCGCTAAGCTCACAGCAGTGATTGTTTCCTGCTGAGGCGACGGACAGAAGCATGGACCCGGCTCAGGCCTATGATACCCACGCCGACACTTCTGCATTTGTTCCAATCCCGTTTTTCTCAATTACCCACACGATGCGCTCGGCTCTAGGAGGGCGCAGATTTACAATCGGAGAACTGATGTGGCCATCGCCATTGGAATACTGGTGTTCGCGCTTTAAGCGCTGTCGGGATCTGACCACCGGGTGTGAATGCTTGTCGCTTGGATACGAGGCCTATGTCCAGGCGCTAGAAAATGCGGACTTCCGGTTGATCAGCAATCTCTTGGATGAGGGCGGAAACAACACCTATCTGGTCCATCGGGCATCGTAGGGTGGGTACCAGCTA
>JBNLBB010000201.1:0-4192 GCA_050302415.1 Gammaproteobacteria bacterium | reverse complement strand
AGAGGTACAAGAATCTGATATTCGGTGTTCAGGGCACCGGTGGATCGACTGCCATTGCCAACTCGTACACCCAATATCGTGAAGCGGGCGCCACGGCGCGGGATCTGCTGGTGCGCGCCGCCGCGCAGCGGTGGCGGGTACCGCCGACGAGCATCACGATTGAAAAGGGTGTGCTTCGCGCGGGGAGTCGCAGCGGACACTTTGGTGAGTTTGTCCAGATTGCCGCGACCCTGCCTCCCGCAGAACAGCCCCGCATCAAATCCCCCAGTGAATTTCGATTGATCGGCAATGCCAAATTGCCGCGCAAGGACAGCAACCCCAAAACGGATGGGACGGCCATCTTTGCCATGGATGTGCAGCTGCCAGGAATGGTGCACGCCGTCATGCTGCGAAGTCCCAGATTTGGGGGCGTGCTCAAGACCTTTTCGACGGAAGAGGCGCGCAAGGTTCCCGGCTACGTTGATGCCAAGGTACTGCCCACCAAAGAGGCCATCGCCGTCTATGGGACCTCCACCTGGGCCGCCTTCCAGGCACGCAAAGCGATCCGTGCCGAATGGGATTTTTCCGCGGCCGAGAACCGCAGCAGCGAAGAGATGCAGCGCAAGCTCAGTGAGCTGGTTGCGGCGCCACGTTTCCAGGCCCGGGAAACGGTCACCCCGGTGGCGGCCGAGATTGTGGGAAAGGCGCCCCGCGCCGTTGAGGCCGAGTTCCATTTCCCGTTTCTTGCCCACGCACCGATGGAGCCGCTCTGCTGTGTCCTGGAACCCACCACTACCGGGGTGTTGCTGCACGATGGCTGTCAGTTTCCGGGTACCACCCACGGGGCGGTGGCAGGCGTGCTGGGACTCAAACCCCAGCAGGTGGAGATTCGCACCGTCTACGCCGGAGGCTCATTCGGCAGGCGCGCGACGCCGGTGGCCGACTACCAGGTGCAGGCGGCACATGCATTTAACCTGCTGGGTCGCCGGGTACCCGTGAAACTGGTATGGAGCCGGGAGGATGATCTGCACGGCGGGTTCTACCGCCCAATGGCGGCACACAAGGCGCGCATCGGTGTGGATGCCAAGGGCCGGATTGTGGGCTGGGATCATCGAATCGCGGGGAGTTCCATCATGAAGGGAACGCCGTTCGAACAGATGGTCGTGCACAACGGTGTGGACCATTCCACGGTCGAAGGCGCTGCCGACACCCTGTACAACCTGCCGAACATGGCGGTGGGCGTGAGTGACCTGGAGTCGCAGGTGAACGTGCTCTGGTGGCGGTCGGTGGGCCATACCCATACCGCCTTCGCCATGGAATCGTTATTGGATATGGTGGCTCGCGAAACCGGCCGCGATCCTGTCGAGTTGCGTCTCTCGCTGTTGGACACTTCCGATCCCAGGCAAGCGCGTCTGGCGGGGGTGATCGCCGCGGCCCGGGATCTGGCGGGCTGGCGGCCCGGTCAGAAGCGGGGGTTCGCATGCCACTTTTCATTCAATACCTACGTTGCGGTGGTTGCCGATGTGACCGTGAATGGCGAGAAGGTGCATGTGGACAAGCTCCACGTGGCGGTGGACTGTGGCGTGCCGGTAAATCCGGACGTGATCCTGGCGCAGATGGAGGGTGGTGCCGGTTTTGGTTTGGGCCACGTCCTGCGCAACGAAGTGACCCTCAAAGAGGGCGTGGTGGCCCAGAATAATTTCCCGGACTATCCGCCGCTGCGGATCAGCGACATGCCGGAGGTGGTGGTCCACATCGTCACCTCCAACGAAGCGCCCACGGGTGTCGGTGAGCCGGCCGTACCACCCACCGGCCCGGCTGTGGCCAATGCCATTTTTGCGCACACCGGCAAGCGGATCACCGAGCTGCCGATGACCAAAGCGGGCTTTGAGTTCGTGTGACCCACGTGAATTGAACAGACAACCTGACACCTGAAGGTGAAAAGAGGGGCGCAGATAGCGCCCTCTTTTTTAGTGCATGACGCATTGGCCAGCCAACCCGTGTACGGGCTCCCGGTGGTGGTATGTGGAGCGCTCAATCGTCAAGTAGTATGACGGCACAGTCTGAATCACTCGGGCATCCCCATTCGGGGGCGATCTTCTTTCAACCGTATGGACAGAAGGGATGGCTGACAATGGCAGGTCTCGAAACAGGCCCCGATCGGTCGACAGCGTCCTCGGCGCGGCGTGTGCTGGTGCTGTTTGCCCACCCATCGCAAGATCACTCCGAAATCAACCGCCACATGGCCGAAGCCGCGCGAATGCTGGAAGGCATCACGCTGGTCGATCTGTACGCCGAGTATTTCGATTTTCAGATCGATATCGAACGCGAGCAGCAACGCCTGTTGGCGCACGAGGTGGTGGTGTTCCAGCACCCGCTCTACTGGTACTCCACTCCCGCCATCCTGAAGGAGTGGCAGGACCTGGTCCTGGAGTACGGGTTTGCCTACGGCTTGAACGGGACCGCCCTGCACGGCAAGATATTTTTCAATGCCCTGACCGCGGGCGGTATGGAAGCCGCCTACCGGGCCGAGGGCTACAACCACTTCACCATTCGCCAACTGCTGCGCCCGCTGGAGCAGACGGCGTTGCTGTGTGGCATGACCTATCTGCCACCGTTCGCCCTGTTTGGTGCGCGGACCGCGGTGGAGGAGGGGCGGGTACCCGGGCATGTCTCCGCCTGGGTACGGCTCCTCACCGCTCTGCGCGATGGTCTGCTCGACATCAGCGCTGCGCAGTTTCTGCCCACCTTGAATACAAACCTCGACGCCATCATCCGGGAGGGCTGAGCCATGGGTGGACTGCTGTTTCAGGCCTTTATCTATCTGTGTGCCGCCGTGATTGCCGTGCCCATTGCCAAGCGCCTGGGGTTGGGTTCGGTACTCGGATACCTGCTGGCGGGCATTGTCATCGGTCCGCTCATCGGACTGGTGGGAGCGGAGACCCAGTCCATTCAGCACTTTGCGGAGTTTGGTGTGGTCATGATGCTCTTCCTGGTGGGGTTGGAACTCAAACCACGCATGCTCTGGCAGATGCGCAGCCGGCTGATTGGCTTGGGTGGTCTCCAGGTTGGCGTGACCGCACTCCTGATGGCCGGTGTGGCGCTGTTGTTCGGTGTCTACTGGAGTGTGGCGCTGACCATCGGATTGATCTTCTCGCTTTCATCAACCGCTATTGTGTTGCAGACGCTGCAGGAACAAGGGCTGATCAAGACCGAAGGCGGGCGGGCCGGGTTCTCGGTTTTGCTGTTCCAGGACATCGCCGTCATTCCCATGCTGGCGCTGATCCCGCTGTTGGTGTTGCCGGAACTGGCGGGAGCCCTGTCCGGTGATGCGGCGGCCGGGGTGCCGGCTGCGGGTGCGAAGCACCACGAAACTTTCAGTCTGGTTTCCGACTTGCCCGGGTGGTTGCACGCCGCCATTGTCCTGGGTGCGGTTGCCATGGTGCTGCTGGGGGGGCACTTCCTCTCGCGGCCGCTGTTCCGGTTTATTGCAGAGTCCCGATTGCGGGAGATATTTACCGCCACGGCACTGATGCTGGTGATTGGCATTGCCTTGCTGATGACCCTGGTCGATCTCTCACCCGCGCTGGGTACTTTTCTTGCCGGCGTGGTGCTGGCCGACAGTGAATTCCGCCATGAACTGGAGTCGGATATCGAACCCTTCAAGGGATTGTTGCTGGGTCTGTTCTTTATTGCCGTGGGGGCGGGTATTGATTTCCAGATCTTGACTGATTCCTTCGCCACCATCATTGCTTTGACGGTCGGTGTCATGTTGCTCAAGGGCGTGGTGCTCTATGCTCTGGCGCGGTTGTTCCATCTGGAATTTGCCAATCGATGGCTGTTCACGCTCGGTCTGGCACAGGCCGGTGAGTTCGGCTTTGTGCTGTTGAGTTTCAGCTTTCAGAGCGGTGTGATTCCCGCGGAGTTGGTGCCCACCCTGTCCCTGGTGGTGGCCCTGTCGATGTTGCTGACTCCCGCCCTGTTTATCCTTTACGACAAGCTCGTGCTCTCCCGCGATACCGATATCGATGCCAAAGAAGCGGATCATATCGACGAAACCGGGTCGGTGATCATTGCCGGAAACGGCCGATTCGGCCAGATCGTCAACCGCCTGTTGCTGGCCAGCGGGGTCACCACCGTCGTGCTCGACCACGAAGCCGGCATTATCGACATGTTGGGCAAGTTCGGGGTGAAGAGTTACTACGGTGACGCC
>JBNLBB010000200.1:0-4213 GCA_050302415.1 Gammaproteobacteria bacterium | reverse complement strand
CACCATCGGGGCGCCGTAACCCGGGTCTGTCCGGAGTCGGGTCTGCTGCTGGTGGAGGGCGATGAGCTGTTGTTGTGCGGTACCCGTCAGGCCGTGCACCTGATCTCGGCCAATCTGGCCAATCACTATCGGTTGGATTACCTCATCACCGGCCGGGAGCAGCCCAGGGGCTGGATCATGCGCTGGCTGATGCGGACGCAACCCAAGTAGCGGGACACTGGTGACCAGCGAAATGCAGTCGTCCCGGTGCCGAATGATGGTCTCCCTCTGCCTGCCGCTGATCAGTTGCCTGCTTTCCGGCTGTGTGGCTTCCATGATGGAAAGTGGTCACATTGCGGTGGATACCGCAACGCGCGATCAGCATCTGCAAGCCGCGCTGGCCGGTGATCCGGAGGCGCAATATCGCGTCGGCAACGCTTATTGCTGCACGCCGCGTCACGGTGTGGATGCTTTCTACAACAACCAGAAGGCGACCGAGTTTCTCTGCATGGCGGCAAAGCAGGGCCATGCCCCGGCCGCCTATGAGCTGGGACGCATCCATGCCGGTGAGCGGGTGAAAGGGGTGCGCATACTTCGACGGATCGCAACCCGGATCCGGGACGATGGCGTGGCCAATCTGGAGATTGCCCGTTACTGGTATCAGCAGGCGGCGGAGAATGGTTCAGCGGCTGCGCGCGAGCAGCTTTCGAGTTTTAAGGGGTATGAACCGGCACAGTTCGCCGCGCGTGAAGTGGCGCCCTGCACGATCGCGGAGGTTTATGGCGGGCAGTGAGCGTTAGGTAACCCCGTACCGGATGGTAACCGGTGCGCACCCTTTAGAGATGTGATAAACACCTTATGCATCGACCAGCGCTGCCGTGCCGGAAGCGCAAGCGCTACAAACGGGATCAACCAAAACCAGAAAAGGATGCACCATGCTCTGTCCCTCCTGTCAAAAGGCCCCACTGAAACCCGCGCTGTTGGAGGAGGCCCTGCCCTCCCGAGAGTGTCCTGGCTGTCACGGGGTACTGGTGGATCTGCTCGCCTATCGGGCCTGGAAAGAGAGTGCCGATCAACAGCATGCACCGGACTCCACCGTCGAGGAGGTCTCCGACAATTCCAAGGCGCTGGTCTGCCCCAAATGCGCCCGGGTGATGCTGAAGTTCAGGATTACCGGAGCCAAGGCCAACGCGATTGATGTCTGTACCAGCTGCGATGACGCCTGGCTGGACGACGGGGAGTGGCGGTTGCTTGGTGCGCTGGCGCTTCAGGACAAATTGACCACAATTTTTACCGACCCCTGGCAACGAAAAGTCAGACAGGAACGAGCCGCAGAGGAAAAGCGCACGCGCCTGCAGGAGCTGCTTGGTGATGAGGAATTTGCCAAAGCGGAACGGGTGGCCGAGTGGTTGGCCGGTCATCCGCAAAAAGAGGTTCTGAGGCGCATGCTGTTGATCGGTGACTGATTGCCTGGCCGGAATCACTGAACGGAAACGAAACAATGAAACACACCGGAAGCTGCCATTGCGGCGCCATCCAGTTTGAGTTTGAGGGGCCGGTCATCGAATCCGGCCTGCGCTGCAACTGTTCCATCTGCCGGCGCAAGGGCGCGGTGATGACGGCGTTCACCGTGCCCGGTGACCAGATGAAGATCACCGCGCAGGAGGGCGTGCTGGCCACCTACGTGTTCGATTCCGGCGTGGCCAAACACCACTTCTGCACGCGCTGTGGTATCTATCCTTTCCATCAGACCATGCGCCAGGTGGGGCACTACCGGATCAACATCGGTTGCCTGGACGGGGTGGATGCCACCACACTGCCGTTCGACGTATTCGACGGCGCGTCGCTTTGAGCTGACAGATCAGCTCGACGGACCGGGCCAATTTCCCAACCGCCGGCAATCGGGTTGTGGCATGGTTGTCTCACGGGCTATCTGCCACGCGGCTTCGCTACCTCTGTAATAATGCCCGGGTGGGGCCGGTCTACTTGATAGGAGCGAAACATGTCGGATTGCTGTGATCAGAATCAGTCGGGTATTCCCGCCAAAATGGTCTGCCCGGCCAATGGTAAAACCTACGGCGCGGTCAGCCGGCGTACGGTGGTTCATCATGTGAAGCAGCCATGGATGAGACAGCTGGGTGATCAGGGCTACTATTTCTGTGACGATCCCGAGTGCGAGGTGGTCTATTTCGGGCAGGACGCGTGCACCATATCGCGGCGGGAGATGCGCACGGAGGTAGGGGTCAAAAGCAGTCACCCGGAGGCGACGGTTTGCTACTGTTTTGGCGTTACCTTCACCGAGAGCCGGAGCAACCCCGGAATCAAAGCCTACGTGACGGCTGAAACGCAGCGTGGCGCCTGTGCCTGTGAAGTCAGAAATCCATCCGGCAGATGCTGTCTCAAAGATTTCCCGAAACAGTAGTGGAGACGTGAGTGAATCGAAAGGTGGTTAAAGTCGGAGTGGTCGGTACCTTGCTGACTGCACTGTGCTGCTTTACACCTCTTCTGACGGTTCTGATCGGGCTGGTCGGTCTGGCGGCCATTGGAGCCTATCTGGATGTCGTGCTGCTTCCGCTGCTGGCACTGTTCGTAGTGATCACGATAGTTGGTCTGGTAAGACCTGAAGGCGGCGACGCCAACAGATCGTAGCGTTGGCCGGTCAATCTTTCTCTTCGGGGAAGCGAGCCAGCCGAACGGCAGATACGCGGTACCGGGCATGGGTGCCTGGGCAGCACCGCCGACACATTTTCCTTTCTCCATTCGTCTATAGGGTGTTGCCAAGATTTCGACCAGGAGGTTGTCCGTGATTCCCTCCATCACCGCCTTGAACAAACACCAGATTGCGGCCTGCGTACAGGCGGGCGTTTGATGCGTAGCTCGCTGCGTTTACTGGCGGGCGGACTGATTGATCTGTAGGAAGGGTCTGTTTAACCGCGTATTCAGGCCGATGCCGCCCCCAGCAAGGGGTTAAAGGTGACTGGGGGATTGATGCAGACTCCCTCAGTCACCCTGCTACACGAATCAAATTCCATACGCGCAGCGATTCAACAGCAAACGGGCGCTGTCATCACGGTTGCCAAAGACACGGGGCAAGACCGCTGCTATCCACGACCCACCGGTGATCAGCTCGCCGCAACCACAGACCAAGCTCCATTCCGAGCGGCAAAAGATGGTCGGAACCGACTTAAACGCAGCTGCACTTCCCGGTCGCCTTCGCTTGGCATCGATATTCCTTGCGACCTGCAACGATTCGGGTTTCCGATTTAATGATACGGCTGGTACCCGGCACCAGGTCGCAGTGGCTTTTCAGGTTGTTGCTGTTGATACAAGATTTGCTGGGGCCTTCACACGCCTTCTTTGCCGCCCACTCGGCAGCCTTGATTGCGTTGGATCTCGCGCCGGATTCGGTACGCAACCACTTTCCCCACTCCTTGGCGATGGACTCTGCGGGACCGCAGGAATTTTTGGTTCGCCCGGATTCACACTCGCAAGTACCAGAGGATTCATAGCGATAGCGGTATTCGGTGACGCGCCGCTCATTGATCCGTTCCTGTACATCCAGTTCTTCTGATTTGGTCTCCAGGTAGATGCAATGGCTGCGCAGACCGTCTTCATTGATGCAGGAGTTATTGATATCGCAGGTGGCGGCGGCCGCACGGCGTGCAGCCTTGATAGCATCAACCCGGGCGTGGTGTCGATTCCGGTGCCAACGCCCCCAGCTTCTTTTGGGTTGTGCGGTTCCACAGGTGTTTGCGCGACGAGCAGGTGCCTTTGCCATTTTGCGTTCTCCTTAGTGAATTACTTGCCGACTTCTGTAATCCTGTTTATCACACCTGGCAGAGGATTGTATTGATCCCTATTGGATGGTTTAAAGATGTGGCCGATGTGCATTACCAGGAAAACAGGCCGCTAATAGTCAGAAACGATAGATCATTTGGCTGGTATTCGATGGCTGTGTAGGAAGTCAACGTGGGGTATCTCGCGACACACACTCCTCTCCACTGACCGAATGTCTAAGTGTGCGGGCAGGGTGCGATCGCGCGTTCATCGATAGAGGTATCATTCAGTGCAAAGTGTGTTGCAGGCAGGTGGACGAAACTCTTCATGGTACTTACGATGGGTGTCCACGTAGTGTTGTGTCCAGGTAGTGCCTGGATGGTGCGCGGGGGCGCGTCACCCCACCTGCCCAAGAGCCAACAAAAAGGGCGATGGGTGTCACCCCGCCCACCCATCG
>JBNLBB010000199.1:0-4215 GCA_050302415.1 Gammaproteobacteria bacterium | reverse complement strand
GCATTGCGGTGGTCGGTGCCGGCCCCGGAGGATTGGCCGCCGCCACGGTGGCTGCCGAGCGTGGACATGCGGTGACCCTGTATGAGGCCGACGGCCGCATCGGTGGCCAGTTCAATCTGGCGCGTGGGATCCCCGGCAAAGAGGAGTTTGCCGAAACCCTGCGCTACTTCCGCAACCGGCTGCAGGCGACGGGCGTCGATCTGCGGCTCAATTCGCGGGTGGATGCCAAGACCCTCCAGCAGGAGCAATACGATGCTGTCGTGGTGGCGACTGGGGTACGGCCGCGGCAGGCGGAATTTGCGGGCAGCGATCATCCCAAAGTTGTCTCCTACGTGAATGTGCTGAACGGCAGCGCGTTGCCCGGTAAACGGGTGGCCGTGGTTGGTGCCGGCGGCGTCGGCGTGGATGTGGCTGAATACCTCACCCACATGGATGAGAGTGACGATCCGGTCACCGGTTACTACACCGAGTGGGGTGTGGCCGGCGACTACCAGAGCGAATCGGGACTGGCGCAGCCGAGCGCGCCCGCGCCGGCGCGGAAGGTCTACCTGTTGCAGCGTCGCGAAGGGGAAGATGGGCGCCGGACCGGGTAAGACCACCGGTTGGATTCACCGCGCGGCGCTACTGGCGCGTGGCGTCGAGATGATCGACGGCGCCACCTACCAGGAGGTGGATGACGATGGACTGCACATCACCGTGGACGGCAAACCACGGCTGTTGGAGGTGGACCATGTGGTGGTCTGCGCCGGGCAGGAACCCAACACCGCGCTGTTGGAGCAGCTCGGGTTGTCGGGATTGGAGATTCACGTCATTGGCGGTGCCGCCAAGGCATCCGGGCTGGACGCCAAGCGGGCGATCAAAGAGGGTACCCAGGTGGCCGCCGGGCTCTGAGTCAGTGCGGTAGGGCGATGAGCAGTTCGCGTACGCCGCTGATGATCATGTTGACCGCCAGCAGGTTGAGGATCAGCCCATGAATCGGTCCAGGGCATTCAGACCCTGTGGGCCAAGCAGCCGGTAGAGCTGCTGGCCCAGCAGGAAGATGGCGGTGGCGACCACGCAGACGGCGGTCAGGGCACCCAGCAGTATCGGCAGGGAGTTGGCCGGATTGGACTGCAGCAGGATGACCGTTGTGATGGCGGATGGGCCGGCAATCGCAGGGACTGCGATCGGCACCAGAATGGGGGAGTCGCCGTAGCTGTTTTCGAAAATCTCACCCGATCCGCGGAAGATCATGCGCAGGGAGATGATGAACAGGATGATCCCGCCGGAGATGGTGAGCGTCTCCTTCTCGATATGCAGGTAGCTGAAGATCGCTTCCCCGGTGAACAGGAACAGCAACAGAATTCCGAAAGCAATGGCCATTTCGCGCAGGATGACCTTGCGGTATTCCGGGGGCGTCAGCTTGCGCAGGATAGCCAGCACCAGCGGCAGGTTGCCCGGTGGATCGAGTACCAGAAAGAGCAGAATGCTTACCTGCAACCAAGTCATCGTGTCACTCCACGTCCCAGCGAAAAAAGCGGGCACCCACAAACAGGAACAGGGCGCTCATGGCGATCATGGCACCCAGATGGAGCGATACCTCCTGCAGGCTTGCGCCATCGATCATGATGGCACGGGCCGCGTCCACCAGGTGGGTGAGAGGCAGCAGTTGGGCGCCTGCCTGCATCCACTCGGGTGAGCCCTCCAGCGAAAACCAGACCCCGGATAGAAACATCATTGGCCAGGTGAAAAAATTGAGCAGTCCGCCGGCCCACTCTTCGCTGGCGGTGCGGGCCGCTACAAGCAGTCCCATGGAGATGAGGGTGAACCCGCCCAAGATGCCTACCAGCAGCAGGTTGAGATAGGAACCGTTCATCGGAAAGCCGATGATCAGGCTGCAACCCAGGAAGAGCCCGCTGGAGACCACCATCAGGATGGTGAGGCGGGAAATGACCTGGGCGGTGAGAAATTCGAAGGCGGTCAGCGGGGTTGCCTTGAGCCGTTTCAAAACGCCGTTTTTACGGTAGCGCACAATGACGTAACCCACGCCGAACAGGGCGCTGAACATCATGTTCATGCCGAGGATGCCGGGCAGCACCCAATCCACGTAGCGGACTGCCTCTCCGGTGACGGTCTGGCGCGTGAAGGTGTCGCCCACTTCGGCACGCAACAACCGTTCCACCACATAGCCGTTGGGTGAGGATTCGTTGACCCAGTACCGGTGGCCCGCGAAATCGACCAGCAGGGCGATCTGGTGACGGCCCACTTTTCCCAGCGCTTTCTCCTGGTTGGTATAAGGCACGAACTCCACGTGCCGGGTCTCCAGGAAGCGGGTGCCGACCGTGTCGGCCGCCTCGGTGTGCAGCGTGCCGATCTTGTAGAGGGCGCGGCCGTCACCGGAAAAAGCGGCAGCAAAACCGATGACCAGCAGTACCGGAAAAACCAGGTTCCAGGAGAGCGCCGCGCGGTCGCGGAAAAACTCCAGGTTGCGGGCATAGAGCAGAGCGTAGAAACGGCGCATCTCAGGCTCTCAACTGGTGGCCGGTCAGCTTTAGGAAGAGATCCTCCAGCGTCGGGCGGTGGATGTAGAGCCCGTCCAGGGGCACGTCGTGTGCCATCAGCTGGCGCACCGCCGCGTCGGCTTCCGGGGCCTGGAACTCCAGGTAGCCATCCCGCTGCTCGCAGGCAAACGGCAGTTCGCCGTTGATCTTCTCCGACGGCAGACGCACCAGTACTCCCGCGAAGTGTTCGTTGAGCAGGCGCCTCGGCGTGTCCTCCACCAGCATCCGCCCATGGTCCATGATGGCCAGTCGGTCACAGAGCCGTTGCGCCTCTTCCATGTAGTGGGTGGTGAGCACCACGGTCTTGCCTTCGGCCTTGATGCCTTCAATCAGCTTCCAGAAGTTGTGCCGCGCCTGGGGGTCCAACCCTGTGGTGGGCTCGTCCAGGAACAGCAGTTCCGGGTCGTTGACCAGGGCGATGGCAAGCAACAGCCGTTGCTTCTGGCCTCCGGAAATTTTACGCGCCTCCCGGTTCATGAAGTCATCCAACGCGCAGAGTTCCGACAGCCGGCTGATGCTGAGGGGATTCTCGTAGAGCCCCTGAAACAGCTGCAGTACCTCGCGGGTGGAGAGAAAGTCGGGCAGCGCCGTGTTCTGGAACTGAATGCCGATCCGCTTGGCGTATTGGCGGCTTATGGGTTTGCCGTGAAAGTGGATGGTGCCGGACGTGGGCGTCTTGATCCCCTCCAGCATCTCCACGGTGGTGGTTTTGCCCGCTCCGTTGGGCCCCAGCAGGCCGTAGCATTCACCCCGCCGCACGCTGAGGCTGACGCCGTCCACGGCGGTCAGATCCTTGTAGCGCTTGACCAGTTGGTCTGCCTGCAGAATGGGTGTTTCGTTCATCAGTCGGGGTCCGGAAAGCGCCATAGCATGGACGTGTCAGTTTTTCGGTGCAAGTCCGGTCTTCTGGGGCAAGTGTCCGTCACGCCAGGGGGGCGGAGCGTAGCTTGTGGCTGCAGAGGAACCTGTCATGAATCCAGAAACCGTCAACATCCATCGCCGTCGCTTGCTGGGCGCCGGCATCGCGCTGCCGCTGATGGCAGGCGTCTGGCCCGCAAGGGTGCTGCAGGCAGCCGCCAACCCGAATGGGATTCTGGGACAGCCCGCGCCTCCCCTGGCCGCCCAGACCTGGATCGACGCCAACGGTGAGCCGACCACCTTTGACATGGCCGAGATCAGGGGCCGCTGGACCCTGGTGGAGTGTTTTCAATCCTGGTGTCCCGCCTGTCGCAGCCACGGGTTGCCGGATACGGCGCGCATCGCCGAACTGCTTGCGGATGAGCCAAGGGTGGCTTTGATTGGCATCCAGACGGTGTTTGAAGGGTTCGAGGTCAATACGGCGGAGAGCCTGCCGGCAATCCAGATGGAGTATGGTCTGCCCATCAAGATGGGGCATGATCCGGGCGATCCGAACGGGAATCCCTACTCGCTCACCATGCAGCGCTACCGGACCGGCGGCACGCCGTGGGCGGTGGTGATCAATCCGCAGGGGGTGGTGGTGTTCAATGACTATTTTGTGAATGTGGAGGGGTTTGTGAGTCTGGTGCGGAGGGAGTTGGGGTAGTTGTTTTAACTTGGATCCCTTACTTTTTCTCTCACTCCCTCTCCCTCAGGGAGACGACTCCAGGGATGGAGGAGGTAGAGCGACGCAGGAAGCCAAAGCCGAGGGTTGGGG
>JBNLBB010000198.1:0-4228 GCA_050302415.1 Gammaproteobacteria bacterium | reverse complement strand
CGGCGATGCGGATATGCGAATAGACCGCCCCGAATTTCTGGGCGAGCCCGGTCATGTCGAGGGCGCTCACCCCCTTGCCGTCGATATGGGCCGCCATACCGATCAGCGCACCAATGGTGATCACGCCGGTACCGCCGACACCGGTCACCATGATCCCCCAGGGCGCCGTGGTATCCGGCAGGGTAGGCTGCGGCAGTCCGGCAAACGGCGACTCATCCACGGTGCGCGAACGCCCTTTGCGCAACGATCCGCCCTCGATGGTCACGAACGAGGGACAGAAGCCGTCAAGGCAGCTGAAATCCTTGTTGCAGGCCGACTGGTCGATGGCGCGCTTGCGCCCGAATTCGGTCTCTACCGGCACCACCGCCAGGCAATTGGACTTGACCGAGCAGTCACCGCACCCTTCGCACACCAACTCGTTGATGACGACGCGGCGCGCCGGATCGGGATAGGCGCCCCGCTTGCGGCGCCGGCGTTTCTCCGCGGCGCAGGTCTGATCGTAGATGATGGCCGAGACGTCCGGATATTCACGCAGCTCACGCTGGATGGCATCCAGCTCCTCGCGGTGACGGATCACCACGCCCGGCACCAGGTCCGATTCGCCATAGCCCAACTCAGCGCGCCCGTCGGTCACCACCACCATGCGCTTCACCCCTTCGCCATCGAGCTGGCGGACGATCTGCGGCACGCTCAGCTGGCCGTCGATGGGCTGGCCGCCGGTCATCGCCACGGCGTCGTTGTAGAGGATCTTGTAGGTGATGGGTACCTTGGCAGCGAGTGACTGGCGGATCGCCAACAGTCCGGAATGAAAGTAGGTGCCATCGCCCAGGTTGGCGAAAATGTGGCGCTCCTCGGTAAACGGGTGCTGCCCGACCCAAGTAACCCCCTCACCGCCCATGTGGGTGAAGGTGGAGGTGTTGCGGTCCATCCAGGTGACCATGTAGTGGCAGCCGATGCCGGCCACCGCCCGGCTTCCCTCGGGCAATCGGGTGGAGGTGTTGTGCGGGCACCCGGCACAGAAATGGGGCGTGCGTTGCACCGTGGCGCGGGGGGCCGCCAGCGCCCGCTCCTTGGCGTCCAGGAATTCGAGGCGCTTGCGGATGGTGTCGGAGGTGAAAAAGCGCCCGATGCGGGCCGCGATCACCCGCGCGATCTGCGCCGGTGTCAGCTCACCAGCCGCCGGCAGCAGCCACTCACCGTGCCAGACATTGCCATGGGCACCGGCCTCGAACGCCCACTCGCCCTTTTCGTCAAATTTGCCGATCACCCGCGGGCGCACGTCTTCACGCCAGTTGTAGAGCTCCTCCTTCAGCTGATACTCGATGAACTGGCGTTTCTCCTCGACCACCAGAATCTCCTCCAGCCCTTCGGCGAAATGGCGCACGCCTTCGGACTCCAGGGGCCAGACCATGCCCACCTTGTAGAGGCGGATGCCGATGTCGGCGGCCAGCCGCTCGTCGATACCCAGATCATCTAAAGCCTGGCGCACGTCGAGATAGGATTTGCCCGTGGTGATGATGCCCAGGCGCGCCTTCGGGCTGTCGATCACCACGCGGTTGAGCCGGTTGACCCGCCCGTAGGCGAGCGCGGCGTAGAGCTTGTAGTGGAGCAGGCGGCGTTCCTGCACCAACGGTGGGTCGGGCCAGCGGATATTGAGCCCGCCCTCGGGCATGGCGAAATCATCGGGCAGCAACACCTGGATGCGATGGGGATCCACATCCACGGAGGCGGAGCTGTCCACGGTGTCGGCCAGCGCCTTGAAGGCCACCCAGCAGCCGGAGTATCGCGACATGGCCCAGCCGTGCAGCCCCAGGTCGAGATACTCCTGGACGTTGGAGGGCGCCAGGATCGGCATCATCACCGCCTTGAAGAGATGGTCGGCCTGGTTGGGCAGAGTGGAGGATTTGGCGCCGTGATCGTCACCGGCCACCACCAGCACACCACCGTGCGGCGAGGTCCCCGCTGCATTGCCGTGGCGCAGCACATCGGCACTCCGGTCCACACCCGGTCCCTTGCCGTACCACATGGCAAACACGCCGTCGTATTTGGCCCCCGGAAACATGTTGAGCTGCTGGCTGCCCCAGACGGCGGTGGCCGCCAGATCCTCGTTGACGCCGGGCTGAAAGCGGATATGGCTGCGTTCCAGGAAGGGACGCGCCTGCCACAGATGCTGGTCGAGCCCGCCCAGTGGGGAACCGCGATAGCCGGAGACAAATCCGGCCGTGTTCAGTCCGGCCGCCTGATCGCGCTGCCGCTGCAGCATGGGAAGACGCACCAGCGCGTGGATACCGGACATATAGACCCGCCCACACTCCAGTCCGTACTTGTCGTCGAGAGATATTTTTTTTGCTTGGTCCATGGAATCGTCCCTCCTGCGGGGGTTTGACCACACAAACGCACACAACGTGCCCACCACGTGTGCTGCGGTGCATCAGGCGGTCAGCGAATGGTGTTCAGCTGCGTGCGACAGGCCCGACAGCGGCGCGGGTGGGCCGAGGGGTTGTCGGATACAGTGCCGGGTCCGGCGGGATTCCATGGCGGGGCGTCTGCCCCAGTGTGTCAAACTGGCGTTTCATCGTGATCTCCCCTGGACAGGATCGCTGTCGATTGCGGGTTTCGGTTGGGTGCGGCGGTACGCTTGTGGCGCGTTGCCGGGCGCAACTTTAGCGCCGGATTCCCGGATGGTCACGTTGCAACGCAATAAGATTTGCACTGCAATGAGGTTATTGACCGCAAACCGCCTTGGGAGCAAGGTATGCGCCGAGCGAGGTACCCCCGATGAAGTCGAAACTGCACGAGTATCAAGGCAAGGATTTGCTGATCCGCTATGACCAGCACCGCTGCATCCACGTGGGCGAATGCGTGAAACGGCTGCCGGCCGTCTTCGATCCCAAACGTACTCCGTGGGTGGTGGCCGACGCGGCCAGTGCCGCCGAAGTGATTACCGCCGTCGCGCACTGTCCGACCGGCGCCCTCTCGGTAGAGAGCCTGGATGAGACCCTGCCCATCGCGCCGGCCAACACGGTGCGCCTCTCGGCCGAAGGCCCGGTCTTTCTCAGCGGCCGGGTGGAGATCCGGGATCACAACAACCATCTGCTGCTGGAGGACCGCAACGTGGCGCTGTGCCGCTGCGGCGCATCAGAGAATCGACCCCTGTGCGACGGCCGCCACTCGGTGGTCCACTTCGACGATCCGGGTGCGGTGACCACGCCTCCCAGCCCGACCGATGCCGGGGAGGATCAGGACAACCTCCTGGTGGTGACCATCGTCCAGCACGGCCCCGCCCTGCTCAACGGCCCGTTTCAGCTGGTGGATGCCTTCGGTGACCTGGTCTGCAAAACCAGCAAGGCGGCACTTTGTCGCTGCGGCCAATCGAAGAACAAGCCGTTCTGCGACGGCTCCCACAACACCTCCGGATTTCGTGACGAGGCGGCTCCGTGAGCGCACTGCAGGAGACAATACGAGGTTTCGCCCAGGAGACCCTGGGCTGCGGCTGTCCGCCCGAAGTGTTTACCGATATCGAGGCCGACGCCCGCTATCTGGCCGATGACAACTCCCACGTGCACCGGCGGATCGCCATCGGCGGACGCCTGCTGATCTACGTGCTGGAGTCGGTGCAGGCCGACGAGGCGCCCTATCTGCTGCGCGACTATCTCTACAGCGGACGCCAGGAGCGCGACCGCATGGGCTTCAACCGGTTCCGTCTGGTGGTGGCCTGCGACGATCCGGAGGCCGCCCGCGAGCTCTACCAGCCGCTGTTCGACCACCACGACTCGGTGGACGAACGGGTCCATCTGCACCTGTTGCCGCAGGGTGCCGTGGAACCCCTGAACCTGGCACTGGACTGAGCCGACCGTTGTCCCGCCGCCTGCGGCCGTGAATAATGGGCCGCAAAAACCAGGATCCCATTCCCGCCCATGAGTTACAGCGACCTCCGTGATTTCATGGCCATGTTGGAAAAACGTGGCGAACTCAAGCGCGTCAGCCAGGCGGTCGATCCGGCCCTGGAGATGACCGAAATCTCGGACCGCGTCCTGCGCGCGGGTGGTCCCGCCCTGCTCTTCGAACAGCCCACGGGACAGCGCATTCCGGTACTCACCAACCTCTTCGGCACCCCAGAACGGGTGGCCATGGGGATGGGTGCCGAGGGCGTGGGGGCGCTGCGCGAAGTGGGCGAGCTGCTGGCCTTCCTGAAGGAGCCCGACCCGCCCAAGGGGATGCGCGACGC
>JBNLBB010000197.1:0-4245 GCA_050302415.1 Gammaproteobacteria bacterium | reverse complement strand
TCCATGCATTCTCTGACAATGCCAATCTGCTTCCGGACGAAGCCAAATTGGATGCCAACCAGGCTTTCGACGCCGCGGGTGCAGACGGCCAGGCAAGGATTATCGTTGACTACATAGCAGGCATGACGGACCGCTATGCCATCATTGAATACCAAAGACTTTTTGACCCTCTGCACAGGACCTGAACACGGTAGCCAGCCAATCGCCAGCCCGCTACCATTGGCAAAACTCACAGCCCACACCGATGCGTATCTACCTGCAAACCCCTGCCGCACCTGGTGAAACGTTGCGTTTCTATCACTTAATTCTGCAGCGCGATCTGCTGGGTGGATGGAGCCTGACCAGGGTGTGGGGCCCGCAGGGTACCTCTGGCCGAAGCCGAAACGAACATTTCCCCACTGTAGAAAGCGCCCAGGAAGCGCTGTTCAAAGCCAGGGATCGCCAGATCGAGCGGGGGTACAAAGTGATGTTCGTTCAGGGGGCAACCCATGCGGGAGAGTAAACCGAAGATGCCCGCTTCCGAGCAGCAACAGGGATCCAGCCTGTTTGCGGATGATCTTTCCCATGTCTTTTTTACAGGCGGCGCCTTTCAACAACGCCTGGACCTGCTGAAGCAGGCCATCCGTTTCGGTAACCAAACCCTCTTTCTGATCGCTCCTTCCGGAAGCGGTAAAACCACCACTCTCAGCAAACTGATAGAAAGTGACAGCACCGACTGGGTGATCTGCGAGTTCCGGGGGCATGCCAGCGTCAATCAGGAGACCGTGCGCCAGGAGATCAGTACTGCATTCAGCCTGGCTATCGATCAGGCGGGCCCTCTCAACATGGATATCGACCAGGTGCTGGACAAGATCCGGGCGAGCGCCCGCATGGCCGTGCTGATTGTCGACAACGCTGACCAGTTATCGGCACCGGCTCTCCAACCGCTCGCCGAATGGACCGAACGCCATAGCCAGCCCGAGGGCGGACTGCGAATCATCTTCAGCAGCGACAACGACCATGTGGTCACCACCTGGAAAAGCCTGATCCGGGGTCGCAACGCACCCCTGGTGGAGGTATTGGACCTGCCCAGTCTCTCGATTACGGAGTGCGATGCCTATTTGCGTTTGCGCTGGATCACCTCCGGCACCGACGCACCCTTTCCGTTTTCCACCCAGGATGTGGCCAACCTGCAGCGGATGTCTGGTGGCCGACCCGCGGCACTCAACTACTTTGCCGGAGACCAGATTTCCGACCATCGCCCCACCGCATCCGGAAACAGCGGTCGACCATACCGCTTCACCCGGACAGGTTTCGGGCTCGGGGGATTGGTGTTGACCGCGCTATTGGCTGGATTGCTTTTGCTGCGTGCACCCACCAGCCCGCAGGAGCGGCCCGCCGTGCAGCCACTGGCGCTGCCCAGCATGCAGCCAGCCGTTCCCGACCGGACGGGCGAACCCGCTGCATCCAGTGCACCAGACCTACCGTCGGTACCGATCGATCAGAAACAAGCGATCCCGGAACGCATCGTTGAAGCTCCCGCCCCAACCAGGGAGCCACCCGCCCCCGCCAGGCCGCCCGTAGTGGCGCCACTCGGACAATCGCTGTTCGCTGGATTCCGTCCTGACGAATATCTCCTGCAGATTCTGGGCAGCAGCAATCGCGCGGCGGTCGAGTCCTATGTATCCAGAAATCGCCTGGGAACCGGGGCGACCATCATTGAAACTTCACGGGAACAGAAACCGTGGTTCGTTCTCTTCTACGGCCGCTATCCCAGTCGCGAGGCGGCCGAATCCAGCATATCGACCCTTCCCAAGGAATTACGTCAGATCCCACCCTGGCCCAGACAGGTGAGCGAACTCCGCAACCAGCTCGCCATGTAAGCCTCCAGGCCGGAACGCATAACCGGCTGTTTTGATAGATTATTTTTTTCAGAGTGCCGTTTGCGGCATATCTTGACCCAAGGGTATACTGGACGGCCGTTCGCAAGGTGGGCCAGGGGCTTCTCCCCGGCTGATGTCTTTATGCAATTTCCGGCGACCGGTCTATACCGGCCAAACTTTGAACATGACAGTTGCGGATTCGGACTGATCGCCCAGATGGATGATCAGTATTCCCGCTCAATTGTCCGTACCGCTATTCTCGCCCTCAAGCGCATGACCCACCGCGGGGCTGTCGCCGCAGACGGCAAAACCGGTGACGGTTGCGGGCTGCTGATGAAAAAACCGGAAGCATTCCTGCGGCGGGTCGCCGCCGAATCCGGAATCTCCCTGAGCAGCCGTTACGCCGTCGGTACCATTTTCCTTGACCCCAACCCGGCCCAGCAGGAGATCTGCCGCGGGATTGTGGCCGAAGCCCTGGAGGAGCAGCACCTCCAGGTTGCGGGATGGCGCCAAGTTCCGGTGGATCCATCGGTATGCGGAGACGAGGCACTCAAAACCCTGCCGGACATTCAGCAGGTGTTCGTCAATCCACCCCCGGAACTCGATGACACCACCTTTGAAACCCGGCTGTTCATTGCCCGGCGGATTGCGGAAAAAAAGATCGCCAAAACCGACCCGGTCTTTTATGTCACCAGCCTCTCCTGCCGCGTTCTCTCCTTTAAGGGGCTGGTCATGCCGGAGAATCTGGACACCTTTTACCGGGATCTGCAGGCCGAGGATCTCACCTCCTCCCTCGCGGTCTTTCATCAGCGCTTCTCCACCAATACCCTGCCGCAATGGCGCCTGGCCCAACCCTTCCGGTTTCTTGCCCACAACGGCGAGATCAATACCATCCAGGGCAACCGCAACTGGTCGATTGCCCGCGCAGCGCGCATGCGAACCGAAGCCCTGGATATGGATTTGGTGACCCCGCTGGTCAACCACCAGGATTCGGACTCCTGCAGCCTGGACAACATGCTGGAAGCACTGCTGGCCGGCGGCATGGATATTTTCCAGGCCATGCGGCTGCTCATCCCACCGGCGTGGCAGAACATTGAAATGATGGATCCGGATCTGCGAGCCTTTTATGAACTGCACTCCCAGCACATGGAGCCATGGGACGGGCCGGCGGGCATTGTCCTGACCGACGGGCGCCATGCCGCCTGCGTACTCGATCGAAATGGTCTGCGGCCCGCACGCTTCGTGGTCACCACCGACCGGGTGATCACCCTGGCGTCAGAAAGTGGGGTCTATGACTATGACCCCGCTTCGGTGGTCGTCAACGGGCGGCTGCGCCCCGGGCAGATGCTGGCAGCGGATACGGCCACCGGAAAACTGTTGATGCCCAAGGATGTCGACCAGATTCTGCGCACCCGTGCCCCCTGCAAGCGATGGTTACGACAGCACAGCCTGCGCTTGAAATCGGAGTTGGACAATCAACCTCCGATCGTCGAGCCGATGTCGACAACCACCCTGCGGCGCTATGAAAAACAGTTCCAGGTCTCGGTGGAGGAACGCGACCAGGTGATCCGGGTGTTGGCTGATGTCGGCCAGGAGGCGGTGGGCTCCATGGGGGACGACACGCCGCTGCCCGTTCTGTCCGTGCGTCCGCGCTCGCTGTACGACTCCTTCCGGCAGCAGTTTGCCCAGGTCACCAATCCGCCCATCGATCCTCTGCGTGAGCAGATCGTGATGTCACTGGAGACCTGCTTTGGTCCCGAGCGGAATATTTTCAAAATCGAAGAGTCGCATGCCATGCGCATTGTGGCCGACTCGCCGGTGCTCTCCGAAGGCAAGTTCCGCTCACTGAAGACCATGTGCGAGGAGCGCTTTCCCCTGGTTGAGATCAATCTCAACTATCCGGCCGACACAGAACTGGCGGATGCCATCACCGATATCTGCGATAAAGCGGAAAAAGCGGTCCGATCGGACAGTGTGGTGATTGTCCTCAGTGACCGTGGCCTTACCGAAAATCGCATTCCGGTGCATGCGCTGTTGGCAACCGGCGCGGTCCACCACCGGCTGGTCCACAAGGGGCTGCGTTGCGATGCCAATATCGTGGTCGAAACCGCCACCGCGCGGGACCCGCACCACTTCGCCACACTCATCGGGTACGGAGCCACCGCAATCTTCCCCTACCTTGCCTACGAAATCCTGGTCGATCTGCTGGACAACGATCACATCAACCGGCGGGCTCCTCACGAAGCCGCCCGCAACTACCGGCGCGGTATCAACAAAGGGCTTTACAAAATTCTGTCGAAGATGGGTATCTCGAGTATTGCCAGCTATCGCGGCGCACAGCTGTTTGAAGCGGTGGGATTGCGTCAGGACGTGGTGGATCTCT
>JBNLBB010000196.1:0-4267 GCA_050302415.1 Gammaproteobacteria bacterium | reverse complement strand
CTCTGAAGAAATGATGCCGTTGCGCACCTCTTCCGCCAGTTTCTTGCGGTTGCGTTTTTTCGGGTCGCCGTAACCCCCGCCACCACCGGCGATCTGGTGGTAGAAGGTGCCCTTGGGTACGCCCTTGATCAGATCCTTGTTTTTCGGCACCACCTTGCGCCCGTCGGGATAGGTGAGTTCGATGATGTTGAGGATGGAACCTTCCCCACCGAACAGGCCGAAGGCCGGTTCGAAATCGCCGTCGCCGAAAGTGACCAACTGTGTATCCTCCGAACCGATTTCGAATTCGGTCACCACACCCAGGCCACCGCGCCACTGGCCGGGACCGCCGGAATCGGGAATGTACTCGTGGCGTACCAAGCGGTGCGGGGTCATCTGCTCGAACATTTCATAGTCCTGGTCGAGCACGCCACCGGAGGCATCGATCATGCCGATATGGTCGTAGCCATCGGTCCCCTGCATGGCGCCGCTGCCGCCCTTCAATCCCATAAAACCGATGTCCACATAGGGCTCGTTGCGTTCGGGATCGATGCCTGTGGTGAGCGAGCAGAGCAGGTTGTTCCAGCCGGCGGTCACCCGCTCCGGAATCACCGGCGCCAACGCGCGAATAATCGCATCCGCGTTGGGCGGACAGAGGTGGTTGCCGAAGGTGGTCGCCTTGGGGTAACTGGCGTTGAGGATCGTCCCCTCCGGGATGATCATCTCGATGGGCTGGATCATCCCTTCGTTGTGCGGGATATCCGGGTTCACCATCTGCAGGAACGTGAGAATGGTGGCCGAGGCGCTGGAAGTGAAGGTACCGTTGACGAAGCCGTTGGTCTGCGCGTCGGTCTTCGAATAATCAAAGGTGATTTTGCGGTCTTCCACGGTGATGGTGACGCGAATGGTGAATTCGCTCCCTTCGTGGTGACCATCGAAATAGACCATGCCCTCACCGGAGTAGACGCCGTTGGGAATCTTCTCGATCTCCGCCTCCATCATTTTGCGCGAGGCATCGAACAGCGCCGCCTTGTGATCGAGATAGCTCTGCAGCCCATACTTGCGCACCAGCTCCTGCAGGCGCCGTTCACCCACGGTACAGGCGCCCATCTGCGCCCGCAGATCGTGGCTGACGATGTCGAGTCGGATGTTGGCAAAGATGAGGTCCCACACATCCTTGCGCAGCTTCCCCTTTTCATAGACCTTCACCGGTGGAATGCGCAGCGCCTCCTGCCACACCTCCGTGGCGTTCGGGTTGTACCCGCCGCGCACGTTGCCGCCGATGTCGGCCTGGTGTCCCTTGACGGCGGTGAACCCGACCAGCGTGCCGTCGACAAACACCGGTTTGTAGACCGCCACGTCGTTGTTCTGGTTGCCCAGCGAGAAGACGTCGTTGTGGAAGATGACATCGCCCTCGCTGAAATCCCCGTCGAAGTACTCGATGATGTATTTGCAGACCGGTGCCAGGGAGAAGGCGAGAATCGGCAGATTCTCGGTCTGCTCCAGCATGTTGCCTTCGGCATCGTAGAGCCCGGTCACAAAATCCTTCGCCTCGCAGAGAATGGGCGAACGCGTTGTCATCTCCACCGACAGGCTCATCTCGTCGGTGACCGCCTTGAAAGCACGGGCGTACACGGAGAGCAGAATGGGATCGACATGGCTCATGACTTGGCCCCTTTCAGCAGGTCGCCCACCAGGTCCTCGCGCTCCTTGCGGTAGAGCACGAAGGAACCGTAGGCATCACAGATACAGTTGAAGGTGCGGCTGACCCAGATCGCCGTGGTCTCTTGTTCGATCAGCGCCGGCCCGGTCAGCTGGTTGCCATAGCGCAGGTCGTGACCGTTGTAGACCGGCACGTCGGCGTAGGCGTCGTCCTCGAAAACGTAGATGCTGCGCATCTGTTTTTGGGCGTGGGCCGGATCGGCCGCATCGCGCTCGCTGCGTGCAAAGCTCGGCTTCTCCACCTGCCCGACGGCCTGTACCCGCAGGTTGATGATCTCCACCGGCACGCCCTGCTCTTCCAGTGAGTAGCCGTAGAGGCGGTTGTGTTCGGCGTGAAACGCTCTCTTGATCGCAATCAGATCACGCTGGGCAAACGCGGCTTCGGGCACCACGAAACTTACTTCGTGATACTGCTTGAGATAGCGGCAGTCGAATTTCACGAAATGTTGGCGTTGTGCTTCAGTTGCCCCTTCCGAGGCCAGCAGGCGGTCACCGTCGCTACGCATCTCCGCAACCATGGACTCCAGGCGCGGCCAATCGAGTTCATCCAATTTGGCCACAAAGGTGCGCACAAAATCGTGCTTCAGATCGCTCATCAGCATCCCGGCCGCACAGAGGATGGAGGATTCGCGCGGCACGATCTGCAGCGGCACTTCCAACTCATCGGCGATCAGGCAGGAGTGGATGGGTCCGGCACCGCCGGCCACGATGAGCGGAAATTCACGCGGGTCGAATCCACGCTTGATGGTCACTTCGCGAATGCCCTGCGCCATGTTGTGGCAGGCGACGCGATACATGCCGGCCGCCGCCTGTTCGATACTCAGGCCCAGGGGTTCCGCGATATGAATCTCAATGGCGCGGCGCGCCGCTTCCAGATCGAGCTGCATCCGGCCACCGGCGAAGTAACCCGGATTCAGATAGCCCAGCACCAGATTGGCGTCCGTGGTACAGGGCAGCTCTCCGCCCTTGCGGTAACAGGCCGGTCCCGGGTCGGCGCCGGCGCTCTGCGGCCCCATGCGCAACAGACCGCCCTCATCGATCCAGCCAACGGAACCGCCACCCGCACCGATGGTGTGGATGCCCAACATGGGCAGCGCAATGCGATGGCGGTCGATGCTGCCCTCGTTGACCATCACCGGTGAATCCACCACCAGCGCCGCCTCGAAACTGGTGCCGCCCATGTCCACCACCACGCAGCTGTTCTGGTTGTGCGCCCGGGCATAGACCTGGCCCGCGCCGGGGCCGGCCGCCGGTCCGGAGAGCAAGGTGAGCGCGGCATCGCGGCGCGCCACCTCGGGCGACATCACGCCGCCGTTGGATTGCATGATGAGCAGGATGCCGCCAAAGCCGATCTCCTTGAGCCGGCCCTGCAGCTGGTTCAGATAGTGATCGAGGATCGGGCCGACGTAGGAGTTGAGCGCGGTGGTGCTCACCCGCTCGTAGAACCGGATTGAGGGCAGCAACGACGAAGAGACGGTGAGATAGGCCTCCGGCATCTCCGCCCGCACCAACTCCGCCGCCTGCTGTTCCTGAGCCGGGTTGGCAAAGGAGTTCATGAAACAGATGGAGACGGCTTTCACCCCCTCCTGTTTGAACAACGCGATCGCGTCACGTACCTCATCCAGATTAAGCGGTTCCACCTCGCTGCCGTTGCGATCCAAGCGTCCGCCCACACCCACGCGCAGGTAACGCGGTACCAGCGGCACGACGTTGGTGTAGCGGTTGTTGTACTGTTCTTCGCGAATGCCGCGCCGCATCTCCAGGGCGTCGCGCACGCCTCGGGTGGTGATCAGGCCCGACTTGGCACCGTTGCGCGTCAGCGTGGCATTGGTGGTCACCGTGGTGCCATGGACAATGGTGTCGATGCGAGCGGCGAAGGACTCCAGAGACTCTGGCGGATCCTGGCTTTCGGCCAGTTCCTGCAGTCCCTGCACCACGGCGATAGAGGGATCCGATGGTGTGGAAAGCACCTTGTGGATGCGTGGCGTCTTGCCCGCCTCCGCCAGCCAGAAGTCGGTAAAGGTACCTCCGACATCGATGCCGATTTTGAGACTCATGCGGATTCCCCCTGTTGTACCTCTCCGGCGACCAGTTCCCGGATCAGCTCTTTCTGAATCTTGCCCATGCTGTTACGCGGCAACTGGTCGACAAACAAAACGTCGCGCGGGTGTTTGAAGCGCGCCAGTTTGCCGTCGAAAAATCGGATCACGGCCGCCTGGTCGAGATCAGCGCCTTCGCTGCGAACAATCACCGCCACCGGCACTTCGCCCCATCGGCTGTCCGCCCGACCCACCACAGCGGATTCGCGGATGTCCGGGTGCTCAGCCAGCAGGTTTTCCAGTTCAGCCGGGTAGACGTTTTCGCCCCCGCTGATGATCAGGTCCTTTTTGCGGTCATCCACGTAGAGGAAGCCGTCAATGTCCACATGCCCGATGTCGCCGGTGTAATACCAGCCGTCGCGCAGCGCTTCGGCGGTTGCCTCCGGGTTCTGCCAGTAACCGCGCATGACATTGGGGCCGCGGATCAGGATCTCGCCTGGCTCGCCTGCGGGCAGGTCCCGCCCCTC
>JBNLBB010000195.1:0-4283 GCA_050302415.1 Gammaproteobacteria bacterium | reverse complement strand
AGCATCCACCGCGCTACGAATACCACCTGACCGAAGCCGGTAGCGCGTTGGTGCCGGTACTTCGCGCGCTGGCGCGGTGGTCGGCCGAACACGTCGCTGGAATATCAATTCCCGCTGCGGTCAATCCCTGAGTCAGGGTTCAACCAGCACCTGTTGCCCACCGTAAGCCACGGTCTGGCCGGCGAACACCTTGCGGCTCTTGCGCAGTTCCACCTCGCCGTCCACCCGCACCAGCCCCACACTGATGGCGTGCTTGGCCGCGCCTCCACTTTCACACCAGCCAACCAACTTGAGCAGGTGATGCAAAGCGACGTGAGGATGATCCTCCAGGTGAAAGGTGTCCACGGTACCCCGGCTGTACGTTTAAGGAATTGGACTCATTGTCGCGCCGGTGAGGCGGTTTGGATAGCGGAATCAGCAGGAGGTGGCGGCTATGCGATCCAGGACCCGGGCAAGCGTGTCGAGGGTGTGACGGTCCAGCCGCGCTTCGCACAGCCCGTACAGCTGGCCGTCTTCGAATTCGGTGTGTTGCTGGAGTTTGACGGCGAGTTGGCCGGCGGTATCAAATTCGGAGATCTGTGCCACCAGCCGCCGCATCTCATCATGCTCATCGACAATCCGCGCCGCGACGGATGGCTCACCGATCCGCTCCAGAAAAGGCACCAGGTAGCGCTCCTCGGCCTGGAAATGGGGCTCGATGCTGGTTTTGAAGACGCGATTCATCCATGCCTGCAGATCACCCGAGACCTTGCCCTTGAGGCGTGCCTGACAGATGCGCAGCACGGCCAAATGGGCCTCATCGTGATCCGACGACAATCGCCTGACAACCGGTTCCAGATACACTGGTTATTCCCCCCGAGACAAAGCTGCCGGCGACCTGGCGGAAATGCCGCCAAATACTCACCGCCCTTGGTTAAAGGTTAGACGGGCAGTAGGGGGATGCCAGCAAAAAGCCTCTTAAATTCACACTTGCGACGGTTGCGGTCTATTGCGCGGCGTCGGCCAGCAGGCGCATCAGTTCCGGTTCACCACCGGCAAACACGCCATCCACAAAGACCATGGGCAGCAGATGCCAGTTGACTGCCTGACGCAGTTGCCCAAACTCCCGACGGTCAACCGACGAACTCATGGTGAACGGGAGCAGCTGAAAATCGACGCGCAACCGGTTCAGGTGCGCAGTGAGGGCTCGCACGTCCGTCAGCGGAGAGACCACAATCACCACCCGGTGGCGGGCGAGCGCGGCCGTCACCCGCGCGGGCAGCCCGCCAGTCACGGGGAGTGGCCTGTCCGAGAGCCCCGCTGGTTTCAGATCCAGATTCCCGAGTGATAGATGACGTGGTCCTGGGGAAGCTCGGCTGGCTGCGATCGCAGATAGGGACAGAGTGAACCGCGAACCGGCGTCCCACTGCCCGGCGCCGCACGATGCGCCACTGCCATGGAGTGGTTCATCCCGGCATACAGTCCCGCACTGTAGCTGAAAACCGCCAACGCCAGCACCAGCGGTAATCCCAACATGAACCACCAGACCGGTTTCCAGGATTTGATCGTTCCCATTGTCGTCACTCCCAACTGAATCACATCCAAACCTCGCTACACGTCCATCCCGATTTCACGCCACGAGGACTCAAACTGCTGAAACGTTCTGTCCAGAACCCGCACCGCATCAGCCCAGCGCTCGCTTGCCGCGGCCTTTCTGGCCTCGTCGAGCCAGCGGTCTCCATGTTCCAGGGCAGCGCCCAGGGTCCGTGCGACCGGGCTGTCCGGATCTGCGGCGTCCACCAGCAGTACTGTGAAGTGGCGCCATTCGCCGTAGCGGATCAGCGCATCCTCCCAGGCGGCTTTCGTTTCGGGATCGGGCAGGGTGACGAACAGCAAATCACCGCCACGTAATTCGGCAACTTCCCGCTGCAGGGATTCATAGGCCCAGTCCATCAGCCTATAGGCATCTTCCCTGCGCTGATCGCGCCAGGCGGCAATCGCCATGGCGTGCACGAATTCCGCGTCCTCGATCAGTTCAGTCGAGGCCGACTTCTCTTGCGCGATGCGGTAGGCCTCCGGCAGCAGCGACCGGAATCCCACGTCATAGAGTTCAAACGCAGCTTCCGCCTCCACGCCGGTGGCATCACGCTGGACCGGGTAGATGGCCTGAGTCAGCAACCACAAGGCATTGTCCGCCGCCCTGGTGTCGCCCTGCCGGGCATCCACTCTCGCACCGGCGAGGATCAGTTCGTAGCTGCGCCGCTCGTGGTCCGACCACCGGGAACTGACGGAGGAGTTGGCAATCACTTCACGCATCACCTTCAACCGCTGATCCAGGTCGCTGGTGGTCTCTTCAGCCGCCGTGGTAGCGCCACTGACAAGGAGCAGCC
Source organism: Gammaproteobacteria bacterium (assembly GCA_050302415.1). Lineage (GTDB taxonomy): Bacteria > Pseudomonadota > Gammaproteobacteria > JBNLBB01 > JBNLBB01 > JBNLBB01. The sequence goes on along the minus strand of JBNLBB010000195.1, from coordinate 1,914 downwards.
ACACCGCAGTCAGGTGGTGCCATCCGAAACGTTTCACGCACATGGTCACCTCTTTACTTGACAGAGATACTGGGATATTCAACGCCAAAATCGGGGCTAAGTCAACATTTGTCCTAGACAAACAGATTTGCGCCATGTTTCCCTGCTGACCGCTCCATGATTTACGCCGTGTCGATGCCGTAGACTGGCCGGGATTGGCATGGCACGGAGCAATCAGCCGCTGCAGCGGCCCCGAAAACCAATCGACAACCACAACAAATGGGAACGGGAGAGCGCATGCTGATTGCCAACCTGCTGGCACAAATCGCCTTCGGTCTGCTGGCCATGACCATCTGCATCCCCTCCATGCAGGAGTGGGGTCCCATTTTCGGAAGCAACCAGGCCTCGGTGCAGCTGACGCTGAGCTGCTATCTGGTCTCCTACGGGGTGGTCCAGCTGCTCTATGGCCCCCTCTCCGACCGCTATGGCCGCAAGCGCATCCTGCTCACCGGCCTGCTGCTGGCGGGCGCCGGTTCGCTGGCCGCGGCGCTGGCTTCGGACCTGACCAGCCTCATCGCTGCCCGGACCCTCCAAGGCGCCGGCAGTGCGGCAGGCATGGTGGTGGGCCGGGCCATGGTGCAGGACCTGTTTGCCGGGCCCGACCGCACCCGGGTAATGGCCTACGTGGGCATGGCCATGGGCCTCTGTCCGCCGCTGGCGACCATTATCGGCGGCCAGATCCACGTGCGGCTGGGATGGCAGGCGAACTTTGTGGTGATGGCCGTCCTCGCAGCACTGCTGGCCATTGCCGCTGCCCGTGGCCTGCCGGCGCGTGGCAAACCGCCGGAAACCCGGACTCACTGGCTGGGCGAGATGTTGGCCGCCTACGGGCAGCTCCTGCGCGAGCGCACCTTCCTGCTCTACGTCACCCTGGTCTCCTTCACCACCGCCACTTTCTACGTCTTCCTGGGCGGCGCGCCGATCGTGCTGGGCAGTTACGGCGTCGGGCCCGACGGGATCGGCTGGTACATCATGTTTGTCCCGGTCGCGTACATCGCCGGCAACTTTCTCACCAGCCGCCTCATCCACCGTCAGGGCGAACGCCGGATGATGGTCTTCGGGCAGATGGCCATCCTCAGTGCCATCGGACTGCTTCTGCTCCTGGGTTTTGCCGGGCTGAAAACACCGCTGGCTTTTGCGATGCCACTGATGCTGCTGGGCATCGGCCACGGGTTTCTGATGCCGCCCTCCCTTGCCGGCACGGTCGGCGTGATCCCGGCGCTGGCCGGTTCAGCCGCCGCCGTGGCCGGATTGATGCAACAACTGCTCGGCGCGCTCGGCGGCTATTCGGTCGGCCTGGTGGAACACGATGGCGCCATCAACCTGGGGTTCCTGCTCCTGAGTTTCACCCTGATGGCGCTGACGGCGCAGATCCTCCTGCACCGCCGCTAGATTCCAGACTAAAAAAAGCGGGGCCAGATGGCCCCGCTCAACCCTATTACAGGGGGGGATTGGTTTTAGTTCACGATGAAGCTCGAAGAGACCAGGCAACCGCGTTCTGATTCGATCCAAAGCTTGGTATCACCAGCTCCAGGAACGGTACCGTCGGTGGTCGCGGAACGACGCGGTGTCCGCAATTCCCAGAGACCGAGTGCGTCTACACGGGTTTCGCCGACAAGCTTCAGGGTGGTTGGGTCGAACACGTCACCACCGAGGTAGACAAAGACCCGCTGCAGGTCAGCGATATCCGAGGTGCCAGTCACACGCCAGAAGTCCTTGCTGCCGTCACGGTACTCAGCGATGGTGACGGTGCAGGTATCGTTGGCCAGGGTAGACGGATTGGTCACGGTCACCGTCGCGGAATCACTGCTGCTAACCAGATTGGCGTCCTGCACCGTAAGGGTGAAGGTGGCCACGATCTGATCCTGACCGTTC
>JBNLBB010000194.1:0-4284 GCA_050302415.1 Gammaproteobacteria bacterium | reverse complement strand
CCATGGCCAGGGCCCGCGCGATGGCCACCCGTTGCTGCTCGCCACCGGAGAGCTGATGGGGCAGGTGGGCGGCGCGTTCGGCGAGGCGTACCTGTTGCAGCACCTGCTGCGCCTTGTCGCGGGGCGTCGGGTGGCCGGCGAGTTCCAGCGGCAGCATCACATTCTCCAGCGCCGTCAGGTGCGGCAGCAGCTGAAAGGACTGAAACACGAATCCGACGTTGCCGGCGCGCACCCGGGCGCGGCCGTCCTCATCGAGTTGGGTCAGGTCCTGGCCGTTGAGCCACACCTTGCCCTGCGTCGGCAGGTCCAGCCCGGCAAGCAAACCGAGCAGAGTCGATTTGCCCGATCCCGAGGGACCGACAACCGCCACTGACTCACCCCGGTGTACTTCGAGGTTCACCCCTTCGAGGATGGTGAGTTCGCCTTCCGGTGCGGTGACCGTTTTGGTAAGTTGTTGTGCCCGGATAATCAGTGGCTTCGCCTTGTCGGCTCCCATGCGCTCATTGCTCCTAGTCTGTTGTCTGTTGATTGCACCTGCAGCGTTTCCCGCGCCGGTGATTGCCGTGGTGGGCGACAGTCTCAGTGCCGCCCACCGGATTGAGGCCGAATCGGGTTGGGTGGTGCAGCTGCAACAGCGCCTCTTCCAACAGGGCTACGCCTACGATGTGCGGAATGCGAGCATCAGCGGCGACACCACTTCCGGTGGCCTGACGCGTCTGCCCAGGCTGCTGGAAACCCTGCAACCCGCCATCGTGATCCTCGAGCTGGGCGGCAATGACGGCCTGCGCGGGCTTTCGGTTGCCGCCATGCGCAGCAATCTGGCCTCCATGATCCGGTTGGCGCGCGACAGCGGTGCCACGGTCATGCTCATCGGCATGAAGATTCCGCCCAATTACGGCCCGCGGTACACCACCCTGTTTCATGACGCCTTTCAACAGTTGGCTGATGAATGGGGTGTCGCCCTGGTGCCGTTCCTGCTGGCCGGCATTGCCGAACGGCGGGAGCTGATGCAGAGCGATGGGATTCATCCCACCGCCGAAGCCCAAACGTTGATACTCGACAACGTCTGGCCCCATCTGGTTCCGTTGCTGGGTCGGGAATAGCGCCGGAGCTTATGCCAGGCCGCCGATGTGATTGCGGAACTGGGCCTTCAGAAACGCCATCTGGTCGGCAAGAATCCGGCGGTTGGAGAGCACCAAGTATTCGGCATGATTCGGCACGAAGGGAATGGCGAGCAGCGGCATGTGCGCCTGTTCCGGCGTGCGTCCCCCCTTGCGCGCATTGCAGCTGCGGCAGGCAGACACCACATTGGCCCACTTGTCGCGACCGCCCTGGGAGAGCGGGGTGACGTGGTCGCGGGTGAGCAGCGGCGGCGGAAACTCATTGCCACAGTACATGCAGAGATGGGCGTCGCGCAGAAACAGGGCGCGGTTGGAGAGCGGCGGCGTCTTGCTGTAGCAGTCGAGCTTGCGGGCGTGACCCTTGACCGCGACGATGGAGTTGATGCTCAGTACGGAGCGCAGGCCGGTAATCCGGTTGGTGCCACCATGGAAGTCGAACATGTGGTCGCCGGCGGTCCAGGCAATCTTGTCCAGGGAATAGAGCACAGCCGTATCCTGCCAACTCAACCAACAGATGGGTTGGCCGCTCACATCCAGACGCAAGATTTTCGGACTCGATACTTGCATAATCCGTACCGCCGCAGCGTTGCGCACCAGCCTATCCGTGCCCGGGTGGCAGGTCAACAGCTACGAAACGCTTTTTTTTTCAGGCGATTTCGTCGATATTCTGCCCCACGGGATCGCCGGGCTGCGGCTTTTTTCGGGGCAGGGCAGGCCGCTGCGGGCGGCGATCGCGCTCCTGGTCGCTGCCGGGCCTCGTTGGGCGGATGGCGTCCGGCTGGCGCACCGGGTAGACCGACTTGGTGTCCGGCGGCAGAACCGGTTGGTTGGATGCGGGGAGCCCGTCGTTGCTCATGACCAAATCCCAAGACTCGATATAGCCATTTTGACACAGGTAGCGTCACCGGGTTTCCGGCACGCGGATGCAGGGGGAAATCAGGTGATCTCATTCGAATGGCTGGCGCCGGCGCTCTCCACGTTCCTGCTGATCGCATTGGCGGAAATCGGGGACAAGAGCCAGCTGGTCTGCATGGCGCTGGCGGCCCGCCATCGTGGGCTTCCGGTCATTGTGGGTGCAGCCGCGGCTTTTTCGCTGCTCAACGTGCTGGCGGTGGCATTCGGCGCCGGACTGGCGCACTGGATTGCCCCCGACATGCTGGCCTTTGGCGTGGCGATCCTGTTCGCGGTGTTCGGTATACAGGCCTTGCGGACCGCCGAAGATGAGGATGACGAGGTGAAACAGATCACCGGGCATGGACTGTTTGTCACCACCTTTCTGCTGATTTTCGTTGCTGAATTTGGCGACAAGACCCAGATCGCCATTTCCGGAATGGCCACCGGGGCGGCTGCCGTCCCGGTCTGGCTGGGTGGCACCCTGGCGTTGGTGAGTGTGTCGGCGCTGGGGGTGCTGGCCGGGCGCACCATCCTGCAGAAACTGCCTGTGCATATCCTGCATCGCGTCGCAGGTGGACTGTTCCTGGTTTTCGCGGTGCTTGCCCTGCTCCGCGGCCTGAAGGTGCTCTGAAGTGGAGAGCGATCTGAAGTTTGCCCGGGATCTGGGCGATTGGATGGCGGCCACCGACCGTTTTGCCCGCAGCCTAGGCATCCGTCTGGTGGAATCGGGGCCGGGTAGCTGCCGCGCTGAGATGACCATCCGCGAAGAGATGCTCAACAGCCTGGGCATGGCGCACGGTGGCGCCACCTACAGTCTTGCCGATTTCGCCTTTGCCGTGGCCTGCAACACCCGGCGCCAGGCTGCCGTGGCGCTCAATACCACCATGGTCTACACCGCTGCCGGCAGGCTTGGCGACCGCCTGGTGGCGATTGCCGGGGAGGAGAGTCTGGGCAAACGCACGGCCACCTATCGTATCCGCATTGAGCGTGACGGCGGAGATCTGTTGGCCCTGTTCACCGGTACCGCCTACCGCCGGGACGATGAGATCACCCGCTACATGGAGGGTTGATCGCGATTTGTGCAGCAAATCGGGGTGCTCCAATTGTTGGGGACCGACGAATATCAATATGGTAAATTCCCAAGCCCGATATCAGGCTGCCGGCAAAGTGGACGTGCCTCAGGCCGACAGATGCAGAGGTAATGATTTTGAACGCGATTGTGCAGGCCGCATCGGCAAGCAGATTGCTCCTATCCGGCAATGAGGCTATCGCCCGGGCGGTTTGGGAGTCTGGCGTCAGGGTAGCGAGCGCCTACCCGGGAACCCCGTCCACGGAGATCCTGGAGAATCTGTCCCTCTACCCGGATCTCTACGCCGAGTGGTCCGTGAACGAAAAGGTGGCGCTGGAGGTGGCGATCGGCGCCTCCATGGCAGGATCACGCTCGTTCTGTGCCATGAAGCACGTGGGCATGAATGTCGCTTCCGATGCGCTGATGACGCTGACGCTGTGCGGCGTCAATGGCGGACTGGTGGTGACTATCGCCGACGATGTGGGGCTCTCCTCGTCACAGAACGAGCAGGACTCCCGTTTCTGGGGCCGGTTCGGCCACCTGCCCATCCTCGAGCCCGCCGACTCCCAGGAGGCCTACACCATGGTGCAGGCGGCCTACGAGCTTTCCGAGCGGTTCAACACGCCGGTGGTGCTGCGCGTGACCACCCGCATCTGCCATGTCAAATCGCTGGTCACGGTGGGTGAGCGGACCGAGCACAAGCCGGGTGCTTTCCAGCGCGAACCGCAGCGCTGGGTCATGGTGCCGGCGCATGCGAAAGGGCGCCTGCCCCTGGTGCTGGAGCGTGAAAAGGCACTGGCGCAGGAGAGCGAAGTCTCGCCGCTGAACGTGCTGGAGCGTGGGAGTGACAAACAGTACGGGTTTGTCACCTCCGGACCGGCTTACGAGCATGTCCGCGAAACTTTTCCGGATGCGCCGGTCTTGAAACTGGGTCTCAGTTACCCCCTGCCCATGGACCGGATCGCCAAACTGGCGGGAGAGGTCGGGACCCTGGTGGTGGTCGAAGAGACCGAGCCGCTGATCGAGACCGAACTCAAGGCGGCCGGGCTGACTGTGCGCGGCAAGGATGTGATGCCGCGTCTGGGCGAGCTCGCCCCCGATGTGTTGCGTCGCTCCAAGGCGCTGCTTGATGGGCAGCGGCCACCCGATCCAAAACTGGGTTTTGAGGTCTACCCCCGCCCGCCGACCATGTGCGTGGCC
>JBNLBB010000193.1:0-4330 GCA_050302415.1 Gammaproteobacteria bacterium | reverse complement strand
GCATTGACTATCACGTGCGCATCGCCGACCGCATCTTCCGCGTGCCCGAGCCTGCCCTGGAGCCCCTGCCATGAAGTGTGCACCGGAGCTGGATTTCCTGGTCATGCGGGTGGCCCAGCAGCGTGGCGTGGTCCCGACCGAGGCCTCCGACCTGAGCAAGGTGGGACGCCTGCAGCACGAGGCACGCGCCGCCTACCTGCTGCAGCAGAAAGTGATTGCCAGCGCCGAGGCGGCCGGGGTGAGCGTGGATGATGGAACGCTGGAGGACGCCCTGTTGCGGGAGGTGGAAGCCTGGGGGTCGGCCGAGGCCCTGGAAGAGGGGCTTGCCGCGTTCCAGCTCGATCGTGAAGGCCTGCGTTTCGGCCTGGCCCGCGAGCTCATGTTCGACACCATCATCAACCGGGTTGCGGCACGGGTACCCGAGGCGACCGAAGCCGAGGTCCGCAGCCACTACGACCAGCATCCCGAGCAGTTTGTCCGCCCCGAGCGGCGGCGCGCGCGCCACCTCCTGGTCACCATCAACGAGGAGTTTCCCGACAATGCTCCCGCGCAGGCACTGGCCCGCATCCAGGAAATCGCGGCGGCCATTGCCGGAGGCGAGATGGGTTTTGCCGAGGCGGCGGCCCGCTACTCGGAGTGCCCCACGGCGCTCAATGGCGGACAGCTGGGCGATGTCCCCGGCGGTACGCTCTATGCGGAACTGGACCGGGAACTCTTTGCCATGCAGGTCGATGAGACCCGCGGCCCGATTCTTACCGTCATGGGTTACCACTTGCTGCGCTGCGACGGCATCCTGCCTGGGGAGCGTCTGGCGTTCGAGGCGGTGGCCGGCGAGATCCGCGCCCGCCTGACCGAGTCCCGGCGACGTCACGCCCAGCGCCGCTGGCTGAAGGAGCTGAGCCCGCGCATGGTTTGACCGCACCACGATTGTGCAACGCAGCATCCTGGTGCGCCTGCAAGGGGCGTCCAGGGAATGACACCTGCCCTAAGCCCTTGATAGTTGGCCGATGGGGGACCACGTCCCGGCCAAAATAGTTGGCACGCCGTTCGCAATGGCCCGGGTATGAAAACCAGCACTTCGATTGTGGAGGAGACGCCGATGTGCAGTGGCATGGCGGCACGCATCCGCGAGTTTCTCGCGGGTAATGTCGAAATTCCGGCTGAACTCCGTCAGGGCATGCAGGCCCTGGCCGAGGGCAGTTCGCAATCCCTGTTTCAGGCCAGCGTGGACCTGGCGCCCATCGCCATCTCGATCACCGATCTGAATGCCAACATTCTCTACGCCAACGGTGCCTTCAGCGAAATCACCGGCTACGAGCTGGAGGAGGTGTTGGGGCGCAACGAGTCCCTGCTCTCGGACAACAGCACCCCGAAGAGCGCCTATGAAGGGCTGTGGGCGACCATCCAGCGCAAGGAGGTGTGGCGCGGCATCCTGGTCAACCGGCGCAAGGATGGGACCCGCTACCTGGCGGAGATCACCATCAAGCCGGTGGTCGGGCCCGACGGAAGGGTGACCAATTATCTGGGCATGCACCGCGACGTGACCGAGATGCACCGCCTGCACTGGAGCCTGCAGAACCAGAAGGCGCTGCTGGAATCCCTGATCGATACCGCCCCGGTGGCCATCGTGCTGCTCGATTCGGGCGGACGCGTCTACCTGGACAACCAGGAGTACAAGAAACTGGTGGGGGATCTCAGCACCAGCGAGCCGGTCAGCCTGCTGTCCAAGGCGCTGGACGCCGCCGAGCAGGTGAGCGGTGAAGCGCGGGGAGTGCTGGAGGCCGAAGTGGCCTGCACCGACCTGCAGGGACGCGAACGCTGGTTCAGCTGCAGCCGCGTGCGCATCGACCAGCGTGCCGCCGAGGTGGAGAGCTACTTCACCTCCACGCCCGGGACCTACACCCTGCTGCTGGCCAAGGAGATCACCGCAGAGCACCGGCACCGGGAACTGGCGCGCCAGAGTGCGTTGGAAGCGTTGCTGGCCGAAGAGGAGCTGGTCAACGGCATGCGCGAGGCGCTGCTCGGCGCGGCGCACACCTTCCAGGTGCCGCTCAACCTGCTGGCAGCCGCGCTCAACCTGACCCGCTCCCAGGGTGGCGACAGCGCGCTGCAGGGCGTGCTGCGCGAGGCCCACGAAGCCGGCGAAACCGCGCTCAACCTGCTGCAGGGGAGTATTCCGATCGCCACGCCCGAGCCCCACGTGCCGGTCAATCTCAACGAAATCCTGCGCGATGCCCTCACCGTCTGCACCGAGCGGCTGCTGGCCTGCGGAGTGACCGTCGAATGGCGTCCGGCCAACATCCTGCCCATGGTGTTGGGGCGTCCCTCGGGACTGCGCAACCTGTTCAAGCAACTGATCACCAACGCCATCGACGCCATGAGTGTGCGCGGCTGGAAGCGGCGCGATCTGCTGCTGCGCTCGCGCCTGCTGGAGGACGGTATTGAACTGGTGGTGCAGGACTCCGGACCGGGTATCCCGGAAGCGGATCGGTTGCGGGTTTTCGAGCCGCTCTACAGCACCAAGGGCGGAGCCGGGCGCAGGGCCGGTACCGGATTGGCCATCGCACGTGAAGTGGTCAACCAGCACGACGGCACCATCGATATCGATCCCTCCTGGGCACGTGGTTGTCGCTTCATCATCGTGCTGCCGCTCAACCGCCAGCTGCCGGCTGACGACGAGGAACACTATCGCCCATGAGTGATTTGGAGAGAGTCTACGAGGCGCAGCTGGACGCGCTCTACCAGGTCGGCCAGGTGCTGAGCCGCTCGCTCGACCTGCAGGAGACCCTGCAGGCGCTGCTCGACGTGCTCGATGGGCATGCCGACCTGCGCAACGGGGTGGTGGCGCTGTTTGATCCGGATACGGAGCGTCTCTGGGTCAGCGTGGTGCAGGGTGGCGACGAGCGGGCCGCCGACGACGTGAGCTACGAGCGTGGGGAAGGGATCATGGGCACGGTGCTCGCCAGCGGGGAGCCGATGGTGGTGCCGCGCGCCGCCGATGAACCGCGCTTCCTGGGCCGGCTGGGGGTGTTCGAACCGGAGTTGGCGTTTGTGGGGGTGCCGCTGCAGCTCGATGGCGCCACTATCGGCGTGCTGGCCGCGCAGCCGGGTGGTGCCGCCGAAGAGTTGCCGGTGCAGACCAGATTCATGACCATGACCGCGGGCATGATCACCCAGAGTGTGCGGCTGTCGCTGCGCGTCGCGAAGGAGCGGCGCGAACTCAAGGCCGAGGCCGATCAGCTGCGCCGCACCGTGCGCGCGCAGTATGGATTCGACAACGTCATCGGCAGCACGGAGCGCATGAAACGCGTTTTTGAACTGGTGCGCCAGGTGGCGAAGTGGAACACCACGGTGCTGATCCGTGGTGAATCGGGTACCGGCAAGGAACTCATCGCCAATGCCATCCACTACAACTCGCCGCGCAGCAGTGGGCCGTTCATTCGCGTCAACTGCGCCGCGCTGCCGGAGACCCTGCTGGAGTCGGAACTCTTCGGCCACGAAAAGGGGGCGTTCACCGGGGCGACCACCATGCGCAAGGGGCGCTTCGAACAGGCCGACCAGGGGACGCTGTTTCTTGACGAGATTGGTGACATCTCCCCCACCTTTCAGGCGAAACTTCTGCGCGTACTGCAGGAGGGCGAGTTCGAACGGGTGGGCGGATCACGCAGCCTGAAGGTGAATGTGCGGGTGATTGCCGCGACCAATCGCGATCTGGAGTCGGCGGTCGCCGCCGACGAGTTCCGCGAGGATCTCTACTACCGGCTCAACGTGATGCCCATCCAGCTTCCGGCACTGCGCGAAAGGCTGGAGGATGTTCCGCGCCTGGCGGAATTCCTGGTCAACAAATTGAGCAGGGCGCAGGGGCGGGAACTGACGGTCACGGACGGTGCCATCCGCATGCTCATGCGCCACGATTGGCCGGGCAATGTGCGGGAACTGGAGAATTGCCTGGAACGGTGCGCGATCATGAGCGAGGAGGGAGTCATCGATCAGGATATTGTCGCCGTGATCGGGCTGGATGGCGGAGGGCCTCTTGCTTTGTCGAGTGACGTGTCGAATCGGGACTTGGATGATCCGGAGCTGGACGATCGCGAGCGGGTGGTGGCCGCACTGGAGCAGGCCGGATGGGTGCAGGCCAAGGCGGCGAGATTGTTGAACATGACACCGCGGCAGATTGCCTATCGGATTCAGACGATGAACATCAAGTTGAAACAGATTTGATGAAGTTTTGTTCCTTATCTCTTAAGAAGAGAGTTGGATAGCGTTTCTCAACGCAAGCTACGAAGGTTGGCCGGATTGTCCCTTCTCCCTCAGGGAGAAGGTTAGGATG
>JBNLBB010000192.1:0-4470 GCA_050302415.1 Gammaproteobacteria bacterium | reverse complement strand
CCGGTGTAAAACGCCATGCCGGAAGGGGCAATGGAGGGAACCCAGTAGTAGAGCGGCTGCTCCATACCTTCCTTGCGGGTCCCGTCACCGATATCCCATCCTGTGACGTACTCCTTACCGTAGGTGATGACCGGCCACCCATAGTTGGCCCCGGCCCGCTCCGCGTTGAGTTCATCACCACCCTGGGGACCATGTTCAATGGTCCACAGCTGTCCCGATTCCGGATGGATGGTGGCGCCCTGCATATTGCGATGGCCATAGTTAAAAATCTCCGGCCGGGCATCACGGCGGCCAACAAAGGGATTGTCCTCAGGCACACGCCCGTCATCATGCAGCCGAATCACCGAACCGGCGTGATCATTCAACTGTTGCGCGCGATCACGATCCCCCCGGTCACCGAGCGTGATATAGATATACCCCTGCCGGTCAAACACCAGCCGGGATCCGAAGTGCCGCGTGGTACCGCTTTTGGGTTGCAGCACGAACAGCCGCTGCCAATCCGTAAGGCGGTGGCCATCAAGTCGTCCACGACCCACCTCAGTGCCTACCCCACTGTCACCCTCCGCCACGTAGCTCAGATAGACCCATCGGTTGGTACCGAACTCCGGGTGCAGCGCAACATCGAGCAAACCGCCCTGACCACCCACCGCAATATCCGGCAGGCCGGTTATGGGCTGGGGATCGAGCTGCCCGTCCTTAGCGATCCGCAACCTACCTGAACGCTCCGTGATCAGAATGTCACCGTTTGGCAAAAAGGCCATGCCCCAGGGATGATCCAGGCCATCCACCAGCGTGACTGCCTGAAACCCGGCACCCCAGGCTGTTTGGAGCATTGCACAAGCCAGACCAATTGCTGCCAAAACGGGCAGAGCGACAATCATTCGCCTCATTCAGTTGCTCCTCGCCATACAACCACTAGTGGGACCAGCAACCAATTCTCAGGGTTCCTGTATTGATGACCAAAGGATTCGAAAACAAAAACGAAAATGCGCGCCGAAGCATCTCATTTCCTTACAGAGTGAGTCTGTTTTTTGGGGCAAAAATCAGCAGATTTTCTTAGACCTTCGGGACGACGAATATGCTTGCCCAGGGTGGTACACATAGCATCGGGTTCCACCCGATTTCACTCCAAAACCGGAGAAAACATAATGAAATACAGACTCGCGTGTGCTTCCACTCTGGTGGTGAGCAGCCTATTGGCTGTTTCCACTGCCGGCGCCGGTCCCCTGGACGGCGCCATCTTTACCACCACGGTTAACGGCAATGTCGTTAACGGCAATGTGATCTACGAACAAAAGGAGGATGTCTATCTTGATGGCGGCCCCGGCCCCAATGCACCCGCCAAGGCCGCTGGCCTGCCTGAAGGTGACTACTACTACCAGGTGACCGATCCCAGTGGCAAGGAACTTCTGTCCACCGACCACATCTCCTGCCGCATGGTGCATGTCAATGTCAGCGGTGTGATCGACACGGTCTACGGCGGCTTTGATTTGGCCAAGGTTCAAGGCACCTGGGCCGCCACCCCTTGCCTACACCTCTCGGGCACCGATATCGACCACAGTGAACTCGGTGCTGTAACGGTGCAGCTCTACCCCTATGACGACACACCCAATCCGGGCGGGGTTTACAAGGTATGGATGACCCCCGTTGCCGCCTATGCGGGCATTCTGCCCGACTGCGAAGGGATGAAAGGTGGCTGCAACGTGTCCGGCGCCGGCTGGGAACCGGGCAATGTGCACGGCTTCATTCCCTCGTGGTCGAAGACCGACAACTACAAAGTGGACAAGAAGGGCAAACCCTTCGTCTCGCCGGTGTTGAATGTCTTCAAGTTCCACGACAAGAACTTCAACGGTGTGCAGGACACTGGAGAAGATAATGTCACTGGTTGGGCCATCAACATCGCCGAACCTTCCGCCACCAGCATCGATCTCTTTACACCGGTCGTTGGCTACCTGACTGCTGAGGCCGGCACCTATCTGGTCACCGAGGCGACACCGGCCGGCACCCTGCAGACGGCAGCCACCCTGGATGGCCTGTCCGTCACCCCTGCCAACCCGGTTCAAGTGGCCGTCGCCGGTGAATCGGGCGAAACACACACTGTGGTATTCGGCAATGTCGGCCGGGGTTCCGTGACCGCCTGCAAGGTTTTCGACCGCAACGGAAATGGCGTGGGCGATGCAGATGAGCCGGGTATTGCCGGTTGGAAGATACAGCTGGACGGCGTCGATCTCGCCGGTTCGGTGGTCGGCCCCACCATTCAGGAAACCGGCGGTGACGGCTGCACCACCTTTGCCGATCTGATGCCCGGAAGCTATACCGTCACCGAGCTGATGCCACCGGGTGACACCTGGATTGCCACCGGCACCTTGACCGCCTCTGCAGATATCGAGCCCTCGTTGGATGGCGCTGACATTTCAGGCACCGTCCTGTCGCACGCCTTTACCAATGTCTGCACGGCGACAGCGGATTTCGGAACCAAGGGTTTCTGGCACAACAAGAACGGTCTGTCGGAGATCACCGCCGCCGATATCGCCTACATCAACACCCTGGCTCCCTATGCGTCTCCGTCAACCTACTTCGGCGCTGGCGACGAACCCTTTGACGGTTACTTTACGGACGGGACACCGGTTGAAGCTGCGTTCAACAACACCGATCTGGCGCTGGCCGCTGCCGAGGGTACGCCTCTGGCCGAAATCTCTCACTTCCTCACCGATGCCAACGCAGGCGGAGACCCCCGCGAACAGCTCGCACAGCAGTTGCTCGCCTTCATCTTCAATACGCTGCACCGGCTGGATGACCAGGGAGCGGCCATTCAGTTGCCCGACGGCAGTTTCGTGGCGGCAGACTCGCTGATCACCCAGGCGATCGCCCTCTGGGTTTCCGGTGAGGATGCAGCGCGTAACGCCATGCAGCAACTCCTTGACGGTTTCAATAACAACGACGCGGTTGCCTACGTTCCGCTGACACCCTGTGCCGTGACCTATTGATCACCGCATCCAGGAAATGAAAAAGCCCCGGTCCAATCCGGGGCTTTTTTTATCAGGAAATTACTCACCGAAATCGACATCGATCCCCCGCTTCAGCTGCTGGTCCCGGAACGCAGCGCGGTAATCGGAGAGTTCCTGATTCCGGTAGTGCCCGCCACCGACGTAGCTGAGGGATTCAGCCAGATGTTGATGGTAAAGGCGCCCATCGGCACGAAACCGCTCTTCGCCCTGGTCAAACAAAACCAATCCTGGGCGGTAGGTAATCCCCAAGGTCTGTACCCATGCTTTGGATGTGGTGCGATTGCCTTTCAGGTCGATCAGCGTCTGGTCAGATCCCGCGTCCAGACGCACCACCAAAAACGGTTTCAGTGCGGACAGCACATCCGGATGGTTGAGGGTGTTGTCATGAAATCGCGCGCACTCCGTGCAGCTGGAATCCTCAATCAGCACCGCCAGCGGTTTTTGGTAATCCTTGAGAAAATTCGTTTGAACGAACTGGGGATGGTCGCGAAATTCATAGACCGCCGGCTGCTTCAAACTGTCCAGATAGTCCGGAAACGATTGCGCAGCGTAGCTTTTTGTGCGCAGATATTCGAGCGCGTTGCGCAGCGCGGTCGGATCGCGGTAGCCCGTTAGCTGCAGCGCCTTGCCACCCTGCTGGTCGAGGAGCACCAGGGTCGGCGTAGCGAATACACCCAGCTTGCTGGCCAACGCTTTTTCCGGGTAGTCGTTTCCGTCGATCCAGGCCACATCCAGGCTGCCACGCACATTGATGCCAATCACATCGAAATGATTCCTGACGTAGTCCGTTCTTTCCCCTCCCGAAAAATTCTCCCGGATCATCCGAGCACAGTAGGGACATTCATCGAGATGCATGAAGAGGACGACATGGCGATCTGCATCGCGCGCCTCCCTCACGTCCTCGCCAATATCCAGCAGACTCTGCTTGAACCAGCCAGGCAGCGTGTAGCTGATGCCACCGGTGACGCTGCCCGGCGACTGCGCGGCAACCGTATTCACGATGCCGACCAGCGAACAGAGCAAGCATATCGATATGATTCCACGTTGCATCCTAGCCCCTCCGCGAATGTGTTCTCGCCTGGATTCTAGCGTGATCGTGGAGGTCTAATGTGCCTGGCAGCCGAGACATGTCGCCACCTCTTGACCAGTCAGTGCACCAATAAACAGGAATCCGGCCGTCACCGACGCTCTGTTCTCCGGCAAACCGGGCATCAGTCTCACACAGACACTTCCAGACACCCACCAGCAAAGCCATTTCTTGAATCGCCCATATCCTTAACTAATCTAGGGAATTACAAGAGCACGACAGTGAACAAGCCAACCCGGCTCTACTGGCTGGCGCGAAAGGAGTACTGATGAACACCGTTTGGAAATTTGGTTCTTGGGCCAGCTTGATCGCCCTGACGCTTGGCGGCTGCGGCGGTGGTGGTGGCGGTGGTGACGGGACCCGCGTTTCGACGCA
>JBNLBB010000191.1:0-4517 GCA_050302415.1 Gammaproteobacteria bacterium | reverse complement strand
ACGGCAGCCGGCGACTCAATATCTTCCCGTCCCGACATCCGCGCAAACAGCGCAATATCATCCTCGCGCGTCTGGCGCAGCATGAACTCGCGGAACGGCTTCTCGGCACGGGTGATCGCCTCCTGCACGGTGATCTCCTCGTCCATGTAGGGCTTCAGCGAATCGCTGTAAAAGCGGTCAAATACCGGCAGCATGATGAAAAAGGTGAGAAACAGCGCCAATCCGATAATGATCTGATTGGAGGGCGACTGCATGGTGCCGAGTGCCTGGCGCAGAATGGCCAGCACGATGACGATGCGGGTGAAGGAGGTCATCATCAGCACCGCCGCCGGTAACAGCGTCAGCACGGTCATCAGAATCAGTACCTGGATGCTGACACTGTAGGTCTGCGCGCCACCGGCGCCCTGCGCCACGGTGACAGCAGTGATGCCCGCCTGGGCCAGCGCCAGATCGGGCACCAGCAGCAACATCGGCAGCAGCCAGACCAATCGGCGCATCACGATTTTTTCCCCTGCATGAAGGCGGCCAGTTTCTGGCTGAACGCGTCGTTGCCAGCGTGGCCGGCGGGTACGGCAGCAGACAGCGGCTCCTCAAGCACATGCAGCGTGCGCATCTGTCCCGGCGCGATGCCGACCAGCAGTTGCTGTTCGCCCACCTGCAGCAGCACGATACGCTCGCGGGTGCCCAGCGAGAGCACACCCAGAATTTTCATGGCACCATTGGCCATGAACGGCATCCGGCCGAATCGGCGGTAGAGCCAGGCCGCCACGAAGATCAGGGCCAGCACCACCAACAGTCCGGTCACCATCTGGGCGAGTCCGGTGGTGGCCACGCCACTGCCCACCTTCACCGGCTGGTCGCCTTCGGCGGCCAACAGGGCGGTCGGGGCTATCGCACCGAGCAGCGTGACAAGATGCAGGAGAGCGGTTCGCATCAGCGCAGCTTCTTGACCCGTTCCGACGGACTGACCACATCGGTCAGGCGGATACCGAATTTTTCGTTGACCACCACCACCTCACCGTGGGCGATCAATGTTCCGTTGACCAGCACGTCCATGGGCTCCCCGGCCAGGCGGTCGAGTTCCACCACCGAGCCCTGGTTAAGCTGCAACAGGTTGCGGATGCTGATGGCGGAACGGCCGATCTCCATGGAGATGGTGACTGGAATATCCAGCACCACATCGAGATTGACATCCTCGCCGGCAAACCGCGCCGCCACGTCGGGCTGCAGATTATCGAACGCCGCCTTTTCCACTTCGTCGGCACTGCCTCCGCCATCCTCACCGGCCTCTGCCAGTGCGGCCGCCCACTCGTCAGCCAGCTGCTCATCATCGACATTCGGATCTTTGACTTCATCTTCGCTCATGGCTTCACCTGCCTCTGTTAACCGTCACGCTTCATCTTGCGCACGATCTTGACTGCATTCTGGCCGTTGGCCATCCCGAACTGCCCCCAGAACACCGGAACGCCTTCGGCATAGACCGGCACGTGCGGTTTAAGCTCGATGGGGATGATGTCTCCGGGCTCCATGTTCAGCACATCGCGCAGCGTCAACTGACGTTCGACCAGCTGGCTGCTGAGGGTGACTTCGGCGGAGACCATTTCGTCGCGTACCGACGCCATCCAGCGATCATCCACATCGGATCGGTCGCTCTGAATCCCGGCGTCCAGCAGGTCGCGGATCGGTTCCACCATGGAATAGGGCATGGTGATGTGCATGTCGCCGCCACCACCTTCCAGCTCCACATGGAAACTGTTGACCACCACCACTTCGGTGGGACTGACGATGTTGGCAAAGTGGGGATTGACCTCCGATCCCTGATGCTCAAACGTCACCTGCATCACCGGCTCCCACGCCTTGTGCAAGTCGGTGAACGCGCTGTGCAGCATCATGTTGATCACCCGCATTTCGGTGGGGGTGAATTCACGTCCTTCGATCTTGGCGTGGTAGCGGCCGTCACCGCCAAAAAAGTTATCCACCACGATGAACACCAGCTTGGGATCGATGATCACCAACCCTGTTCCACGCAGCGGTTTGACCCGCACCAGGTTGAGGCTGGTGGGGACAAACAGGCTGTGCACGTATTCGGCGAACTTCAACATCTGCACGCCGCCCACGGCGATTTCCGCAGTCCGGCGCAGCATGTTGAACAGGCTGATGCGGAAATAGCGGGCGAAGCGTTCGTTGATCATCTCCAGGGTGGGCATGCGCCCACGGACAATGCGATCCTGACTGGTGAAATCGTAGGAATGGACGCCGCCCACTTCCACCGGTGCGCCACCATCGGTCTCCACATCGCCGCTGTCGACGCCGTGGAGTAAGGCATCAATCTCTTCCTGGGATAACAGATCGTTGAACGACATGGCTGCCTACTGCATGACAAAACTGGTGAAAAAGACCGATTCGATGCCGGGCTTCCCGGTCTCTACGGTGAGCACGTCCTGTATCTCCTTCAAGGCTTCGGCGCGGAGCTGCTCCTTACCCTCGCGGGTCACCAGATCGGAAACCCGTTTGCTGCTGAAGAGCAGCACCAGCTCATTGCGGACCATCGGGTTGTGGTTTTTGATCGCCTCGAAGACCTGCGGATCGCGCGCCATCACCTCCAGGGTCACCTGCAGGTAGCGGCCGGAATCCTCACCCTCCAGATTCACAGTGAAGGCTGGCTCCATGGAGAAGTACATGGCGGGTCTGCCCTTCTTTTCCTTGGCAGGATCACTCGAATGTGCCGCGGCCTCCTCGGTACCACTCTCCTTGCCACCGGACAGTCCGCCACTCAGAAAAAGCGTGGCCCCCACGCTGATGGTCACGAGCAGCAACAGGGTCACCACGATCAGCAGGATCGCCACCAGGGATAGGCCCTTTTTCTTCTTGGCCGGTGCTACGACTTCCGAATCGTCTTCGTTGATGTCAGCCATCATTTCCCCCACTTAAGTCGGTTTTTACAGAGGTGAGCAAGAGCCATGCCACGTTGTGGGCCCCTGTCGCAATCGCGGGTGGCCCCCATCGGCGCAACCCACAGGCTGTTCACCATGCACGCCGTCACCACCTGGTAAATCAATTCAACCTGTTGAGAAACAAAAAGATTTACACCAGGAATCACTGCGGCGGGTTCACCGGCACCGGCCACTCAAGCGGCGGCCGATGGACCCGGCGGGTCACGGACTAGAAAAAGTATAGAAGGGAAAACTGCGATGTGACGGCGGCTTGACGGCCCGTAGTCGCCGGGCGCCGTATTGTTGACGACGCCCCTGCTGCGTCAGGCAAAGGTATCCACAAGCGCGTTGCCCACCAGCCGCGGGCCGGCGTTGTGGTCACTGTCGGGCCGGTTGGGCTCCGCACCCCGGGACCCACCGCCACGGGGATCATCGGTGGGGTGTTCCGAACGGGCATGCTGTTCGGCGGAGACATCCGCCTGGCCCAGGTTGAGCCCCTGTTCAGCAAACATTTCACGCAATCTCGGCAGCGCCGCCTCCAGGGCATCGCGCACCGGGGCGTGATGGGAGGTGAAATGGACCTGCACGGTGTCGTTCTGGATCTGGATCTTGGCCTCCAGCGGACCGAGTTCCGGCGGATTGAGCCGTATGCTCGCACTCTGCTCCTGGTTGTTGATCATCCACATCAACCGTTGCCCCACCGCGCGATCCCACCCCGGCTGACCGGGCTGCTGCTCGACGGGTGTGGAGGTTGGTACGGGTGGCAGGGTGGTGTTGGCGACACCCGCAGTGCTGCCTGCCGGTTGGGCCACGGCGGAGGCTATGGCCGCCGTCGCATTGGCAAACTGCAGGGGTTGCGGGTCCGCGTCACCATCCGCCAGCTGAAGCACCGGGTTCGTCATCTCCGAGGCTACCGCCGGTCGGGTTTCCGCATCACCCTGACCGACCAGGGAGTACCACTTGGGCTGGGCGGTGCGCACCGCGGTATCGAGCGATTCGGCGGTGACACCGGACTGAATCACTTCACGGGATGTCTCTGCCGCCACCACAGGTGCCGCTGCTGCCGCAACCATCGGTGCCGCTGCTGCCGGCAACGCCTGCTCCGCCGGCTGCGGCAAAGGCGTGCCCTGGGGCGGCAAGGTGGCGCCGATCACCGGGTCGGTCGACTCCACAGCCTCGACATCGTCAACGGCCTCCGGGGCGGGGAGCTGCGGGTCGGGCAACGCCTCTCCGGTGTCGCTCACCAGCGCCAGCGGAATTCCGGGCCGGGGCAGAACCGCCTCGGTAACCGATTGATCAAAAAAAACTTTTGAAAACAGCTCGGCACCTTCGACCGGCCCCTTGCCGGGCGGCAGGCGGGTCTCTCCCGACACCTGAAGAGGGCCATCGGCTGAGGAAAACAGTTTGCTGAAAATGTCCGTCACGATTCTGTGCTCCAGCGGGTTTCGCAGATCTGCCTACTACGAGGCAATCAGCGTGCCATTTCTGTCTCAGGGCTGCTTTTTACCGCGGGTCTGATGTTGCGCCCGTTCGTCGTTCTCTTGCTGCTCGCGACGCGCGTCGGCCTGGGACTCGGCGGCCCGG
>JBNLBB010000190.1:0-4520 GCA_050302415.1 Gammaproteobacteria bacterium | reverse complement strand
GATATCCGATTGGTAGAGAACTTCTTGGGTCATCGTTGCTTCAGCCCTTAAAAACAAAGAAGCACCGGTGTTTCGGTGCCTGTGACAGCGGCCAATTATGCCAGTAAGGTCTGCGGGAGGACAGTATTGACAGAGCCGGGCGCAGTCCGGGTCTCTGTATCGGGCTCAGCCGATCACCCCGGTGGGCAGGGAGGCATAGAAAAGGTAAAGCAGGCCACCGATGGCGATGCCCGCCGCGGCGGCCCGGATGGCCCGTTGGATCAGTGGGGGGCGCTGCGCGCGCAGTTCTGCTTCGCGCACCATCTCCGCCAGGCAGTTGCCCGGCTGGCGGGCGAGGCGGAAGCTCCACAGGCTGGCGCCCACCACTCCGGCCACCCCGGCATAGGCCAGCCAGCCGGCCGGGGGGTAGATCTCCAGCAGCGAGATCCAGGTGGTGAGGATGGCGACGATGGCCGCGCCGCAGGCCAGTCTGAAGGGACGCCATTCGTTACGCAGGCGGCCGGAGCGCCAGATCAACCAGACGCTGAAGCCAAGAAAGAGCGCAAAGGCGGGGAACATATAGGCGTGCTGAGCCAGACTTCCGGCGCCCACGGCACCGAGTGCGGCGATCAGGGAGGGGGTGCCGGCGCACACCAGCCAGGCGGCCATGGCCACAATCACGCCGCCCAGTTCCCGTACCGCGCTCCAGAAGGCCCGCCTACGCGGGCGGGTGATATCCGGGGCGGCGGCCAGTGGCTTTTCGGCCCGCAGGGTGACGGCATGGGCGTGGAACAGTGCGGCCACCTCCCGGGTCTTGTCATGGTTGCTGTGGCTGAAATAGTCAAAGTCGCCCAGTTTCTCCACGGCGGTGAACCCGGTTTTCCGCAGCATCTCCAGGTAACTCGCCTCGGTCACCGCGCCCACCACGCACTCGGCCCACATCTGCGGGTCCTGACGAAAGCGTTCGGAGACCGGTTCGGCCAGGGCGATGTCGCTGACTTGCAGCCGGCCACCTGGTTTGAGCACGCGGAATATCTCTGCCAGCGCCTTGCCCTTGTCCGGGATCAGGTTCAGCACACCATTGGTGGTGACTGCGTCCACCGCTTCATCGGGCAGGGGGATCGCTTCGGCGTCTCCCTCCAATACCTCCAGGTTGGCTACCCCCGCCGTCGCAGCGGTCGCGGTAAGTTTGGTGCGCATGGGCTCGGTCAGGTCAAGACCGTAGACATGGCCCGAAGGGCCCACCAGGCGCGCGCAGATCAACGCGTCGGTGCCCGACCCGGAACCGATGTCCAGCACCCGGTCGCCCGGGCCGATCACCCCGGCGGCAAAGGGGTAGCCCACCCCGGCAAAGGATTCCACGGCCCGATCGGGCACCCCGTTGAGGGTCTCCCGCGGGTAGCCCAGCAGGGCGCAGGCGCCGGCTCCGGTAGGAAAGTGATACGTTTGCTGCGGTCGGGTGGCGACGGCGGTGTACATCTGGCGCACGGCCCGGTGAATCGCTTCGCGCTGGAGTGAGACAAAGGCAACCATGAAGGGGTACCTCGTGAACGTCGGGGCCGTTAAAAGGATTTGATCATTGACTTGATCCGATTGCTGACCTTGGTGGTCGCCTCCTCCTTGCGCAGGTCGGCGAGCTTATCCTTGAGCCGCTGCTCGAACTCCACGCGGGAGAAGCAGGAGCGGCATGTCTCCAAGTGCTGCGCCATGGTCTCGCGATCGTGCGCATCGAGTTCATGGTCGATGTAGTCGAATACCTGGTTCAGCGCCTGTTCGCAGCTGATGGTTGGCCGGTTCATGGTTTGGCTCCTTTCCCCCTGGCGGTCGGCTGCTCGGCAGCGGCTTCTGGTGTTGATATCTCCTCGTCGGGCGCTGCGGCACCCTGCAATCCGAGATCCTGCGCCTGACGCCAGAGCAGCCTCTGCAGCGTGCTGCGGGCGCGCGCCAGGCGTGAGCGCACGGTCCCCACCGGAATCTCCAGCGTCTCGGCAATCTCCTGGTAACTGAACTCCTGCAGGTCGGAGAGGATCACCACCACGCGGTAGTGGTCGGGCAATTGACTCAGGGCCTCTTCCAGATCCTGCCGCAGAAGACTGTCCAGAAACTCCTGCTCCGGGTTGCCGAACCAGAGCAGGAACGGTTGGTGCATCTGCTCGAAGAGCGAAAAATCACCCGACTCCTCCTCCACCTCTTCGCAGTTGTGCGCGTTGAGCCAGGGGCGGGCCCTGGCGTAGCGCATCTCACTGATGAAGGTGTTGTGCAGGATCCGGAAAATCCAGGAGCGGAAGGCGTCGACACTCTCCAGCGAGGCCAGCGATTTCCACGCCCGGGCCACGGTCTCGGCCACCAGGTCTTCGGCTGCCGCTTCGTTGCAGGTGAGGCGCATGGCCACCCCCTGCAGGGGGCCCAGCAACTCCATCACCCGGGTTTCGAACGTCTGTTTGTCGATACTCATGGTCGCTCCAAGCCTGAAGACGCGGGACAGGCCAAAAAGGTTCCAGTCGGTGTGCTCACCCGACTCCCGAACCCCGGGGCGCTGCGGAATCCAAAAAAAACAAAAAATTTCTTTCCAGCGACTCCCTAATTATGCGCCAAAAAAAATTTTGAATTTCCCTGGAACCGGTTTTGCGTAGGCGGCGTCTTCGGCGGTGACGGCAATCGAACTCAACCCGTCTCAGACAACCGAACAACCAGGAGAGAGCGCCATGCAGAGCAACACCCATACCTCCACTATCACCGCCTCCCGGCCCACAGCCGAGCGTTCTCCGTTCGCTCGTGGAGAAATCGCAGGCTCACTCACGCTGCTGGCCGGCCATTCGCTGCAACTGCGCGCCGTCCGGCGCATGACCCTGAGGGTGCAGCGGGGGCAGGTGCGCGTGCGCATCGGGGGTAATCCGATTCCGCAGTTGCTCTCGGCAGGTGCGGGATTCTGCACCCTGGATGAGGAGTTGCTCACCCTGGCCAGTACCGACAACGCCCAGATTCGTATCGAGTGGCCGCCCTTGTTGCGCCGCGCCAGGGTGAAGTCCGGAACGCACCCAGTCACCCGTACCCATTGCCTGACAGCTGCGCAGTTCGCTGCCCGCCAGCTGCCTGACCCCCATCCGATCACCGTCGGATAACCCCTCCGATAGCAACCCCGAGGAACTGATCCATGACCACGCAAACCACCAAGTACCTGTTCACCATCACCACCTACGACGCCGATGCCGACCGTGTTGCCACCCCCTTCGTCATGGCCAACACTGCGCTGGCGTGTGGCGCCGACGTCATGGTCTGGCTGACCATGGACGGTGCCAATCTCGGCCGCCGAAATGCGGCAGATGGTCTGATGCCCAAAAGCTTCCCACCCGTCGCGGAGCTGATGCAGACCTACCTGGACAACGGCGGCCGGATTGGCGTCTGCCCGCCCTGCGGCAAGACGCACGGCGTGACCGACGACAACATGATTTCCAATGCCGCCTGGATGGGGGCTGCCGCCGTGCTCGAAGGGGCTGGAGATCGCCAGGTATTCTCCTTCTGATTCACCGGGCCCGATCCTCACCGCAGTGCGTGCGATGCCGCGTACTGCGGTTTTTCCGTTGGCGGGTCAGCCGGTCAGTGCGAGAAAGAGTTGGGGCAGGCGTTCGGGGAGGCGTTCGACCCGGTCGATGACGGTGTAGCGGCGCCCGAAGATGTCCTGCACGTAGTCGTCGGCCCGGTCGTCCAGGTTGATGCAGTAGGTGTAGATCCCCTGGCGGTCCAGCTCCTGCACCGCCTTGCGGCTGTCCTCGATCAGGTGGCGCGGATCGGTTTCGTCGATGTCCGAGGGCTCGCCGTCGGTGAGCACCAGCAGCAGCTTCTTGTCGGCCTGGCGCGAGGCCAGGGTGTGGCCGGCGTGGCGCAGGGCGGCGCCCATGCGCGTCGAGTACCCGGCTTTCATGGCCGCCAGCCGCGCCTTGACCGTGTCGTCCCAGGTCTCCGAGTAACCCTTGATGTGCTGGTAGCGCACCTCGTGCCGGGTGTTCGATGAGAACCCGGCGATGGCGAACTCGTCGCCCAGGCAGTCCACCGCCCAGGCGAGCAGGGCGACCGCCTCCTGGCTCAGCTCCAGCACCGTCTGGCTGCAGCCCTCCGGGGTCATGGCCAGCGACTGGGAGAGATCCAGCAGCAGGGTGACGGCGATGCTGCGCCCGGCGTGGGTGTGGCTCATGTTGATGCGCGGGTCCGGGGTGTGGCCGCTGCGGAACTCGATGAGCGAGCGCACCGCCACGTCCAGGTCCAGCTCACTCCCCTCCTCCTGGTAGCGCAGCCGCCGGTAGTCCTGGGGCTTGAGCAGATCGAGGATGCGCTTGAGCTGCTTGGCGAGGCCGCGATGGCGGGTCAGCAGCTGCTCGACAAAGGCCGCCTCGCCGGACGGGTGCAGGCTCTCGTAGAGGCTTACCCAATCCGGGCGGTAGCTCTGGGTCTGGTAGTCCCACTCCCGGTAGTGGCGCGGGGGCAGGCGGTCGTTGTCCTCATCGGTCTGGCTGCGCGGCTGCTCATCGAACATCTCCTCTTCG
>JBNLBB010000189.1:0-4538 GCA_050302415.1 Gammaproteobacteria bacterium | reverse complement strand
CGATCCCGGTGGGCATGCCGGTACCCGCCATTCCCGAATCCCTGAGCAAGGGAGTGATCGACGGCGCCATCATTCCCTGGGAAGTGGTGCGGCCGCTGAAGGTGCACGAACTGGTGCACAACCACACCACCTTTCCCACGCCCCTGCACACCTCGTTCTTTGTCTTTGCGATGAACAAGGAGGCCTACGCGAAATTGCCGGATGATCTGAAAAAGGTGATCGACAACAACTCCGGCATGGCCACCGCGCAATGGATGGGACGGGTCATGGACGAGGGCGATGCACCCGGACGTCAGGGAGCGGTGGATGCCGGCAACCGGATCATCACACTGGATGCCACTGAGGCAGCCCGCTGGCAGGCGGCCACCGCCGAGCTGAAGGATGAGTGGATTGTGGAGATGGGACAACATGGCATCGACGGCGCGGGTCTTTATGGCAAGGCGGTGAAGGCGATCGCCAAGTACTCCAAATAGACGCCTCCCCAGAAAACAGAGAGCGGCCGATCGGCCGCTCTCTGTTTTTGGAATTCCGCAATCCCGCCGTGCGCTAGACCGTTTCCCGTCGGGCACCCAGGCACCGGTCATGCGGCAACCGGACGAGGGAGACAAAGACCAGCAGGCACAGCAGCGCGATCCAATAGCTACCGACCGCCCCGATTCCGGATGAACCACCGCCCCCCTTTTCTTCCTCTTCTATCAGCGCCTCAATACCGTCCAACTGCGCGTTGAGCTGCGCCACCTGGGTCTGGAGAGCCGCGACGGTCTGGAGCGCGACATAGGGCGGATACCCGTTCAGATTTCCAAGCACCAGTAGATCCGTGTCGGCCAACCCTTCCGCCACATGGACAAGCCGCCGCAAAAGATCAGGCTTGCCCAGGGAGACTGCTCCGGCAACCGATTCGCTGTCGAATCCCAGCGCCACGCTGTTGCCGGTACTGTTGCCCAAGGTGAGCAGGCGGTAGTCAACGGCGCTTACGACCGGTGCGCAAGTGCCAGGGTCAATGACCGGCTCTCCTGCGGGCACAAAGACACCGGTCAACAGGACACCAGGAGGCCCGGCCGAACAGTCATAGGCCTGGGCGCTGCCATCGCTGAGCACCGGTTGGTCCTGCAGATGTTGCTCCACAGAGAGCCGTTCTGCTCCAGCATTGGCCGAATCATTGGCGACAAGTGCCCAGTCCGCATCGGGCAATGACAGATCGGTATTGTCGAAAAACCGGATCCGCAGATTGTTTTCCTTGAGACGGAACGTCTCGCTGAATACTTCCGCATTGACGCAATCCCCGCCGATGCAGGCATTGCCGATCACGATTTGATCATCGGATACCACGGAGTCCGCCCAGCCAACGTGGGCAACACCAAGCAGCCCCAATGCAAGCAGAGTGCCTTTCAGTGTGCTCATGGTGCGCTCCTCACTCCAGTGCATCGACCCGGTCTGCCAGCTGGTTGATCCGGGTACTGATGGTGGCTATCTGCGCCTGCAAATCCGCAATACTGGCATCAATGGTGGGCAGATCAGCGGTGACTGTCGCGGCAAAGGCATTGAATTGCCCGAGATTGACCGCATCCGTATCGTCAACCCCCTCGGCGACATGGACCACCCGTCTTTCCGTACCACTGGCACCGACCGATATGGAGTCCACGACCAACTCGGAATTGGCCCCCAGCGCCACACCTCCATTGGCGCCGCCCTCCAGAATCAGAACTGTGGCTGTGGAGGTGGCGTCCTCCACAAAAAACCGGGGTGTTGGAATATCCGTGATCCCCATCAACCAATCGTTGGTGGGAAAAGATGCCGAATTGCTGGTATCCACAAACCGGATCTGCGGATCACTGTCCTTCAGCCGGATGGTATCGAAACCAAATGCCTCACCATCCACACAGTCGGGGCCGACACAGAGGGAGCTGAAATTGACGATCAGATCATCTGCAATTACGACATCGGCGGTGGATACCGTTGGGGCGCACAAAAAAGCTGCCGCCATGGCGATAACTTGTCGATTCATATGAAGACCTCCCATCCAGGTTATGCCCGCACCACTCTACGCCGCCTGGCCGGCGCCGCGCCCCCGGTCAGACGAACAGTTGTCCCAGCTCAACTGATGCAAAGTTTTCCAAGGGAAATTTTCAGACAAAGCCACACGGTATCTGCTAGGATTCGCGCATCCGGCGCACTTCGGTCTGCGCCATTTTCAGTCTTGGTCCTCCCTTTCGGCGTCCCCTGACTCGCTTTTTTCAAATGTTCCCGCCTTGACCGAATGCGACTTAAAGATCGCAAAGGCCGGTTCCGGAGTTTTTTTACATGTCATTCGATTCCCTCGGCCTGTCGGCCGAATTGTTGCGTGCGATCGCCGAACACGGCTACACCACGCCCACCCCCATCCAGTCCCAGGCCATCCCGGCCATCCTGCAGGGGGGCGATATTCTCGCCGGCGCCCAGACCGGCACCGGCAAAACCGCCGGTTTCACCCTGCCGCTGCTGCAGCGGCTCTCCTTGGCGGCGCCGCGCCCGGCCAGCCGCCGCCCGCTGCGCGCGCTGATTCTGACCCCAACCCGCGAACTGGCCGCCCAGGTTCATGAGAGCGTCAACACCTACGGCAAGCACCTGCCCCTGAAATCCACGGTCATCTTTGGCGGCGTGGGCATCAACCCGCAGATCGACAAGCTGCGTCGCGGCGTGGATATCCTGGTGGCCACGCCCGGCCGCCTGCTGGACCACGCCGGGCAGAAGACCGTTGACCTCTCCCAGGTGGAAATTCTGGTGCTGGACGAAGCCGACCGCATGCTCGACATGGGGTTCATCCACGACATCAAGCGGGTGCTTGCACTGCTCCCCAAACAGCGCCAGAACCTGCTCTTTTCGGCCACCTTCTCCGACGAGATCAAGCAGCTGGCCGACCGCCTGCTCAACCGCCCGACTCTGATCGAGGTGGCCCGCCGCAATACCGCTGCCGAGCGCATCGCGCAGGTGGTGCATCCGGTGGACAAGGCGCGCAAGCGCGAGTTGCTCTCCTTCCTGATCGGCTCCCAGCGCTGGCGCCAGGTGCTGGTGTTCACGCGCACCAAGCACGGTGCCAACCGCCTTGCCGAGCAGTTGGAGAAGGACGGCATCAGCTCCGCCGCGATCCATGGCAACAAGAGTCAGGGTGCCCGCACCCGGGCCCTGGCCGATTTCAAATCGGGCGCCGTCAGCGTGCTGGTGGCCACCGATATCGCGGCGCGCGGTCTGGACATCGACCAACTGCCGCACGTGGTCAACTACGAGCTGCCCAATGTGCCCGAGGATTACGTGCACCGCATCGGCCGCACCGGGCGCGCCGGACGCGAAGGCGAAGCGATGTCGCTGGTCTGTGTGGATGAACTCAAGCTGCTGCGCGATATCGAGCGCCTGCTGAACCGTGAAATCCCCCGCGTGGTGATCGACGGCTACGCGCCCGATCCGCGCATTGCCGCCGAGCCGATCGAGAACGGCCGCCGTCAGTCCCGGGGACGCCCGCAGCCATCCGGCAACCAGCAGCGCAACCGACCGGCACGCAGCGCCGACCGGCAGCCGCGCCAGGAGCGGCCGGCGCAGGGTGAGGCCCGGAAACCGGGTGGTCGCCCGCAGCAACAGCAGGCCCAGCAACAACCCGCCGGCAAACCGGCAGGATCGCGCAACCGGCGCCGTTCGCGACCGCAACGGGAGGTGTCCGCCCTGCTGGGCGGCTGACCCGGAAAATCCTCCGGCTATTTGCTGGTGTGGGTGAAGACCCCGTCCCAGGCAGGACCGGGCGGCGCCTGGCGGTAGGTCTCGATCCGTTGGGCGTACAGCTGGTAGAGCGTCTGTGAATGGGGTCCAGCCTGCTGCTGCAGCGTTCGAATCAGTCCGGCTGCGGGTTCCCATTGCTGCGCTCGATAGCAATCCAGGAAGCGGGCGAATTTTTGCAGCTCCTGTTGCCGGTTGGCATCCATCTCTTCGACCGTGCCCAGCGGTTCGAAAATGGTGACCGGCTGATCCTTGCCCTTGACCCGCACCCGATCCAGCTCCCGGTAGACAAAACCGGGGGCTGCGTTGCGGGTGTTTTCGCTGACAATGATGTTGACGCCGTACTCCTTGGTGAGCCCCTCCAGGCGTGACCCCAGGTTTACCGCGTCGCCCATCACCGTGTAGGCCATGCGGAACTCCGAACCCATGTTGCCGACGCTCATCACCCCGGTGCTGACCCCGACCCCCACGTTGACCGGTGGCCACCCGCGTTTTTCAAATTCGCTCTGCAGCTCCAGCAGGCGCCGGATCAGGGCCTGGGCCGCACTCACCGCATTGCTGGCATGATCCGGATCATCGAGTGGTGCGCCCCAGAACGCCATGATGGCGTCGCCCATGTACTTGTCGATGGTGCCGCGGTGCTGGTGAATGACGTGAGTCATGGGTGTGAGCACGTCGTTCATCAGACGGGTGAGTTCCTTGGGGTCCAGGTTTTCCGAAATGGAGGTGAATCCTCGGATATCGGAAAAGAGCACCGTGAGTTCACGGCTCTGCCCCTCGACCGTCACATCCGC